>NZ_JASGKZ010000002.1:0-373081 GCF_047600385.1 Gordonia sp. (in: high G+C Gram-positive bacteria) | reverse complement strand
AATCCGGGTTTGACTTCCGGCCATGAGCCTGGTTAGGCTGGTGGAGTTGCCCGCGAGTCGGGTGACAGGCTCCGGTTCACCGAAGTTCGCATGCTGTTTTTACGGGGTGTGGTGTTGGTGGGTGTGTGTTTTTTGAGAACTCGATAGTGTGTGATGGATTTTCTTGTGCCAACTATTTTCGGCTGGCATTTGAGGGAGTCTGTCATGTTTTTGACAAGATGATTTTTTTGCCAGTTGATTCTTTTGAATTTGGATTATTTTTTGGTCAGGTCTATTTCTCTGATTGGTTTTTTGTTGGAGAGTTTGATCCTGGCTCAGGACGAACGCTGGCGGCGTGCTTAACACATGCAAGTCGAACGGAAAGGCCCTGCTTGCAGGGTACTCGAGTGGCGAACGGGTGAGTAACACGTGGGTGATCTGCCTCACACTTTGGGATAAGCCTGGGAAACTGGGTCTAATACCGGATAGGACCACCGGCTGCATGGTCGGTGGTGGAAAGCCTTGTGCGGTGTGAGATGGGCCCGCGGCCTATCAGCTTGTTGGTGGGGTAACGGCCCACCAAGGCGACGACGGGTAGCCGACCTGAGAGGGTGATCGGCCACACTGGGACTGAGACACGGCCCAGACTCCTACGGGAGGCAGCAGTGGGGAATATTGCACAATGGGCGCAAGCCTGATGCAGCGACGCCGCGTGAGGGATGACGGCCTTCGGGTTGTAAACCTCTTTCGCCAGGGACGAAGCTTTTGTGACGGTACCTGGAGAAGAAGCACCGGCCAACTACGTGCCAGCAGCCGCGGTAATACGTAGGGTGCAAGCGTTGTCCGGAATTACTGGGCGTAAAGAGCTCGTAGGCGGTTTGTCGCGTCGTCTGTGAAATCCTGCAACTCAATTGCAGGCGTGCAGGCGATACGGGCAGACTTGAGTACTACAGGGGAGACTGGAATTCCTGGTGTAGCGGTGAAATGCGCAGATATCAGGAGGAACACCGGTGGCGAAGGCGGGTCTCTGGGTAGTAACTGACGCTGAGGAGCGAAAGCGTGGGGAGCGAACAGGATTAGATACCCTGGTAGTCCACGCCGTAAACGGTGGGTACTAGGTGTGGGGTCCATTTCACGGATTCTGTGCCGTAGCTAACGCATTAAGTACCCCGCCTGGGGAGTACGGCCGCAAGGCTAAAACTCAAAGGAATTGACGGGGGCCCGCACAAGCGGCGGAGCATGTGGATTAATTCGATGCAACGCGAAGAACCTTACCTGGGTTTGACATACACCAGACGACGGTAGAGATATCGTTTCCCTTGTGGTTGGTGTACAGGTGGTGCATGGCTGTCGTCAGCTCGTGTCGTGAGATGTTGGGTTAAGTCCCGCAACGAGCGCAACCCTTGTCCTGTATTGCCAGCGGGTTATGCCGGGGACTTGCAGGAGACTGCCGGGGTCAACTCGGAGGAAGGTGGGGATGACGTCAAGTCATCATGCCCCTTATGTCCAGGGCTTCACACATGCTACAATGGCGCGTACAGAGGGCTGCGATACCGTGAGGTGGAGCGAATCCCTTAAAGCGTGTCTCAGTTCGGATTGGGGTCTGCAACTCGACCCCATGAAGTCGGAGTCGCTAGTAATCGCAGATCAGCAACGCTGCGGTGAATACGTTCCCGGGCCTTGTACACACCGCCCGTCACGTCATGAAAGTCGGTAACACCCGAAGCCCATGGCCCAACCCCTCGGGGAGGGAGTGGTCGAAGGTGGGATCGGCGATTGGGACGAAGTCGTAACAAGGTAGCCGTACCGGAAGGTGCGGCTGGATCACCTCCTTTCTAAGGAGCAAACAACAACAAGTGGTTTCAGGTCTGTTCATGGCCGGCCGCGTGTTTGTTCGAGGGTGAAACACAAGAAAACCATCCGATATACTGTTTCTGTCACTGTGACGGAAAACGGTGGGGTGGACTGATACCGGGTGACCGGGTCAGACGATGTCACACACTATCGGGGTTCTGAGAAAACACCCGCCGAACTCTTCCACTAGATGGAGGGGATTGGTTGTGGGGTTGACTCTAACTGTGCTCGCTGACTACCGCGCGCGATGTTTTCGTGTGTATGGGGTGGGTGGGTGTGTGTTGTTTGAGAAGTGCATAGTGGATGCGAGCATCAATAATCAAGGCCCTGGAGATCAGGACTTCTGAGTTTTGGTGTTTGTACTGCAATTAAACATTTTGGTTTCTGTTGTTCAATTTTTTGGGCACAGTTTTTACTCATGTGTTTGTGGGACTCCACATTCGTATCCTTGTTGCTTGCTGGTTTTTGCTGGTGGGTGTGGGGGTGTGTTTGTGGGTGTTGTTGTAAGTGTTTTAGGGCGTTCGGTGGATGCCTTGGTACCA
The DNA here is from genome assembly GCF_047600385.1 of Gordonia sp. (in: high G+C Gram-positive bacteria). Taxonomy (GTDB): domain Bacteria; phylum Actinomycetota; class Actinomycetes; order Mycobacteriales; family Mycobacteriaceae; genus Gordonia. Next base: position 370,706 of record NZ_JASGKZ010000002.1, on the reverse strand, counting down.
GGAGCCGATGAAGGACGTGGTAGGCCGCGATAGGCCTCGGGGAGTTGTCAAACGAGCTGTGATCCGAGGGTGTCCGAATGGGGAAACCCAGCACCAGTGATGTGGTGTTACCGCCCGGTGAATGTATAGCCGGTGCGGGGGGAACGTGGGGAAGTGAAACATCTCAGTACCCGCAGGAAGAGAAAACAATTGTGATTCCGTGAGTAGTGGCGAGCGAAAGTGGATGAGGCTAAACCGCGCGTATGTGATACTCGGCAGGGGTTGTGCGTGTGGTGTTGTGGGAGTGTCGTGGATCGGTCTGCCGGCTGGTCGGCCAGTTGAGAAAGTGTTGTGTTAGGTGAAGTGGCCTGGGATGGTCTGCCGTAGACGGTGAGAGTCCGGTAACTGAAAACGCAATGCCTGGTTTCGATGTTTCCCGAGTAGCAGCGGGCTCGTGGAATCTGCTGTGAATCTGCCGGGACCACCCGGTAAGCCTAAATACTTCCTGGTGACCGATAGCGGACGAGTACCGTGAGGGAAAGGTGAAAAGTACCCCGGGAGGGGAGTGAAATAGTACCTGAAACCGGACGCTTACAATCCGTCAAAGCCTGCGCAATCCTTGGGGTTGGTGGGTGATGGCGTGCCTTTTGAAGAATGAGCCTGCGAGTTAGTGCTCAGTGGCGAGGTTAACCCGTGGTGGGGTAGCCGTAGCGAAAGCGAGTCTGAATAGGGCGTTTTGAGTCGCTGGGTCTAGACCCGAAGCGGAGTGATCTACCCATGGCCAGGGTGAAGCCACAGTAAGATGTGGTGGAGGCCCGAACCCACTTCAGTTGAAAATGGAGGGGATGAGTTGTGGGTAGGGGTGAAAGGCCAATCAAACTCCGTGATAGCTGGTTCTCCCCGAAATGCATTTAGGTGCAGCGTCATGTGTTTCTTGCCGGAGGTAGAGCTACTGGATGGCCGATGGGCCCCACTAGGTTACTGACGTCAACCAAACTCCGAATGCCGGTAAGTGAGAGCATGGCAGTGAGACTGCGGGGGATAAGCTTCGTAGTCGAGAGGGAAACAGCCCAGATCGCCGGCTAAGGCCCCTAAGCGTGTACTAAGTGGAAAAGGATGTGGGATTGCTTAGACAACCAGGAGGTTGGCTTAGAAGCAGCCATCCTTGAAAGAGTGCGTAATAGCTCACTGGTCAAGTGGTCCTGCGCCGACAATGTAGCGGGGCTCAAGTACACCGCCGAAGCCGCGGCAATCACACAAAACATCCATGAGGATCTACGGGTTCTTGTGTAGTGGTGTGGTTGGGTAGGGGAGCGTCCTGCACTCTGGGAAGCAGCCTGGTGATGGGTTGTGGAGGGTGTGGGAGTGAGAATGCAGGCATGAGTAGCGAAAGACAAGTGAGAAACTTGTCCGCCGAATGACCAAGGGTTCCTGGGCCAGGTTAATCCGCCCAGGGTGAGTCGGGACCTAAGGCGAGGCCGACAGGCGTAGTCGATGGACAACGGGTTGATATTCCCGTACCCGTGTATCCGCGCCCAGTGGCGAGGCAGTTGTACTAACCACCCAAAAACTTCTTCTCAGTCCTTCGGGATTGTTTGGGGGTGGCTGCGTGGGACCTTGGCTGTAGTAGTCAAGCGATGGGGTGACGCAGGAAGGTAGCAGGGCCACGCGGTTGGTTGTCGTGGTGTAAGCCTGTAGCCCGGAATATAGGTAAATCCGTGTTCCTTGAGGGTGAGGGGTGATGCGTAGCCGTTGAGGTGAATTCTGTGATCCTATGCTGCCGAGAAAAGCCTCTAGTGAGTTGGTGCACGGCCCGTACCCCAAACCGACACAGGTGGTCAGGTAGAGAATACTAAGGCGATCGAGAGAACTGTGGTTAAGGAACTCGGCAAATTGCCCCCGTAACTTCGGGAGAAGGGGGACCACACCTGGTGACGACATTTACTGTTTGAGCTGGGGGTGGTCGCAGAGACCAGAGAGAAGCGACTGTTTACTAAAAACACAGGTCCGTGCGAAGTCGTAAGACGATGTATACGGACTGACGCCTGCCCGGTGCTGGAAGGTTAAGAGGACCGGTTAATCATCTTTTGGGTGGTGAAGCTGAGAATTTAAGCCCCAGTAAACGGCGGTGGTAACTATAACCATCCTAAGGTAGCGAAATTCCTTGTCGGGTAAGTTCCGACCTGCACGAATGGCGTAACGACTTCTCTGCTGTCTCAACCACAGACTCGGCGAAATTGCAGTACGAGTAAAGATGCTCGTTACGCGCGGCAGGACGAAAAGACCCCGGGACCTTCACTATAGCTTGGTATTGGTGTTCGGTACGGTTTGTGTAGGATAGGTGGGAGACTGTGAAGCGGGCACGCTAGTGTTGGTGGAGTCGTTGTTGAAATACCACTCTGATCGTATTGGGCTTCTAACCTCGGACCCTGATCGGGTTCAGGGACAGTGCCTGGTGGGTAGTTTAACTGGGGCGGTTGCCTCCTAAAGTGTAACGGAGGCGCCCAAAGGTTCCCTCAGCCTGGATGGCAATCAGGTGTTGAGTGTAAGTGCACAAGGGAGCTTGACTGTGAGACGTACATGTCGAGCAGGGACGAAAGTCGGGACTAGTGATCCGGCACCGGCAAGTGGAAGCGGTGTCGCTCAACGGATAAAAGGTACCCCGGGGATAACAGGCTGATCTTCCCCAAGAGTCCATATCGACGGGATGGTTTGGCACCTCGATGTCGGCTCGTCGCATCCTGGGGCTGGAGTAGGTCCCAAGGGTTGGGCTGTTCGCCCATTAAAGCGGCACGCGAGCTGGGTTTAGAACGTCGTGAGACAGTTCGGTCTCTATCCGCCGCGCGCGTCTAGAAACTTGAGGAAACCTGTCCCTAGTACGAGAGGACCGGGACGGACGAACCTCTGGTGTGCCAGTTGTTCCGCCAGGAGCACTGCTGGTTAGCTACGTTCGGAAGGGATAACCGCTGAAAGCATCTAAGCGGGAAGCCTGTTCCAAGATGAGGTTTCTCACCCACTTCGGTGGGGTAAGGCCCCCTACAGATGATGGGGTTGATAGGCCAGAACTGTAAGCGCAGTGATGTGTTCAGGTGACTGGTACTAATCGGCCGAGGACTTACAATAACACCCGAACACCAAAAATTTTTGGTGTGTCGCATCCACTATGTGCTTCTGAAACAACACACGAGCATTCGACCCCCCTTCTGGGGTGGTTGGGTGTGGTGTTGTTTCGTATTGTTTCGGTGGTTTTAGCGGAGGGGAAACGCCCGGTCCCATTCCGAACCCGGAAGCTAAGCCCTCCAGCGCCGATGGTACTGCACTTTAGTCAGTGTGGGAGAGTAGGACACCGCCGAACACAACATTAGGGGAGACCCTGAACCAGATTCTGGTTCAGGGTCTTTCTGCATCCCAGGGGTGTTTTCTCTGGCTTCTTCTAATACTGCTGTTTTCCTCCGCTGGTCGGGTCTCTCTTCTCTCCGCGGGTTGAGTCCCTTCGTTGGTTGAGCCGGGGTCGTGAACGGAGTGAACGACCCCGAGTCGAAACCACACTCTCTCGGGACGGGGTGGGCTTCGACGCGAGTGTCGTTCACTGCGTTCCGCCACTCGGCTCAGCCGGCGGGGCGGGGACGCTGTCACTATGTTCCGCCACTCGGCTCAGCCGGCGGGGCGGGGACGCTGTCACTATGTTCCGCCACTCGGCTCAGCCGGCGGCCGGGCAGCCAGATCAGCGAGCGCGGTCGATCACCTGCTGAAGGGCGACGACAGCCAGGCCCAGTCGAGGCCCACCCATCCGCCGGCGAGCGACAGGGCGCCGGTGAGCCACAGCGTGAGGAGGACGATCGCGCAGGTGGCGATGCCGAGTCCGGCCTGGGCCAGCCGGTTGCCGTCGATGTGGTCGGAGTACAGGCGGTTGAGCTTCTCCATGATCCAGTGCCGCAGTCGTGCCGCCCATTCGAGTTCCTGCGACAGGATGAGGAGGCCGACGAACACGACCGCCCAGCCCGGTCCGGGGTAGGGGATGGTGACGATGCCGACGGCGGTGACGAGTACACCGACCACGATCGTCACGTAGCGCAAGACGATGCCGTAGCGGTGGTTGTGCCGCACGTACTGGTATCGGTGGGCGAGACGGGTGAACGGACCGGGGCGTTTCTCCGGGGTGTCGGCGGTCATGACGACATTCTTCCTCGAAGACCGCTCTCGGGGTCGAACTGCACGGCGGGAATCGCACACCGATTCTGCCGATGAGGGTCCGGCCGGGGCATCCGTCCACTCCGACCGGGGGAATCATGCGCAGGCACGGTCCGTCGCGGGCATAGGCTGGAACCCATGGCAGTGGGTCGGCCGGACAAGGGTTCCGAAGAAGTGGTCAAGGCGCCTCGTGCGCGGATGACGGGGGCGCAGCGTCGTCTGCAACTGATCGAAGTCGCTCGGGGGTTGTTCGCCGAGCGAGGCTTCGAGGGCACCTCGATCGAGGAGGTCGCGCAGCGTGCGGGCGTCTCCAAACCGATCGTCTACGAGCACTTCGGCGGCAAGGAGGGGTTGTACGCCGTCGTCGTCGACCGGGAGATGGAGACGCTCCTGGAGATGGTGACGTCGTCGCTCAGCAAGAATCGTTCGCTGTACCGCATCCAGCAGGTGGCGCTCGCACTCCTGACGTACATGGAGGAGCGGACCGACGGCTTCCAGATCCTGGTGCGCGGCGAGTCGACGGCCGGGACCGACGAGGGTTCCCGCTACGGAAGTCTCCTGAACGACGCCATCAGCCAGGTGGAGCACATCCTCGCCGGCGACTTCGAGCGGCGCGGCTTCGACCCGTCCCTCGCCCCCCTGTACGCCCAGGCGCTCGTCGGCATGGTCTCGGTCACGGCGCAGTGGTGGCTCGACGTCCGCGAACCCGCGAAGGAGGTGGTCGCCGCACATCTGGTGAACCTCTGCTGGAACGGTCTCACCCGGTTGGACGCGGATCCGGTGCTCGTCGCACCCGATTACACGGAGCCGGTCGAGACCGTCGCGGACACCGGCGGTGACGCGTGATCCGCGCCGCCACCGCGGACGACCTGCCCGCGATCACCGAGCTCTACGCCCACTACGTCGAGAACACGACCGCGACGTGGGCGCTCGAAACACCGGATCTGGCGGCCTGGCAGGAGAAGTTCTCGACTCTCGCCGAGGACGGGCTGCCGTTCCTCGTCGTCGTCGACGACGAGACTCTGCAGGGGTTCGCGTATCTCGCCGACTTCCGGGGGCGCGGCGGGTGGCGGCGGACCGTCGAGGACACCGTCTACCTGCGGGAGGACGCGACCGGACGCGGATACGGCACCCGACTGCTCGGTGCGCTCCTGGACGCCGCGGATCCGGAGCGCGTGCGGGTGGTGGTCGCGATGATCTCCGCCGAACGGGCGGGTTCGATCACGCTGCATCGGAAGCTGGGATTCGTGGAGACCGGCCGCCTGCCCGGGGTGAGCGAGAAATCCGGACAGGTGCTCGACTGCGTCGTGATGCAGCGTCCGCTGATTCTCTGACCCGATACCCCCGGTAGTAACCTTGGCGGCATGATCGCGCGAGTGGACGGCCTGTCGGCCGGGGCCGTCTCCGTGATCCTCGGCATCGCCGCGCACGGGTTCGCCGGGGGACTCCGCCCCGACGCGCGGCACGTGGTGCTCTTCGCCGCGGTCGCGGTGGGCACCGGCGCGGTCCGGGCGGCCCAGGCGGATCGGGAACGACGACGACGCGCCCGCGGCCGACTCGAAGAGCACCCTCGGTCCGCTCGCCGGAGTGCTGGTCGCGGGTCAGCTCGCCGCCCACGGCGCGCTGACGCTCCTCGGCGCGCACGCCGGACATCCGCACGAGGCGAACACGCTCGGCATGCTCGCCTGGCACGCCGCCGCGCTCCCCGCCGCCGTGCTGGCGCTGGCCGCGCTGCACTGGCTGCTCGGGGCGGTGACGTCGTGGCGGGTGGCCGGCGCCGGGTTCCGGCCCGCGGCGTCGTCGTACGTCGTTCGCCGGTACCCCGGTGCGCCCGCACCGCACGGTCTTCGACCCGCTCTGCCGGTAGGGATGCGTGCTCCGCCCGTCGCGGCGTGAGCTCTCGACACACTTCACCTACCCAGCAGAAGGTTTCTCACTCATGGCGATTCGCCGTACGTTCTCTTCAGCGACCGCTCTGGTCGCCGTCCTCGCCCCGGTCCTGATCGCGACCGGGTGCGGCAGCAACGACTCCACCGCCGAACAGGCCGCGTCCCTCACGGTGGCCGACCAATGGGTCAAGGCCGCCGACAACGGCATGACCGCCGCGTTCGGCGTCCTGAAGAACAGTTCCGACACCGAGATCCGGGTGGTCTCCGCAAGCAGTCCGACCGCCGAGAAGGCCGAACTGCACGAGATCGTGCCGGGCGCCGGTTCCGCGGTGATGCGGGAGAAGAAGGACGGCTACGCGATCGGCGCCAAGAGCTCGGTGGAGCTGAAGGCGGGCGCCGACCACATCATGCTGATGGGGCTCACCCAGCCGATCAAGGCGGGCGACACGGTGTCGTTCGAGTTGCGGCTGGCCGACGGATCCGTCAAGAAGGTCGACGCGATCGCGCGCGACTTCAGCGGTAACCAGGAGGACTACCACCAGTGATCGCGCGCGGATCCGCCGGGATCTCGCGCCGTCGTCTCCTCACCGGAACCGCAGGCCTCGCGGGCCTGGGCCTCGGTGCCGCCGCGGTCGGAACCGGATGCTCGTCGTCCGGTTCCGCACCGGGCGGACGGACCGTGGAGTTCTACGGCCGGCATCAGGCGGGGATCACCACGCCCGAAGCCGCGCACGCGAACTACATCGGACTGGATCTGATCGATCCGGCGGAGACGTCGGCGCTGGCCGGCGCACTGAGACTGTGGACCGAGGACGCCGCGCGGCTCACCCGGGGCGAACCCGCGCTCGGCGACCCCGAACCCGAACTGGCGGTGGCTCCGTCGAAGACGACGGTGACCGTCGGACTCGGGCCGCGGGTGTTCGACGTGCCGAAGCTCGCGGCCCGCCGGCCGTCGTGGCTCAGGCCGCTGCCGGCGTTCACGATCGACCGGCTGCAGGAGCGGTGGGGGCAGACCGACGTCCTGCTGCTGATCGCGTCCGACGACCCCGTCGCCCTGGCGCACGCGACCCGCATCCTGACCGCGTCGGTGCGGACCCGACTGCGGATCCGGTGGGTGCAGCGGGGCTTCCGGACCGCCCGCGGGACCCAGCCGGACACGCAGACGCAGCGGAACCTGTTCGGCCAGGTCGACGGCACCGAACAGCCGGACCCCGCGCGGAACGACGAACTGATCTGGGACGACGGCGCCGAACAGCCCTGGATGGCCGGCGGCACCTCGATGGTGATCCGCCGGATCGCCATGCACATGGACAAGTGGGAGGAACTCGACCGCGGGCCCCGCGAGCAGGTGGTGGGCCGGAATCTCACCAACGGGGCGCCGTTGACCGGCACCGAGGAGCACGACACGCCCGACTTCACCGCGATGCGCGGCGGCATCCCGGTGATCCCGCCGTCGTCGCACGTGGCGCGGGCGCACCGGCGGTCCGATCACGAACAGTTCCTCCGGCGGAGCTACAACTACGACGAGCCGCCGGAACCCCGTCCGTCGCTCCCAGAGTCGGGTTCGTCGTTCCCCGAGCCCGTCGAAGGGACCCCGGACACCTCGAACTCCGGGCTGATCTTCACCGCGTTCCAGCGTGATCCGGTACGACAGTTCGTCCCGGTACAGCAGCGCCTGTCCGAGCACGACGACCTCAACGAGTGGACCACCCCGATCGGCTCGGCGGTGTACGCGATCCTGCCCGGGGCGTCGCCGCAGGCGCCGCTCGGGGCGTCGCTGCTGGGGTCGTAGGCGGTACGGCCGTCTCCGCGTCGCGGTTCTTGCCCGATGCCGACGAGAACCGCGACACCGGTCTCGGTTCCCGACGAGAACCGCGACAGGGTCGGGGGCGGGGAGGCCGTTGTTCGCCGAGTCCCCGCGTATCCGCGCTGGTCATGCGGGATCACCGGGAATCACTCATCTAGAATGACGGGAGTGTCGACCACTCCCTCTCTGTCCGGGCTGAACGCCTACGCCACACGCGACGGTGCCTTCGGGGTCCTCCGGGAAAAGGCCACCGCCCCGCGGCTCGCTCTGACCGCTCCGGATCCCTCCCGGCCGTTCGTGGCGGCCGCGCTCGCCCGGATCGGGCCGGGTCCGCTCCTGGTGGTGGCCGCGAACGGGCGGGAGGCCGACGACCTCACCAAGGAGCTCGCCGAGATGGTCGGCGCGGACGCGGTGGCGCAGTTCCCGTCGTGGGAGACGCTGCCGCACGAGCGTCTCTCGCCGAGCGCCGACACCGTCGGTCGGCGTCTGGCGGTGCTGCATCGCCTGGCCGATCCGGCCGGCGATCCGCTGCGCGTGGTGATCACCACGGTGCGCTCGCTGATCCAGCCGATGGCGCCGGGGCTGGGCTCGCTGCGGACCGTCACGCTGCGCGAGGGGATCGAACTCGACTTCGACGCCCTCGTCGAGCAGCTGGTCGAGATGGCCTACGAACGCGTCGACATGGTCGGACGACGCGGTGAGTTCGCCGTCCGCGGCGGCATCCTGGACGTGTTCCCGACGACGGCCGACTTCCCGGTGCGCGTGGAGTTCTGGGGCGACGAGATCACCGACCTGCGCGCGTTCTCGGTCGCCGACCAGCGCACGCAGCCGGAGATCGACCCTTCGACGGGATCCGGGTTCGGAGGCGGCTCGGGGAGCGGCGGGGTGTTGATCCACCCGTGCCGCGAGCTGGTCCTCACCGGGCAGGTGCGCGAGCGCGCCGCCGAACTCGCCGAGACCACCGACGACGAGGCGCTCGCCGAGATGCTCACCAAGCTCTCCGAGGGCATCCCCGTCGAGGGCATGGAGGCCATGATCCCGGCTTTGATCCCTTCGACGGGCTCAGGGAGCGAGGGAACGGGCTCAGGGAGCGAGGGAACGGGCTCGGGAGGCGAGGGAACGGGCTCAGGGGGCGAGGGGATGCAGCTGCTCACCGAGGTGTTTCCGGAGAACACCCGCGTCCTGGTGCTGGATCCGGAGAAGGTGCGCACCCGCGCCGCCGACCTGGAGCGCACCGGTGCGGAGTTCCTGGAGGCGTCGTGGAACGCGGCCGCGCTCGGTGCGGGCGCCCCGGTGCAGGCCGGGAGCGTCGACCTGCAGGCCAGCGCCTACCGGTCGATGGCCGAGGTGGAGCGCACGACGATCGAGGCGGGTCGGTCGTGGTGGACCCTCAGCCCGATCTCGTCGGGCAGCGGCACCGAGGTGGAGCTCGATCTGCAGCCCGGCCCGGTTCCGCACGGCGACGACTCCGCGATCGCCGACCTCCTCGCCGGACTGCGGGCGCAGCTGGCGTCGGGCGGGCGGGCGGCGGTGGTCGCGGCGGGCCGGGGCACGGCGCAGCGGTTCGTCGAACGGCTGGGGGAGGCCGAGGTCCCGGCGCGGCTGATGGACGACGGCGCCGAGCCCGCCGACGATGCGGTGTCGGTGTACCACGGCACGCTGCGGCACGGCCTGGTCTGCCCCGCGATCGCGTCCGCACCCGCCCGACCGGATCCGTCGATCCCCGAGCCGGGCGACGCAGGCGCCCGTGTCGAGGGGTCTCTCGTCATCGTCACCGAGGCCGACCTGACCGGTGCCCGCGTGGTCGGGGTGAAGGACGGGCGCAAGCTGCCCGCCAAACGGCGGAACCAGGTGGATCCGCTGGCCCTGACCGCGGGCGACATGGTGGTCCACGACCAGCACGGCATCGGGAAGTTCGTCGAGATGATCGAGCGCACCATCCAGGGCGCCCGCCGCGAATACCTGGTGCTCGAGTACGCGCCGGGCAAGCGCGGCCAGCCGGGCGACCGGCTCTTCGTCCCGATGGATTCGCTCGACCAGCTGTCCCGGTACGTCGGCGGCGAGCAGCCCTCGCTCAGCAAGCTCGGCGGCAGCGACTGGGCCAACACCAAACGCAAGGCGCGCAAGGCCGTGCGCGAGATCGCCGGTGAACTGGTGCAGCTGTACGCGGCGCGGCATGCGGCGCCGGGGCACGCGTTCGCCCCGGACACCCCGTGGCAGCGGGAGATGGAGGACGCCTTCGACTTCACCGAGACCGTCGACCAGATGACGGTGATCGCCGAGGTGAAGGCCGACATGGAGAAGGCGGTCCCGATGGACCGGGTGATCGTCGGCGACGTCGGCTACGGCAAGACCGAGATCGCGGTCCGCGCGGCGTTCAAGGCGGTGCAGGACGGCAAGCAGGTCGCGGTCCTGGTGCCCACCACGATCCTCGCCGGCCAGCATTTGCAGACGTTCGCCGAACGCATGGCGGGGTTCCCGGTCAAGGTGCGCGGACTCTCGCGCTTCACCACCCCGGCCGAGTCCAAGGAGATCATCCGGGAGATGGCCGCCGGCGAGGTCGACATCGTGATCGGCACGCATCGGCTGCTGCAGACCGGGGTGATCTGGAAGGACCTCGGCCTGGTGATCGTCGACGAGGAGCAGCGCTTCGGCGTCGAGCACAAGGAGCACATCAAGTCGTTGCGCACGCACGTCGACGTCCTGACGATGTCGGCGACGCCGATCCCGCGCACCCTGGAGATGTCGATGGCGGGGATCCGCGAGATGTCCACCATCCTGACGCCGCCGGAGGAACGGCACCCGGTGCTCACGTACGTCGGCGCGTACTCGGAGAAGCAGGTCGGCGCGGCCATCCGTCGTGAACTGCTGCGCGACGGTCAAGTGTTCTACGTGCACAACCGGGTCTCGACCATCGACAAGACCGCCAAGGCCATCGCGCGGATGGTGCCGGAGGCGAAGATCGCCGTCGCGCACGGGCAGATGCCGGAGGAACTGCTGGAGAAGACGGTCGACGGCTTCTGGAACCGCGAATACGACATCCTGGTCTGTACGACGATCATCGAGACCGGCCTGGACATCTCGAACGCGAACACGCTGATCGTCGACCGCGCGGAGAATCTCGGTCTGTCGCAGCTGCACCAGCTGCGCGGTCGGGTGGGGCGTTCGCGGGAACGCGGGTACGCGTACCTGTTCTACAGCGCGGACAAGCCGCTCACCGAGACCGCCTACGACCGGCTCGCGACCATCGCGCAGAACAACGAACTCGGCGCGGGCATGGCGGTGGCGCTGAAGGATCTGGAGCTGCGCGGCGCGGGCAACGTGCTCGGCGCCGAGCAGTCCGGGCACGTCGCCGGCGTCGGCTTCGACCTGTACGTGCGCCTGGTCGGCGAGGCCGTCGAGGCGTACCGGGCCGCGGCCGACGGCCAGGCCGTGAGCCAGGAGGAGACCAAGGAGGTGCGCATCGATCTGCCGGTCGACGCGCACATCCCGGTGGAGTACGTCGAGGCCGACCGGCTGCGCCTGGAGGCGTACCGGAAGCTGGCGTCGGCATCGTCGGACACCGAGGTGGACGAGGTCCTCACCGAACTCGAGGACCGCTACGGCGAGCCGCCGGTCCAGACGCAGCGGCTCGCGTCGATCGCGCGCCTACGGATCAAGTGCCGGGAGCGCGGCGTCACCGAGGTGACCCTCGCCGGCACCAACGTGCGCCTGGCGCCGATGCTGCTGATCGACAGCGAGCAGGTGCGCCTGGCGCGGCTGTACTCGTCGGCGCAGTACCGCGCGACGACGCACACCGTCACCCTCCCGATCCCGCGGACCGGCGGCATGGGCTCGCCGCGGCTGCGCGACGACGAGCTGATCGGGTACCTGGGGACGTTCCTGACCACCTTGAAGCCGCTCGGCGCCTGACGCCTCTCGCCGGTCGAGCAAAGTCGAGACCGGACGCCCGGGCTCAGGGGTCGTGGGTCGGGGGCTTCGACACCCGCTCGTCACTTCGTTCCTCGCGGGGCTCAGCCGGCGGATGCGGCGCGCCTCCTCGCCGCTCCCGAGTCGGGCTCGATCGGCGGATGTGACGTGTCTCCTCGCCGATGGCGGCATCGCGGGGAAAGCCACCTCGCAGTTCCCCGAGCCGGGCGACGAACGAAGTGAGTCGACCGCGTCGAAGGGGCGCTGCGCGCCTCGTCGTCGTACGTCGTCGGACACGCGAGAAGCGGGGTGGACGGCGTGTGGCCGTCCACCCCGCTTCTCCGGGGGTGATCAGAGGTTCTCGGTGAAGAACTCGATCAGTTTGGGGGCGACGTCCGGGACGCGGACGTCGTACAGGTCGACGTGCGAGGCGCCGTCGACCACGTACAGCTCCTTCGGCTCCCGAGCCTTGGCGATCGCGGCCTCCGACTGCGCGAGGGTGTCGGCGTCGGCACCGGCGATCATCAGCAGCGGGCGCGGGGCGATCATCTCGATGAAGTGCCACGCGTCGAACTGCGCGATCCGATCGAAGCTGCTCGCCGCGAGGGTGCCCGGAGCGTTCTCGTGCAGGCCGCGGGAGGTCTTGTAGAAGTCGTACGCCTCGCGGAACATGCTGCGCTCCGCGTGCTGCTCGGCCTCGGCGAGGGTGCACGGCAGCAGCGGCACGGTCGGGGCCTCCTCGCCGCGGGCCGCGCGGGTGCGGGCGTCGTTCGAGATCTTCGAGCAACTGCGCGAGGCTCTCGGCGTCGGCGCGGTAGAGGTCGCCGATGTTGACGGCGCTGGCGGTGGCGACGGCCTTGATCCGGGTGTCGGTCTCGGCGGCGAAGGGCACGTAGCCTCCCGAACCGCAAATGCCGAAGGCGCCGATCCGGTCGGCGTCGACGTCGTCGCGGACGGCGACGTACGAGACGGCGGCCTTGATGTCCTCGACGCGGGCGATCGGGTCCTCCAGCTGGCGCGGGGTGCCCTCGCTCTCGCCCTGGTACGACGCGTCGAAGATCAGGGCGACGAAACCGGCGTCGGCGAGGACCTTCGCATAATTGGCCGGCGACTGCTCCTTGACGCTGCCGACGGGGTGGCTGATCACGACGGCCGGGTGGGGGCCGTCGCCCTCGGGGAGGTACACGGTGCCCGCGACCTGGAGGTTCTGGCTGGTGAACGTCACGTTCTCTGTTCTGGTCATGCTTCAAGACTGCTCCGGGCATCATGGAGCAAACAGAGAGAGATGCTCCCTGGGAGACACGATTCCCAGGTTCGCGCGCTCCATCCCCTCGTCGTCGTGCTTCTGTCAGTAAGGTTCTGGGCAGAGCTAATCGGAGGTGTGCCATGCCCGTGATCCTGATGGATCCTGCGCTGCCCGAAATGATCCCGGCGCAAGGGGTGTCCTTGCTGACCGGGCACGTCTACGTCACCGAGGAAGTCCATCCCAAACTGCTGTGGGATCTGCCCTCGTACGAGTACGTGAACACGACGATCGACCTGATGCCGGGGTCCGTCGTGCTGTCGTCCGATGCCGAGCATCCGCTGGTCAAACAGCAGATCTCGCGGGGCGACAGCCTCATCGGCGGCCAGCGTGTGCAGGGGACCAAGCTGCTGGAGGCCGTCGCGCTGATGGACCGGCTGCGCAAGAGCGGGCCGTGGGAGAAGCAGCAGACGCACGATTCGCTGCGCCGCTACCTCCTGGAGGAGGTCTACGAGCTGCTCGACGCGTTCGACGGCGACGACCAGTCCGAGATCTGCTCCGAACTGGGCGATCTGCTGCTGCAGGTCCTCTTCCACGCGCGCGTGGCCGAGGACGCGGCGATCGATCCGTTCGACATCGACGACGTCGCCGCCAGTTTCATCAGCAAGGTCTCGTACCGGACGCCCGGTGTGCTGGCGGGTGAGCGCGTGGACCTGGAGCGCCAGATCCGGGAGTGGGAGGAGCGCAAATCGGCCGAGCGGAACCGGGGGAGCGTGCTCGACGGCCTCGTCACCTCTCAGCCGGCGCTCGCACTGACGCAGAAGCTGTTCGAACGGCTGGGCGCCGCCGGATTCCCGCGCGACGCGATCAGCCCGAACCTCACCCGCATCGACATCCCCGTGCGCAAGCAGGCGCGCGACAGCCTGGAGGACGCCCAGCGCCGCGCCGTGATGGCGCTGATGAAACAGGTGCGGGCCGCGGAGAACGCCGCGGGCGTCGACGGCGTGACGCCGCGCGTGGAGAACACGTGGCGCAAGTACCTCGGGCTGTCGTACGACGAGGCGCTGGCGCAGGTGGAGAAGGAGGAGGCCGCGGCGGCCGCCGCCGAAGCCGCCGCGCAGGCCGCCACGGTGCCCGTCATACTCCCCGAGCCGCAGACCGCCGGTCACGGTGCCACCGCGTACAGCGCGGTGTCGTCTTCGGGAGAGTCCGCCGCCGGTGCCTACGGCGCCGGTGCGGCCGGCGTGTACGGTTCGCCGCCGGCCGGTGAGTTCGCGGCAGGCGTCTACGGTTCGACGCCCGCCGCCGGCCCGTCCGGAGAGTTCCCCACCGTCGGCCTGTACGGTTCCACGCCGCCGAGCGAGTTCTCCACGGGTCTCTACGGTTCCCCGCCCTCGGGATCGTTCCCGGCCGTCGGCCTGTACGGTTCCGGCCCGGCGGGCGAGCCCGTCGGCAGCGAAGCGGCGGGCCGCGTCGAATCGCCTTTCGCCGCCACCGACCCCGACCTGCTCTCCGGTCTGGGGCGGCACCAGGCCGGAAGCGGATCCGACCCGTCGGCGGCACCCGTCGGCAGACACGAGTCGGGCTCGCCGGTGGTGCCGCTCACGAAGACCGGTAAACCGGGACGGCACGGGGGAGGTCTCGCCGGACAGCACGTGTACGGCGACGCGGCCGCCTTCGGAACTCCGGATCCGTTCGCGAAGAAACCCGCGGAGCCGAAGGACGACGCTCCTCTGGACGACCCGGCCTCGTTCTACTTCGAGTTCCCCACCTACAAGGGGAGTGCGACGCCGTTGACCGGAGCGCTCTCGGAGCCGGCTCCGAAACCGCAGACGCCGATGGTCGCCGCGTTCCCCCCGCCGCCGACGCCCACCCCCGCGGTGCCGCCGACGCGCCCGATCGCGGAACCCAAACCGCAGTGGCTGCCGGGCACCCCCGAACGTTCGACGACGAGCGATCACTCGAAAGCGGCCGACCTCGGCAAGTCCGCCGATCGCCCCAGGTCACGAGGTCGACGGTCGACCGGTGAGCTTCCCGGACGCAGCGAGACCACGGTCGAGAAGAAGACTGCGGTCGAGCGGAAGACCAAGGTCGAGAAGAAGATCGAGGAGAAACCCGAGGAGAAGCGGCCCCCGTCGTTCTTCTTCCCCAAACGCACCGTGAAGAAGGACCCGATCGAGGTCCAGGAGCGGAAGCTGGAGATCGCGGTGAGCGAGCCGGTGGTGCCGGCGATGGTCGTGAAGTACGAACGGGACGACGAGGACGACGACTGAACGAGTAGCGCGATATGGCGAAAAGACCTGATTGGACCTGGCCGGAGTTGATTGTTGCGGGAGCGATTCTAGAGGCTGACGGTTGGCGTGGAACAATCCGAGCGAGTGATGACCGGGCAATCGAGCTTTCGAAACTTCTGCGTTATGTGAATCCTTCCTATGCGGTGGACTCGAAGTTTCGGAGTGTGGATTCTGTTCAGCGTAAGTTTGAGGACTTACGTACTGTCAGGCCGAACAGCGGAATTAAAGCAACTCGGGGTGGTCGTCGAACTAGAGAGGTGGCTGCTGCGTTCAAGGAGAATCCTGATCTCATGGTCCAGTTGGCTGGGCAGTTTCATAGAGAACCGGAGTTATTGGCGCTAGCCCTAATTCAGAGTTCTGATGATGCTGATTTTGTCGACCTTGACGCAATTGGCGCTGATTCTGGAAGTGCTTCCGGGTTTGAAGGTGCCGTAGCGCGAAGGTTGGTGGTTCATCGTGAACGTGACCCTAGGCTACGGAGGCAGAAGATTGATGACTCGCTGGCACGACGGCAGTCAATATCGTGTGAGGCTTGTGGATTTGACTTTGAGGAAAGATACGGAGAACTTGGTGCAGGCTATACGCATGTGCACCATATTGTCCCACTTCATATCTCAGGGCCAGTTGTGACTACGCTCGAAGATCTTGTCTTGGTTTGCGCAAATTGTCATGTGATGGTTCACAGGAGGATTCCATGGAAGAGCCCTGAGGACCTAAAGGGCATTATTAGTCAAAATTCGTAGAAGTGGAGGATTATTTAGGTCTCCTATAGTGTGGTGGCGCCACCAGAGATCGAAGGGTGTGGCAAATCTCGGTAGGACATATTCTGGATAGTACTCGTTATCTCCGAGGGTACGTATCGCTGACTTCAATGCCCCTTTTTGGGGGGAGAGTGGAAGAGATATTAGAGTATCTCTACTGCAGTTTCCACCCACGCTTCTTTATTCCTAGGGGAAACCCAGCATCCATCTTGAACGCTTATGAGGAGAAAATTTTGTATTGCCCTGCAGAAGTCTTCGAGTGTAGTTTATTACCTCTAGGGTCACCTCCTCATTGAAGCTCTCAAATCCGCCGTGACGGAAGTCAAATCCGTGGGCAACGCCATTGCGAGCCTTAGTTATCCAATCTACTGGCCATTGAATTCCATTCATATTCGACACTCGAGCAAGAGATTTTTCACCTATCAGGGGGAATGCCTGAGGGTTGGAGTTTGAGGCTTTCGGAATATCAAATTCTTCGAATTTTCCTTCCAGTTTGGATTGTCGAATGAAGCTCACCGTTGAATTGAATCCATTCAACCTCTGCTTTACTAGGTAGTCCTCCCAGCCTTGCTTTTCTATGCCAATTTCTTTTAATGTTGCAATGAGGTCATTGTGATAAACATTTCCGTCGAATGCAAGGTTGGTTGATTGGAGGATTGTATTATTGAACACTAAATTGGTGGCGTTGCTGGGAGGCGGAATGTCGCATGGTTCATCTAGGGTGAATCTAATTCTCGGCAGGTTCTTGTTCCTCGGGTGTCCGCCACCTTCCTGCACCACGATTCCTTCCGGATTCCTTGATATCTGTGCGATTGAGTCGATGACTGATTCGTGTGGCACCTCAAGATTCTTTATGAACTTTAGAACGGAAACTATGGAATTCTTTATGTAAGCCTCCATTAGGCCGTATGCAAGCATCCCGCCGTAGCGTATTAGGCTCTCTTCGAGAGGTTTTCTATATTGACTCGATGGGATATATCGAGATTCGGTCCGGCCTTCAATTAGGAATATTAGTGATGTGAATTGATGTGACAGATTTAAAGTATCTTTATTTAAGGTGGATTCGAGGTCCGAGTGTGCTTTTCGTGTTCCGGCTGTGATGAATGGGTTCAATTCTTTACGGCCTCGAGTGCGAAGTATTCACGGGCGAAGGGGACAATTTCGCGAAGTCGTGTGCGAGAGCTGCTACCTCGACCAGAAGGTGTTCGGAACCTCTCTTCATCCCATGATTTCTGTACGAGGTCCAAGAGTTGTTTTTGTCCGGATATGCTTTGAGTTGTATTCTCCCAGTCATCAATATTCCAACTTACGCCGCATGTGACGAATTCGAACGCTGATACCGAAAATGACCCTTTGAAGCGTCCTTTTGTGCTGTCGTAAGGCCTGAAGGCATCTTCTCCGATTGACTTCCGAATGACAGTGAAAGTGCGGCGGAATAGGTCTTCGTATTCAGCGGCGGTGCGTACGGGTGCAGTAATCGTGGATTTTTCTTTGAGGCCGGCGGGCATATTGGAATATGGCCCTACTGTTGCGACTTTGCTCGTGGGGGACGATGACAGGGCTTTTTCTTTGTATAGAAGAAGGAGGAGTCGTGTGGTTAGAAATTCCTCAATGGATTCAATCTTAGCGAGATCTTCAACCCTAGCATCAACTGACGATATGAATCTTCCTATAAGTTCCATGTCGTAGCTCTCGTCAGTTAGTCGAGTGGAGAGTGATACTGTTGAATCGAATTCAGGAAGTGCGCGCAGTGACTTCAACCATGCTGCAAACTTGGGGTCCTCCATGACGAATCGGGCGAAGCGGATTTCCTGGGGTGTAGCTTGTGAGCCCCCGGTGTTTAGTCGATCGAATAGCTCTCCGCGAGCTTGTACGCTACTCTCTGGGAGGAGAATTGTGACATCGATCTTAGCGCGCCTGAATGCAAGTCGCTGGTCTGCAGTGAAAGACCGGTTATGTCCTTCGTCGTCGTAGTACATTCCTTGGAGGCTGGGAAGATATTCTGTGCTGGCTAGCTCTAGTGGGGCGAGTTGCTTCCCTTTCTCATTTTTGAGTTTTCCGACAAATTCGAGGACTGTTGAGATTCGTTGGAGTCCATCGATTAGTTCCCAGATGGAGTCTTCTCGTTGCATTACGAATATAGATGGTAATGGTATTCCGAGAAGGATGGTTTCAATTAGTCGCGACTTTTGTGCTGACGTCCATCGAAACAGTCGTTGAAACTCTGGATGAATCTCAATCTCGTTGTTTTCGTACTGGGAAATTAGCTCTCCGAGTGAGATGGAGTATGAATCGGATTTGATTGTTCGTCGCGCAGATGCAATCTCATCTTTCAGATTTCCATTTGTTGGCACGATACCTCGCTTTTATTTTTGATTTTTGCCATGTGGGTAGATAGTATCTTCGTGACTGGTGTCTGTGTGTGGTTTTTGAGTTTTTACTTAGGATGCGATGCAGGGTCATCATCGATTCATGCGGACGGGAACCGCTGGTCAAACCCAGCCGGAGTGTGGCGGTCTCGCTCAGGTCGTTGACCCGTTCACTGATCGAGACGAACGAGCGGACACCAGCCAGGACTGCGGCGATCCAGGCAGCGATGATCACCGAAGTCTAATATGACACTACGCGCAACACGCGGATCCGGGATCGATTCAGCGAGTTCGAGCAGAATTCCCGGCGCGGGGCTGGTATCCGCAGCGGTTGGCGACGATGACATGGCAGGTGTGACCTCCTGCGCCGGGTGAAAGCTTGAGCACTTCCATCCAATCCCCACCGGTCACACCCGCCCCGGGAGGTCACGCGGAGTGTCAGGCAGCCAGTTCCCGCAGGTCACACCCGGTCACGAAAGACTTTGCCGAGGCCCTGGCTGTAGTCGAACTGTTACAAGAACGACTATCGCAGGGCAGGATACTTTCCTCGTACCTCATTCTGCTCGTCAGTAATTCACCACGAAATCCCGAGGTTAGTCGTGCGCGGCTCGACTGATCGTCTCCAGCACCCGGGTGAACATCGGGGCCGACGGGTCCACGATCCCGCCGTGGTCAGTGCCCGGCAGCAGGATGAACGTGCCCCGGCCGCCGTCGTTCCTCACCGCCGTCACGTAGTTCTCCGACACCACCGGCGGCACCACGTGGTCCCGGTCGCCGGCCATCGCCGTGATCGGGATCGTCGGGTCGATGTTCTGGATCGGGTCCACCGACTCGTAGCGTTCGGGCACCTTCTCCGGGGTGCCGCCGAGTGCGGCCACGATCAGGTCGTCGCCCAGCCGCACCGCGGTCCGCATGTCGAGCGGGCCCGCCAGCGACACCACACTCGTGGGCCGGAACCTCGGTTCGGCGCCCACCTCGTCGTCGAGCCGGTGTCTGGTTCCGGCCCACATGGCGAGTTGTCCGCCGGCCGAATGCCCCACCACCACGGCGCTGCCGGAGTCGACGGAGGGGTGTGCGCGGATCACCTGCGGCACGAAGTCGATCGCCGCCGCCACGTCGGAGAACGTCTGCGGATACCCGCCGCCGGAGCCGAGGCGCCGGTACTCGACGTTGTAGACGGCCAGACCGCGCTGGGCGAGTCGCTGCGCGAACGTCACGAACGAGTGCGCGCCGACCTCCGACCGCCACGCACCCCCGTGGATCAGGATCACCAGCGGCACCGACGCGGGAGTCCGCTCGTGCTTCGGCAGGAACAGGTCCACCCAGTTCTGGTCGGGGTCGCCTGGTCCGCCGGCCACCGGGTACACGTACCGCTTCGCGTCGACGTTCGACGACGCCACCACCTCCGACAGTTCCCTCGGCGCCTCGCTCTCCGGTACCGGTCGCGCCGCCGAACGGTCGTCGCCGGACTCCGAACATCCCGCGACCAGGGCGGTGGTCAGCAGTGCGGTACAGGTCAGGGTCACGATTCTCGGCACGCCGCGCATTCTCAGATCAGCGCTCCGTCGAGTCGCGACTCGGTGATCAGACCGTCCTGCAGTCCCCACTTCTCGGCGATGGTTCGCAGTTCCCCGCTGTCGATCAACTGCTGCACAGCCTTCTGGACGATCGCCCCCAGCGGCGAGCCCTTCGCGACGGCGATGGCGATCGGCTCGGTGTCGAACGCGTCACCGGCCGGTTCGAGCGCCCCGCCGGAGGTCTTCGCCGCGGACAGCACGACGGGGGAGTCGCCGGAGAAACCGTCGACGGCCCCCGTGCGCACCGCCTCGACCGCCTGATCGAGGGTGTCGAATCCGACGACGTCGACGGCCGGGCCGCCGGTGTCGGTGCAGGCGGCGCTCTTGGCGGGCAGGTCGACGGTGAACTGGACGGTGGCGTTCAGTGCGCCGATCCGTCTGCCGCACGCGGCGGTCGGATCCAGCGTCGAGCCCGACTTCCGCAGCCACTGGGTGCCCGCGCTGTGGTACGTCACCTGGTCGACGCTCTGCTGTCGTTCCCGCGTGGCGAACATGCCGCGGGCGGCGGCGGTGAAGGTCTCGGCGACCACCCCGGGGATCAGTTCGACGAACGGGCGTTCGGTGAACTCGGCGGTGAGGCCGAGCCTGTCGGCGACGGCGGTCACCACGTCGACGTCGAACCCGGTGAGCCTCCCGTCCTCGGCGAACACCAGCGGCGCGTACGGTGCGGCGGTGCCGACCGTCAGCGTGCCCGAGTCCCGGAGCGCGGCGGGCAGTTCCCCGCGCAGCGACTCGGCGTCGTCGTGCATCGCGCACCCGGTACCCGTTGCGAGGATCAGCGCGGCGGCGAGCACCGCCCCGGCTCGGGACCTGGTCATGCTGCTCCTGGAGATCGTCGTCGAAGGGTTCGCCGACCAGTATCGCGTGGAACGACACGATGCCCGGGCACCGGGGCGGTCGTGCCCCCTCACTCGAACAGTCGTTGCCCCCAGTACTCGCCCGGCCGGAGCCCCGGCGGGACGGCGAAGTGCGACGAACCGGTCGGGATCAGGTACTCGGTCAAGGCGTCGAGCCGCGAGACGTCGTGCTGCATCGGAATGAACTGCTTGTGCGAGTCCCGGTTGAAGGCGATGAAGAACAGGCCCGCGTCCAGGTGGCCGAAGCCGTCGGAGCCGTCGGTGAAGTTGTAGCCGCGGCGCAGGATCCGGACGCCGCCCCGGTTCTGCGGATTGGTCACCGCCACATGCGAATCGCGCGGAATGATCGGCGCCCGACCGTCCGAGATCTGGAAGTCGGGATCGTCGAACTCGCCTTCCTGGCCGAGCGGCGCCCCGACCTGTTTGGTCCGCCCGATGATCTGTTCCTGTTCGAGCAGATTCGCGCGGTCCCACGGCTCGATGTCCATCCGGATCCGGCGGGCCGCGAGATAGGTGCCGCCGGTCATCCACTGGGCGGCCGGAGGGTTGTCGTCCGCACCGACCCACACCCACCGGCGGAGCGCGTCGGTCTCGTCGGACCGGATGTTGGCGGTGCCGTCCTTGAAGCCGAAGAGGTTCCGGGGCGTGTCCTGGGAGCGGGTCGTCGACGACGTCCGGCCGAAACCCAGCTGGGACCAGCGCACGGCGACCACTCCGACGCCGATCTTCGCCAGATTCCGGATCGCGTGCACGGCGACCTGCGGATCGTCGGCGCACGACTGCACGCAGATGTCGCCGTAGCTCTGCTGCGGATCGATCTTCTCCGCGGCGAACGCGGGCAGATCGGTGAGCGCGGCGGGCTTGCGTTTGGCGAGCCCGAAACGGTCCTTGCGGTCGGGGTGGGCGGCGCTGGGCCCGAACAGGCCGGGACCGAATCCGATCGTCAGCGTGAGGTGTCCGGCGGCGAGACCGAGCGCCTCGCCGGTGTCGGTGGGGACCGAGTACTCGCCGAGTCCGGTGGCGCCGTCCGGGGTCACCTGGTCGCCGCGCGTCATCCGCTCGGCGGCCTCGGTCCACTCCTGGAGCATGCCCACGAGCGCGGCGCGGTCGTCGGTCACGACGTCGAAGGCCGCGAAGTGCAGGCGGTCCTGCGCTTCGGTGACGATCCCGGCCTGGTGCCCGCCGCGGAACGGGACGGTCTGGTCGTCGGGGGAGTCGTGCCGGCCGACCGCCCAGCCGCCGGTGAATCCCGCGGCGGCCAGGCCCGCGCCGACTCCCGCCGCACCGAGAACGGTGCGACGGGAGGGGCGGACGGGTTCGGCCGCAGGAGAGGGAGACTCAGCCGGCGAAGGCCGGTCTCGACTTCGCTCGACCACCGGGGGTCACTTCTTCATGACGATGCCCGGGACCTTCGAGAGGCTGGCCGAGAGGGCGTCGATCTTGGTCGAGAGCTCCTTGCGCTTGGCCTCGGGAACCTTCTCGTAGGAGGTGAAGCCGTCGCCCTCGCGCAGCGAGTCGATCGCGACCCGGACGTCGTTGAACTGCGCGGTGATCTGATCCATGAGCTTCTGATCGTTCTTGGAGATGATCGCCTCCATCTCGGCGATCAGCGTCTCGGCGCCGTCGACGTTGGCGGCGAAGTCCCACAGGTCGGTGTGGCTGTAGCGGTCCTCCTCGCCGCCGACCTTGGTGGCGGCGATCTCGTCGATCAGCGCCTGCGGACCCTGCACGAACATCCGGGTCTCGAACTCGAAGTCCGACCGGTTCATCTCGGTCTGCAGCTTCTTCACGTCGGTGAGGAGCTGGTCGGCGACCTTCTTGATGCTCTCCGGGTTGTCGTTCTTCTTGGCGTCGTCGGCGTCGGCCCGGGCCACCTGGTCGGGCTTGTCGCCGACGGCGGCGGGCTGGGGCGCCCACAGGAAGCGCTCGATGCCGGTGGAAACCGGTGAACGGTTGCTTGCCGTCCTCGGTGTCGTCCCAGCGCATGTCGATCGCCGGATCCAGCTCCGGGAAGCTCTCGGCGACCGGCTCGATGCGCTCGTAGAAGGTGCGGGTGCGGCCGAACTCGCCGCGGGCGGCGTCGAGATCGCCGGACTTCACGTTCCCGACGAAGGTCTCGGTGGCGGCCACCAGGCCGTCGACCTGGGTGCGGACGTAGGTCAGGTACCGCTGCTTGGCCTGCTCGACGTCGGCGGGAGCCTGCGACTTCTCCTTCTTCTCACCGGTCACGGTGAGCTGCTTCCGGATGCCGAGGCCGACCATGCCCGGCTTGCAGGCCACCTCGTAGGTGCCCGGCTCGGTGATCTCGACGGTCATCTTGCCCTTGAGGCCCGGACCGATGTTCTCCACCTCGCCCAGGACGCGGTTGTTCTTGCCGTACACGTAGAACTCGGTCACCTTGCCGCCGTTGTTGGCGATCGCGAAGTTCACCTCGCCGGTCTCGGCCTCGGTGGTCGCCAGGTCGCAGGCGTCGTCGGTGGAGGTCACCGCGATCGCTTCGGCATCCGATTTCGCCTCGCAGGCGGCGAGGGCGAGCGGGATCGTCGCCGCAGCGCCGAGGGCGATGCCGACTCGCAGAGGCTTAGGCATTCTGAGCCATGAGGGACTTCCTTCCGATTGGTGGTCCGGCCCCGCAGCAGGAACAGCGAGGTCACGATGACCAGGTAGAGCAGCCAGGCGAACACCTGGAGCCATGTGGGATTGGCCGAGAAGTTGAAGATTCCGGAGAGGATGGAGCCGTACCACGAGGAGACGTCGTACCAGCCGCTGATGTCGTAGGCGTGGCTGTTCAGGCCGGGCAGCCAGCCGTAGACCTGCATCGCGTGGACACCGTAGGAGAGGATTCCGGCGGCGACGACGATCAGGAACAGCCCGGTGTAGGTGAAGAACTTGCCGAAGTCGATCTGGACGGCGCCGTAGTAGAGCAGGGCGGTCAGCAGTGCCGCGATGAGGATGCCCAGGAGCAGTCCGACGAGCGGCCAGATGCCGCCGGAGATGCTTTCGGCGTAGCCGACCATCAGCAGTGCGGTCTCGAATCCCTCGCGGCCCACCGCGAGGAAGGCGAGACCGAAGATCGCCGGACCGCCCACCTCGAGGGCGTCGGCGAGCCCGGACTTCAGGTCGCCGGACATGTGTGCGGCGGCCTTGCGCATCCACAGCAGCATGTAGGTGACGATCACCACGGCCACGAGCGAGGCGAGACCGGCGATCAGTTCGGCGGTCAGGCTGGAGATGGTCGACGTGCCGAACTGGATCACCAGGAAGGTGCCGATGGTCATCGTCAGTGCGGCGAGCAGGCCGCCCCAGATCCATTTGAGGGCGTCGGTGCGTCCGGCCTTGGTGGAGAATGCGATCAGGACCATCACGACGATGCCGGCTTCGAGTCCTTCGCGGACACCGATCACGCTGCTGCCCAGCATTTGGGTGACTACCGATGGGGTGCCCTCCGCGAGCGTTGTCATCAGTGAGTTTCCTACCGTTCGTCCGTTTTAGTTAGGTATGCCATACCTGACTCGCTGAACTCTAGTATCGCTCACTCCCGCCGGGGAACGGAAAGCTTGGAGAATGCTTAAGGTGTCGGTCGACCGTACGACGTCTTCCGTCGTGCGACGGTCACCGGCGGCTCCGGGTGAGCGCGGTGACCGTCGCCGTCATCGTCGTGAAACCAGGTCGGCCGGGGGAGATCAGCGCGAGGTGGTCGCCGCCGGGCACCTCGACCAGCCGGATGCGGGCGCCGGGACACTCGACCCTCGCCCGGAACCGGTGGGCGTTCGCGATCGGCACCACGCCGTCGTTCGTGCCGTGCACGATCGTGATCGGCACGGCGGGGCACCGTCGTGCGCCGGGGTCGGCGTAGCGGTACCGGTCGGGTAGTCGCGTCGGCGTCCCCCCGAGCAGGTCGACGACGTGGCGGTCGCCGGCGTCGGCGGCGTCCTTCAGCGAGAGCGGGCCCGCGACGGACAGCACCCCGGCGGGCGGTCGCGCCAGGTTCTCGGCGGTCCACACGGCCAGATGGCCGCCCGCGCTGTGGCCCGCGAGGTATGTCTCGGGCCCCACCTCGCGATACCGCCGGGTCAGCGTCGCGGCGAACCCGGCGGCCGCCGGCGCGTCCGTCATCGTCGTCGGAAAACCTCCCCCCGAACCCACCCGTCGATACTCGGCGTTGAAGACGGCGAGGCCGGTCGCGCTCAGGTGCCGGGCGAGCCCCGCGGTGGCCGCCAGCCCGATCCGGCTCCGCCGGCCGCCGCCGTGGAACAGGACGAGCAGCGGGTGCGGGCCGCCGCCCGCGGACGGCGGCGGAAGGTACAGGTCGCCGAAGTTCTGGGCCGGATCGGCCGCCGCCGCGGGGTAGGCCAGGCGGACGGGCGCCGGCGCCGTGCCGCCGCGGTGGTGCGGCATTGCACAGCCGACGACCGTCAGCGGCAGCACGAGCAGGATCAGGAGCAGACGTCGCATGCCGACATCGTCGGCGGCGGCCGCTGAAGAGCCTCTGAACACCGGCGGAGCCGCGGAACGCCGACCGGACCGCCCGTCTCTTCAGCGATTCCACAGGACCGGGACGGCATGCTCGACCGCATGCGGATTCTTCTCGTCGACGACGACCGGAACGTGGCGGAGACGGTGCGCCGGATGATGCTCGCCGAGGGCTGGGTGATCGACGTGGTGCACGACGGCGCCGCCGGACTGGAGAAGGCGCTGTCCGAGCGGTTCGACGTGATCGTCCTCGACATCATGATGCCGGGACGCAACGGTTACGAGGTGGTGCGCGACCTGAGGTCGTCGGGCATCTGGACGCCGGTCCTCATGCTCACCGCCAAGGACGGCGAGTACGACCAGGCCGATGCCTTCGACATCGGCGCCGACGACTACCTGACCAAGCCGTTCTCGTTCGTGGTCCTCACCGCGCGGCTGCGCGCGCTGGTACGACGGAACGCCCCCGAGCGGCCGGCGATCCTGACCGCGGGCGATCTCCTCCTCGACCCCGCCGCGCACACCGTCCACCGCGGCGACCACCGCCTGAACCTGACCCCTCGCGAGTTCGCGCTGCTGCATCATCTGATGCGGAACAAGGGGACGGCGGTGTCGAAGACGGCCATCGTGGACTCCGTGTGGGACGTCCACTACCGCGGCGACGAGAACATCGTGGAGGTGTACATCAGTCATCTGCGGCGCCGGATCGACGTGCCGTTCGGCCGCCGGGCCATCGAGACCGTGCGCGGTGTGGGCTACCGGTTGGCGGAGGACGGCGGCTGATCGCCGTCGCACCGGGCGGACTCGATCGGCAGGGGCTCGATCGGCAGGGTGAGGCTCACCGTCGTGCCGCCGAGCCGGGAGTCGGTCACCGACACCCGGCCGCCGTGCGCCCGCACGATCTCGGTCACGATGGCCAGGCCCAGCCCGGATCCGCCGGTCTCGCGTCGGCGGGCGTCGTCGAGCCGCACGAACCGATCCAGGACCCGTGACTTGTCGGCGTCCGGGATCCCCGGCCCGTCGTCGGAGACCGACACCGTGACGGTGCGCGGGCCGGCGTCCATGGTCAGGGCGACCGCGCCCCGCGCGTGCCGTACCGCGTTCTCGACGAGGTTCCGGAGCGCCCGGACGATCTTGTCGTGGTCGGCCACGACCCGGGCCGGCGCGATCCGCACCGTGACCCGGAGATCGGTCAGGGCCTCCAGGCGCACGGCCTCGGCCGCGACGACGTCGTCGAGATCGACCTCCGCCCGGGTCAGCGGGACTCCGCTCTCGTCGGCCCGGGCGAGGAGCAGCAGGTCGGCGACCATCTTCTGGAGGCGGAGCGCATCGGGCAGCATCACCGATCCGGCGGTCTCGACATCGATCGGCCGGCCGGTCTCGTGTGCGAGGTCGAGGAGACCCACGAGGGTGGTCAAGGGGCTGTTCAGTTCGTGCGATGCGTCGTTGACGAATCTCAGCTGCTCCCGGCGAGACGCCTCGATACGGCCGAGCATGCGGTTCATGGTCGAGGCGAGTCCGGCGATCTCGTCGCCGGTGCGGGGCACCGGGACCCGGCGGCTCAGGTCTCCGCCGCTGATCTCGTCGACCTGCGCGCGGATGTCGTCGACCGGCCGCAGAGTGCGGCCGACGAGCTGGTGGGTGAGGATCGCCATCGCGATCACGATGAGCGGGAACAGGATGCACGACACCGCGGCGACGATCACGACCAGGCGGTTCAGCGGCCCCTCGGCCGTACCGGCCACGATCGTGAAGTCGCCGTCGTCGGTCCGGACGCCGAGGGCGCGGGCCCGGAACTCGTCGTCGGTCCCGTCGGCGTGGACCCCGTCGAGCACCGTGGCCCGACCCGGCGTCACGGGGCGGCTCAACGGGGCGGAATAACGCGGTTCGTTCGAGTTCACCACCCGCCCGGATGCGTCGATCACCTGGATCACCGCGATGTCCTGGGAGGCGAGGAGCAGCGGTCCGTCGAGGTCGGACGGCCGCTCGGTCTGCAAGGCCGCCTCGATCTGGCGGGCCCGCGTCTCGGTGGCGTCGTCGGCGCCGCGGAACAGGACGTACTTCACCGCCAGCACCATCGCGACGGCGGCGAAGCCGAGCGCGACGGTGACCAGGACGGTGGCGAGCAGCGTGGTGCGCGACCGCACCGAGCGGAATCGATCAACGATCAACGAGCGGAACCTCCGTGGAGTCGGCGCCGTCGATCCGGTCGACACGGCTGACCGAGAGATAGGCCGTGAGCGACACGACCACGACCAGGAACACCGAGTTCACCAGGGTCGAGTCCAGTCCCAGGCCCCCGGCCGCCCGCGGCTGGATCAGCAGGTCGCCGGCCGACGCGCCCAACGGCCGGGTGACGATGTAGGCCGCCCAGAACGCCGGCACCGCGGCCAGGTGCAGGAACCGGTGTGCGGCGAAGACCACCGCGATCACGGCGGCGAAGATCACCATGGACACCGTATAGCCCAGATGGAGGCGTTCGGCGATCAGATCGCCTGCGGCCGTGCCCAGGGCGAAGGCCACCAGCACGACGAGCCAGTAGAAGGCTTCGCGGCGCCGCGTGCGGATCGAGTGGATCGACAGGGTGCCCTCGACGCGATACCAGGCCGCGAACGCCGCGACGAGCACCGCCGAGAAGACCGCGGTGGAGACCTTGAGCGGAACGCCGGCGACGTCGGTCAGGTCGTCGGTGACGAGGGTCCCGGTGACGCTGATCAGGAGCACCGCCGCCCAGTAGACCGCAGGCACGTAGCGGTCGAGGGAGAACTGCAGGGCGAGGACCGCCGTGAGCAGCCCCGCGGTGATCGCGGTGGTGACCGGCAGACCCATGCCGAGATCCATGTTCAGGTAGTCGGCGGCGGTCTCGCCGACCGTCGTGGAGAGGATCTTGATGATCCAGAAGTAGACGGTGACCTCGGGGACCTTGCTCCGGGTGAGGGCGGTGAACGCGCCGGTGGCCGGTTTCGCGTGGATCATCGTTGTCCTTTCCTTAGGGGGAGGTGTCCGAGACGTTCGGCCACCGGTTCGACGACGGGCGGCACCAGCAGCGCGGCGGAGACCCCGAGCAGAACGCCCGCGGTCGTGTCGCTGAGCCAGTGCATCCCCAGGTAGATGCGGGTCCAGGCGCAGAGGAGGACGGCGCCCGCGCCGAGCGTGTACGCGGCGAGCGCCTGTCCGCGGGGCCGATCGGCCACGACCACGACGAGCAGCACGGCGACGAGGGCCGCGGTCCCGGTGACGTGCCCGGACGGATACGAGTACGTCCCCTCGGGCGGGCCGACCTGCAGATGCTCCGGAGGTCGGGGGCGGGCCACGGCGACCTTGAACACCGCGGCCGCGCCGGCCGCGACGGCCGACGTCGCGGCCACCGGCAGCGCCCGATACGGCGAACGGTCGCGGAGCACCAGCGCGCAGGCCGCCGCCGCGGTCGTGCCGACGGCCACGACCGGGCTGAACAGGAAGCTCGCGTGGACGGCGAACGCGTTCAGCGTCTCGCCGCGGACGGCGACCAGCCGTTCTGTGGTCGCGCGGTCGAACGGGGTCGGCGCGGGCCGGACGGCGAAGAACACGGCGCCCAGGGCGACCAGGGCGAGCAGGCTCGCACCGGCGACGATCCGGGAACGACGGGAGCGTGAGGACATGGGATCACCATGCGGAGACGTCGCTGAAGGATCGCTGAGCGGCGGGCGCGGCCGGGGCGGGAACCTCGACGCGATTTGCGGCGTTCAAGTCCTTGGTGGCACGCTTTTCGGCGGGCCGGAACAAGAGGAGAGCGATTGAGTAACAAGTTGCCGCTGCGGCGACGACTCACTGCTCCGCTGTTGCTTGTCAGTGTCGCGCTGACCGCGACAGCGTGCATTGAACTGCCGTGGGAGTCGCAGGACATCCCCGAGGACGTGCCGCCCGGTCCCGGCGTGCAGCAGCCGCAGATCGACATCCACGCGTCCGGGCGGACCGCCGACGGGATGCGGGCCTGGGCCGAGCCGATCGCCGAGCAGACCGGCATCCCGCGCACCTCCCTGGAGGCCTACGGCAACGCCGCGGAGATCCAGCGTCAGCAGTATCCCGAATGCGGCATCCGCTGGACCACCATCGCGGGCATCGCCGGCGTGGAGAGCAAACACGGCAGGCACCGCGGTTCCGACGTCGCGGAGAACGGCGACATCCGGCCGACGATCCGCGGCATGGTGCTCGACGGCACCAACGGCAACTACGAGATCAAGGACACCGACAAGGGCCGGTACGACGGCGATCCCGAGTACGACCGCGCCATGGGTCCGTTCCAGTTCATCCCGGAGACCTGGGCGAACTACGGCGTCGACGCCAACGGCGACGGCAAGGCCGACCCGGACAACATCGACGACGCCGCGCTCTCGGCGGCCCGCTACCTGTGCGCTTCGGCGGGCGGCGACATGACCACTCGGGCGGGGTGGGAGAAGGCGATCCTCACCTACAACCAGTCGCGCCCGTATCTGATCCGGGTGCGCAACCACGCCAACGCCTACTCCATCAACGTTCGGTACTGAACCTCCACTACCCTGAGGGGCGTACCCGTCGGCGCACCGACTCTGGCGTCGACACGAACCTGGCGAATGGGGCTGGCAGTGGCAATTATCGAGCAGGTAGGCGCACGGGAGATCCTGGACTCGCGTGGCAACCCGACCGTCGAGGTCGAGGTGCTCCTGGACGACGGAACGTTCTCGAGGGCGGCCGTTCCCTCGGGTGCATCGACCGGCGAGCACGAGGCCGTCGAGCTTCGCGACGGCGGCGACCGCTACAAGGGCAAGGGCGTGCAGAAGGCCGTCTCCGGCGTCCTCGACGAGATCGCCCCGGAGGTCATCGGCATCGACGCCGACGACCAGGTCCTGGTCGACCAGGCCATGGTGACCCTCGACGGCACCCCGGACAAGTCGCGTCTGGGCGCCAACGCGACCCTCGGCGTCTCGCTCGCCGTGGCCAAGGCCGCCGCCGAGTCGGCAGGCCTCCCGCTGTTCCGCTACCTCGGCGGCCCGAACGCGAAGATCCTCCCCGTCCCGATGATGAACATCATCAACGGCGGTGAGCACGCCGACAACGGCATCGACTTCCAGGAGTTCATGATCGCCCCGATCGGCGCGCCGACCTTCAAGGAGTCGCTGCGCTGGGGTGCCGAGGTGTACCACTCGCTCAAGTCCGTGCTGCACAAGAAGGGTCTGGCCACCGCGCTCGGCGACGAGGGCGGCTTCGCCCCCGACCTGCCGAACACCGCCGCCGCCGTCGACGTGATCGCCGAGGCCGTCGAGCAGGCCGGGTTCAAGTTCGGCGCCGACGTCGCGATGGCCTTCGACGCCGCCGCCACCGAGTTCTTCCGCGACGGCAAATACCACCTGGAGGGCAACGCGCTCGACGCCGCGGAGATGACCGCCTTCTACGCGAAGCTGGTCGCCGACTACCCCGTCGTCTCGATCGAGGACGGCCTGGCCGAGGACGACTGGGCGGGCTGGGCCGCGCTCACCGAGGCCGTCGGCGACAAGGTGCAGCTGGTGGGCGACGACCTGTTCGTCACCAACCCGGAGCGCCTCGAAGAGGGCATCGGCAAGGGCATCGCCAACGCGCTGCTGGTCAAGGTGAACCAGATCGGCACCCTGACCGAGACCCTCGACGCCGTCGCGCTGGCGCACAACAACTCGTACAAGACGATGATGAGCCACCGTTCCGGCGAGACCGAGGACACCACCATCGCCGACCTGGCCGTCGCCTGCGCGAGCGGCCAGATCAAGACCGGTGCCCCGGCCCGCTCCGAGCGCGTCGCCAAGTACAACCAGCTCCTCCGCATCGAGGAGAGCCTGGGCGATGCCGCGCGTTACGCCGGAGACCTGGCGTTTCCGCGTTTCAACGCGTGAGCGTGCTGAGCTAGCAGCATGGTGAAGAACGAGTCCGGGCGAGGCGGCCGGGGAAGGGCCACGGGGCGTCCGCGCACCCCCGGGACCTCCCGTCCCGCACCCCGCCGACCCCGGGCCCGTTCCGCCGCCGATGCCGCGGAGCCGGTCGCGTCGTCGCTCGACACGTGCGACGACGCGGCCCCGGACTCGACGATGCGGCTGCCGTCGGCGGCGTCGTTCCGGATGCCCGCGGTGTTCGAGCGCATCGCCTCGGTCAACGCCCGCCGCGCGATCGGGCTGCTCGCGGTGCTGGTGCTGCTGGCGTTGACGCTGGCGGTGCCGACCCGCACGTACCTCGCGCAGCGCGCCGAGTTCAACCGATTGGAAGCGGAGAACGCCCAGCTGGCGCAGGAGGTCGACGAGCTCCAGAAGCGCGTCACCGAACAGAACGACCCCGCCTGGATCGAGCAGGAGGCGCGCAGTCGCCTCCAGTTCCGGATGCCCGGCGAGAAGGTCGTCGTGCTGCAGTTCCCGGCCAAGGAGCGCCGGCAGGCAGAAGAGAAGGCGGCCCGCGAATACGCCGCCAACCCCTGGTATTCGAATCTGTGGGATGCGGTGTCCACACCGCCGGAGAAATAAGTGAGCATCAGCCGAGCCGAACTCGACATCGTCGCCGCCCAGTTGGGCCGGGAGCCGCGGGGGGTGCTGGAGATCAGTTACACCACGCCCGACGGGCTGCCCGCCGTCGTCAAGACCGCGCCGCGCCTGCCCGACGGCACCCCGTTCCCCACGCTCTACTACCTCACCGACCCGAGGCTGACCAGCGCGTGCAGCCGGTTGGAGTCCGGGGGCGTGATGCGGGCGATGACGGCACGCCTGCACGACGACGCCGAGCTCGCCGCCGGCTACCGCGTCGCGCACGAGAGCTACCTGGCCGAGCGCGACGCCCTGGAGTCGCTCGGCACCGACTTCACCGGCGGCGGCATGCCCGACCGCGTCAAATGCCTGCACGTGCTGGTGGCGCACTCCCTGGCCAAGGGCCCCGGGCTGAACCCGCTGGGCGACGAGGCCGTCGCACTCCTGGCCGACGACGAGGGCCTGCGCGGCAGCGCGATCCCGGCGGACTGGCCCACCTTCACGGACCCCGCATGACCCGCGTCGGCGCCGTCGACTGCGGCACCAACTCGATCCGCCTGCTGATCGCCGACGACGACGGTCGCGGCGGCCTCACCGAGATCCGGCGCGACATGGTGATCGTGCGGCTCGGTCAGGGCGTGGACGCCACCGGGCGGCTCGCGCCGGAGGCCGTCGAACGGACCCGGGCGGCGTTGGCCGACTACGTCGAGTCGATGGGCGAGCACGGGGTGGAACGGGTCCGGATGGTCGCCACCTCGGCCACCCGCGATGCGAGCAACCGCGACGAGTTCTTCGCGATGACCGCCGATCTGCTGGGGCGGGTGGTGCCCGGCGCCGTCGCCGAGGTGATCAGCGGCGACGAGGAGGCGCGCCTCTCGTTCCGGGGCGCGGTGGGCGATCTGATCTCGACTCCGCTCGATCAGCGAGGGGTTCCGCTCGATCGGCGAGGGGCTTCGCTCGATCGGCGAGGGGCTTCGCTCGATCGGCGGGAGACTCTCGATCGGGGAGAGACTTCTCGCTGGTCGAGCGAAGTCGAGACCACCTTCCTCGTCACCGATCTCGGCGGCGGCAGCACCGAACTGGTGACGAGTGAGGCCGCGTTCTCCGCGGACATCGGGTGCGTCCGCCTCACCGAGCACGCGTTGCACTCCGATCCGCCGACGGCCGCCGAGATCGCCGCCGCCGAGGCCTTCGTCGCCGAACGTCTGGCGCCGGCCTTCGCCGCGGTGCCGGTCGAACGGGCCCGCACTTGGGTGGGCGTCGCCGGCACGCTGACCACGCTGGCCGCGCTGCACCTGGGCCTGACCGAGTACGACTCGGCGCGGATCCACCTCTCGCGCATCCCGCTGGCCGACCTCGAGCGCGTCTGCCGCGACCTGATCGCCATGCCGTGCGCGCAGCGCGCCGAACTCGGGCCCATGCACCCCGGCCGCGTCGACGTGATCGGCGGGGGAGCGCTGGTGACCCTCGCGCTGGCCGCCGAGTTCGCGCGGCGCGCGGGCATCGACGAGCTCGTCGTCTCCGAGACCGACATCCTCGACGGCATCGCGCTGGGGCTGCTGGATTGAGCCCGGTCGCTGGAGGGAGTCCGATCCGGGCGGTGGTGCCGCGATGAGGATCCTGCTCGCGGACGACGACGACAAGGTCGCCGAGACGGTCCGCCGGATCCTGGCCTCGGAGGGCTGGGTCGTGGAGGTGGTGCCCGACGGCGTCGCGGCGCTCGAGCGGGCCATGAACCGCCCGTACGACATCATCATCCTGGACATCATGATGCCGAAGCGCAACGGCTACGAGGTGGTCCGCGATCTGCGCCGCGCCGGGGTGTGGACGCCGGTGCTGATGTTGACGGCGAAGGACGGCGAGTACGACCAGGCCGATGCCTTCGACTTCGGCGCCGACGACTACCTGACCAAGCCGTTCTCGTTCGTGGTGCTGCTCGCGCGGCTGCGCGCGCTGGCGCGCCGTGCCGCGCCGATCCGGCCCGCGGTGCTCACCGCGGGCGATCTCACCCTCGACCCGGCGGCGCACATCGCGCGCCGCGGCGACACCGAACTCGAGCTGACCCCGCGGGAGTTCGCGGTGCTCGAATACCTGATGCGGAACAAGGGCGTCGCCCTCACGCGCGCGGCGATCGTCCACGCGGTGTGGGAGGCCGACTTCTCCGGCTCGGACAAGATCGTCGAGGTGTACATCAGTTACCTGCGGCAACGGGTGGACGCGCCGTTCGGCCGCCGCGCGATCGAGACCGTGCGCGGGGTGGGCTACCGGCTCGACGCCGACGGGGGATAGCCGCCGTCGAGGGGGAGGGTGAACGCGATCGTCGTGCCCTGCTCGACGTGCCGCAGGCCGACCCGGCCGTGGTGCGCCTGGGCGATCTCGGCGACGATGGCCAGGCCCAGCCCGGAGCCGCCCGCCCGGCGGACGCGGGCGTCGTCGAGCCGCACGAAGCGTTCGAAGACCCGCTCCCTGTCCTCGCAGGGGATCCCGGGGCCGTCGTCGATCACCAGGACGGTCACCTCGCGGGCGTGGTCGTCGACGGACATGGTCAGCGCGATCGCCGACTCCGCGTGCGTCATCGCGTTGTCGCCGAGGTTCCGGAAGGCCCGGGTGAGCTGCGCGTGGTCGCCGACCACCCGGGCGGCGACGATGTCGGCGCCCACCCGGAGACCGGACGTCTGCCGCAGCCGGGTCACCTCGCTGCCGATGATGTCGTCGAGGTCGATGGCCACGTCGTTCTTGGGGACGCCGTGTTCGTCGGCGCGGGCGAGGAACAGCAGATCCGAGATCAGGCGTTTGAGCTGGAGCGACTCGGGGAGAAGCAGGGACGAGACGGTGGCCGCGTCGATGCCGGAGTCGCTGCTCGCCGCGAACTCGACGATGCCGAGGATGGAGGTGAGCGGACTGTTCAGCTCGTGCGAGGCGTCGTTGACGAACCTCGACTGCTGCAGCCGGGCGTTCTCCAGCCGGGTGAGCATCTCGTTCATCGTGGTGGCCAGCGCGGCGATCTCGTCGTCGGCCTCGGGGACCGGGAGCCTGCGGGACAGGTCGCCTCCGGTGATCTCCGCCGCGTGGGCCCGGATGTCCTCGACGGACTGCAGTGCGCGGCCGGCGAAATGGTAGGTGAGCCAGCCCATCGCGATCACCACGAAGGGGAAGATCAGGCAGCAGAGGACCACGACGATGATGACCGTCTGGTCGATCGGGCGGGCGCTGAACGCGACCAGCACGGTCAGGTCGCCGTCGCGGGGCGTCGACGTGCCGATCACCGTCGAACGGTAGTGGTCGTCGAACCGGTCGTCGCTGACGTTGACGTGGTCGAGTTCGCCCGGCGGGACGGGCGGGGCGAGGGGCTCGTCGTGCTCGATGGCCGAGGCGCGCAGGACCTCGCTGTCGGCGTCGACGATCTGCACGACGTCGACGTCGCCCGCGGGCATCAGCATGGTGCCGGTGACGGACTTGAGTCCGCCCTTGGCGAGGGTGGCCGCGATGTGCTCAGCCCGCGCGGTGCCCGCGCTGTCGGCGGCGTTGGTCAGCAGATGGTTCAGCGCCACGGCCATGCTGACCCCCGCGATCGCGAGCGCCACCGCCACCAGCAGCGACGAGACCAGCGTCAACTGCACTCGGACGGTACGGACCCGGCGCTGCGCCGGTATGCCGTCCGGCGTCATCCGTTCTGGGGCACGTCGATCTTCACCACGTGAGCCAGCGTCACGGGGATGTCGTACCGAGTCAAGCCCAGCAGCTGGAAGCAGTCGGTGCCGATGCGCACCGTGATGTGCGCGCCGGGCACGATCCCGGCCCCCACCAGCGAGGCGGCGAGCGCGGGATCGTCCTGGGCGTCTTCGGAGATCGAGCGCACCGTCCCGGACACGGTGGTCCCGGGGCGGCCGATCTGCAGGAGCGAGGACGGCTCCGGCCGCGGATCGCAGGTGAGACCGAACTCGTCCAGGCCCGGCACCGGGTTGCCCCACGGCGACTGCCGCGGGTCGTCGAGCACGTCGATGATCGCCCGCTCGGTGTCGGCGTCGATCATGCCGCCCCAGGTGATCGCCTGCGCGTGGGCCTGCTGGGCGGGCATCTTCAGCACGTCGGTCATCAGGCGTTCGGCGAGGCGATGGCGCCGGACCACGACGACGGCCTCCCGCGCCCCGGTCTCGGTCAGTTCGAGGTACTGGTCGCGGCCGAACCGCAGCAGTCCGCTGTCGGCCATCCGGTTGACCGTCTGGGTGACGGTCGGGCTGGCGAGGCCGAGGCGCTCGCGGATCCGGGCGCGGCGGACCGGGATCCGATCTTCCTGGAGGTTGTAGATGATTCTCAAGAAAGAACCGGTGGTCGGTGTCACCTGTGTCATGAAACCGTGGCCATCAGTCGGATCCGCCCCTGCATGGACACCATCTTCGCCGAGCCCCACCGGTCCGGCATAACCGGCTTAAGCCCTGGTTAAGCAACATCGGCGCTACGTCCACGCGTGCAGGGCGTAGCGGTCGCCCGACTGCGGTGCGAGCCACAGATCGGCCGACGTCAGGGGTTCGACCTCGACGTGCGTGAAGCCGTTCGCCAGGGCCAGTTCGCCCACCTCGCGGGCCGGCCGGCCGCCGTACATGGGTAGCCGGTCGCGGACCGGGAGGTGGTAGTCGGCCTCGGTGAGGCCCGCCCAGACGCCCTCGACCAGCACCGCGCGCCCACCGGTCCGCAGCACCCGGGCCCACTCGCGCAGCGCCTTCGCCGGATCCGGGAGGGTCCAGATCAGGTGGCGGGCGGTGAGCAGGTCGAAGCACTGATCGGGGAACTCCAGCTCTTCGGCGTCACCGCGCTGGAACACCGTGTCGAGCCCGGCCTTCGCCGCCTTCTCGCGGGCCAGGGCGAGCATTGTCTCGGCCAGGTCGACGCCGACGGTGCGGTGCCCGAGGGCGGCCAGCTGCAGCGCGAAGAAACCGGTGCCGCAGCCGACGTCCAGGGTGTCGGTCGGCGTCCGGCCCACCCAGGTCCGGATCAGCGACGACCACGCCGCCCGCTGGGCGTCCGAGTGCAGTCCGTGCGTCGGCCCCTCGTCGAACCGGACCGCGCGGGCGTCCCAGTGCGCCTCGATGAAGGCCTTCACGTCGTTCTCCGTCATGCGACGGCCTCCGGCGCGGGCAGGTGCTCCAGCGGAACGACGAGGGGGATCCCCTCGTCGTCGAGCACCCGGACGTGCACGCGGTACACGGTGCGCAGCATCTCCGCGGTGAGCACTTCGGTCGGGGTGCCCGCCGCGGTCACCGACCCGTGGTGCAGCACCAGGATCCGCGACGCGAACCGGGCCGCGAGGTTGAGATCGTGGATGGCGATCAGCACCGACATGTTCCGTTCCCGCGCCAGCTCCCGGACCAGGGTGAGCAGTTCGAGCTGGTGGTGCAGGTCCAGCGCGCTGGTCGGCTCGTCGAGCAGCAGGACCTCCGGCTCGGTCACCAGGGCCTGGGCGACGGCCACCAGCTGGCGCTGGCCACCGGAGAGCTCGCCCAGGTTCCGGTCGGCGAGCCCGGTGAGCCCGAGGCGGTCGACGATCGATCCGACCGCGGCGAGATCGTCGTCGTGCAGCCGCCAGCCCGGCCGCGTCTGCCGGTGGGCCACGAGCACCGCCTCGAAGACGGTGAGCGCGGCCGCGCCGGGCAGGTCCTGGGGCAGGTAGCTCACCGTCCGGGTGCGTTCGCGCGGGGGGATCGCCGAGATCGGCCTGCCGCCGATCGCCACCGTCCCGGTGCCGCTGTGCAGACCGGCCAGGCAGCGCAGGAACGTGGACTTGCCCGCCGCGTTCGGCCCGATGAGCGCGGTCAGCTCGCCCGGCCGGTCCTCGTCGACGTCGATCCCGCGCAGCACCTCGCGCGAACGATACGAGAAGCGCAGATCCTCGGTGAAGATTCTCATGACCACATCCTCTGCCGACGGAAGAAGATGATTCCCATGAAGAACGGGACGCCGATCAGCGCGGTGATGATGCCGACCGGGATCACCACGCCGGGGATGATGAGCTTGCTGACGATCGAGGTGATCGACAGCAGCAGGGCCCCGCAGATCGCCGCGCCGGGCAGCAGATAGCGCTGGTCCTCGCCGAGGAGCATGCGGGCGACGTGCGGACCGACCAGGCCGACGAAGCCGATGGTGCCGACGAAGGCCACGGCGGTGGCGGCGAGCACGGAGACCGCCAGCAGCACCGACAGGCGCAGCCGTCTGACGTTGACGCCCAGGCTGGCGGCCCGGTCGTCGCCCATGCGCAGCGCGGTGAGCTTCCACGCCACCCGGGCGCACAGCGGCATCACCGTCACCAGGACCACCAGCACCATCAGCACCCGCGGCCAGTCGGATTTGGTCATGCTGCCCATGGTCCAGAACACGATCTGCTGGAGCTGCTGCTCGTTGGCGCCGAACTGCAGGAGCGCGAGCAGGGCGCTGAACAGGAAGACCAGCGCGATGCCGAGCAGGATCATGGTCTCCGAGGTGGCGCCGCGGATCAGGCTCAGCCCCTGGATCACCAGGCACGCGAGGATCGCGAAGAACCAGGCGTTGGCGGCGGTGATGAACAGGCCGCTGACGGCGATCACGCTGGTCCCGAACACGATCGCGGTGGCCGCGCCGAAGCCGGCCGCCGCCGCGATGCCCAGGGTGAAGGGTTCGGCGAGCGGGTTGTTCAGGATGGTCTGCATCGCGGCGCCGGACACGGCCAGCGCGGCGCCGACCACCACCGCCATGATCGCCATCGGCATGCGGATGTCCCACACGATCGCGTGCGCCACCACGTCGGCGTCCGCCGGATCGAAGACGGTCGACACCGTCTCGCCGAGGCCGAGCCGGGACGGTCCCAGCGCCACGTCGAGGAGGACGGACACCACGAGCGCCGCCGTCAGACCGACGAGGATCGTGAGCTTGCGGACCGTCATCCCGCGGTAGACCCGGGCGGCGGCGAGACCGGGGGCGACGTCCTTCGCCGTCCCGGGGGCGGCGGTGGCCGTCACGACTGGGTCCAGAACGTGCCGCTGTACTCCACCGGCAGGAACTTCTCGTGCAGCTCACGGAAGTTCTGCGTCGGATCGACGTCGCCGAAGGCCTCCGGATGCTGCCACTTGGCGATCTGCTGGGCGGCCAGGAAGTTGTACGGCGAGGTGTAGAACTGGTGCCACAGCGCGTGCGTGCGGCCCTGCTTCACCGCGGCCAGATCGCCCCAGCCCGGCTCGTGCATCAGCGCGTCGGTCTGCTTGCGGGCCTGGGCGGGATCGGCTTCGTAGCCGAGGTTCACGTACGAGACGTCTTCGCGCTTCTTGTCCTGGTTCCGCCAGTCCGAGCCGGTGACGATGATGATGTCGGGGTTGCTGGCGAAGACCTGTTCCTCGGCGACGCTGCCCTTGGCGCCCGGCATGATCTCGGTTCCCAGGTTCTCGCCGCCGGCGAACTTCACGATCGAGCCGAGGTTGGCATCGCCCCAGGTGCTGCAGCAGTCCGAGAGGCCCGCGCCGGTGTACAGGAAGGTCTTCGGCCGGGTGCTCGTCTTCGCGACGCGATCGGTGATGGTCTTCATCTGCGCGTCGTAGAACTCGGTGAACGCGGCGGCCTGCGCCTCGCGGCCCGTGATCTTGCCGAGCAGTTCGATGCCGGGGACGGTGCTCTTGAGCGGTTCGTCACGGAAGTCGACGACGACGGTCGGGATGCCGACCTTCTCCAGCGTCGCGACGGCGCCGATCTCCTGGGCGCCCTTGTAGTTGTCCTTGGTCATGATCACGACGTCGGGCCGCAGGTCGATCACCTTCTCCTGGGAGACGGTGCCCTGGGTGAACGAGCCGATCTCCGGGATCCGATCGATCTCGGGGAACTTCGCCTCGTACTTGTCGAAGGTGGCCTGGTCGGTCTTCTTGAGGTCGTCGGGCCAGCCGACGACGCCGGAGATCGGGTCCTCCTTGTCGAGGAGCGCCGTCAGGTACAGGAGCCGCCCCTCACCCAGGACCATCCGCTCGACCGGCGCCTTCAACGTCACCTGTCGACCGGCGATGTCGGTGACGGTGACGGATCCGGCTGCGGCGCCGTCCCCGGTGTCGGTCGACGAGCCGCAACCGCTCAGGACCAGGGCGGCGATCAGCCCGAACACGGCGAACACGAGAACCTGATGTTTAGGCGAGCCTTGCTTGAATTTCATGCGGCGAACGGTAACGACAGACGCGGTGTTCCCGGAAGGGGCGAAGCTTAAGGTTGGCTTAGGCGATGCTCGCCTCACTCGCCGTGCGCTGCGTAGCGTCTGATTTGCACAGTTCTGTGCGATATCAGCGAAGGGAAAGCGCATGAAGCGATCAAGGCGGCTCCTGGCGGTCGGGGCGGCGATGGTGACGGCCGTCGGCGTGCTCGCCGGTTGCGGCTCGGGCGACGACGGCGGGGCGGTGACCCTGTACTCCGGGCGGTCGGAGGAACTGGTCGGGCCGCTCGTCTCGCGTCTGGACTCCGACGGGATCGAGCTGAACGTCTCGTACGACCGCAAGGCGAATCAGATCCTGGAAGAAGGCGAGGCATTGCCGGCCGACGTCTTCTTCGCGCAGGACGCCGGGGAACTCGGACGACTCGCCGACGCCGGACTCCTGGAGACCCTGCCCACCGACATCACCGAGGTGGTCGACGCCAAGTACCGGCCCAGCGACAACGACTGGGCTCCGGTCACCGCACGTGCGCGCGTGCTGGCCTTCGATCCGGGCAAGATGTCCGCGGCCGACCTGCCCGCCGGGATCGACGGACTGCTGGATCCGCGGTTCAAGGGGCAGATCGGGTATGCGCCGACCAACGCGTCGTTCAAGTCGTTCGTCACGGGGCTGCGGGTGATCCGCGGTGACGACGGCGCCCGCGACTGGCTGACGAAGTTCCTCGCGAACGAACCGAAGACCTTCGAGAAGAACGGCCAGATCCTGGATGCGGTGAACAGCGGTACCGTCGCGACCGGCCTGATCAACCACTACTACTGGGCGGCCGCGGTCGCCGAGAAGGGCGAGGCGGGGGTGCCCGCGCGCCTGCACTTCTTCACCGACGATCCGGGCGGCCTGGTGAACGTCGCCGGCGTCGCGGTGCTCAAGAGCGCCGAGGACAAGGAGGCCGCGTTCGACGTGGTCCGGGCCCTGCTGAACGACGATTCGCAGCGCTACTTCGCCTCCGAGACCGGGGAGTACCCGATCGCCGTCGACGTGCCGCTCGACGTTCCGGGTCTGCCGCGACTGAACGAGCTCTCGCCGCCGGCGATCGACCTGGACGAGCTCGCCGATCTCGACGGCACCGAGAAACTGCTCACGGAAGTGGGGGCGCTGTAGCCCCTCTCCGGGTGAGTGCGGCCGGGCTGTCGAAGACCGCGCTCACCACGGTGGTCGCCGCGATCTGTCTGCTGATCGCGGTGCCGCTGAGCTATCTGGTGATCCGGGTGTTCGAGGCCGACGACGCCGGACACCTGTTCTGGCGGGCGCGGACCGTCCGACTCGCACTGCACACGGTGGCGCTCGCCGGGGTGGTGACCTCGGTGTCTCTGGTGCTGGGGGTCGGACTGGCGGTGGCCGCGGTGCGCCTGGTCGGGGGCCGCCCGCTGATGGTCGGCCTGCTGGCGGCGCCGCTCGCGGTGCCGTCGTACGTCGCAGGTTTCGCCTGGACCAGGCTGTTTCCCGGATTCGAGGGGTTCTGGGCGGCGGTGTTGGTGCTCGGTGCCGCCTGCTATCCGCTGGTGCTGCTCCCGGTCGCGGCGTCGCTCTCGGCGTCGGGGCGCGCGTGGGAGGACGCGGCGCGCAGCCTGGGACGGGGTCCGTGGAACGTCTTCGCGACGGTCACGCTGCGGCGCGTGCGACCGGCCGCGGCCGGCGGTGCGCTGCTCGTGGCGCTCTACGCGCTCGGCGATTTCGGCGGACCGGCGTCGGTCCGGTTCGACTCGTTCACCGTCGGGATCTACAACGCCTACCACGGGTCCTTCGACCGGACGCTGCCCGCCGTGTACAGCGTCGCGCTGATCGCCGCGGCGCTGGTGCTGGCCGGAGCCGAGCGCCGGCTCCGGCGGCACGACGTCGCGCCGATCACCGCGACCGAGCGCGCCCCGGTGCGACGTCATCGCCTGCCGGTGCGGGCGGCGGCGTGGACGGCGATGACCGGTGTGCTCGTCGTGGGGA
Organism: Gordonia sp. (in: high G+C Gram-positive bacteria); assembly: GCF_047600385.1. Lineage (GTDB taxonomy): Bacteria > Actinomycetota > Actinomycetes > Mycobacteriales > Mycobacteriaceae > Gordonia. Next base: position 328,715 of record NZ_JASGKZ010000002.1, on the reverse strand, counting down.
TCGTGATCCCGGTGGCGGCGCTGATCGGCGAGATCGGGCGGTCCCGGCGGCTGGCGGCGCGATCGGTGCGGCAGATCGTGGAATGGCTGTGGCCCGATGTGACGGCGACGGTCGGGTACGCCCTCGTCGGCGCCGCGGCGGTGACCCTGCCGGCGATCGCGTCGGCGTTGTTCACCGCGCGCCCACGTCGTCGAGGGGCCGGGACGGCCGAAGCGATCTCGTATCTGGGGTACGCGTTGCCGGGGGTGACCGTCGGCCTGGCGTTCGTCTTCGTCGGGATCCGGCTCGGACGCGACTTCTATCTGACGCCCGGCCTGCTGATCGCCTGCTACGCGGTGCTGTTCCTGCCGTTGGCCGTCGGACCGATCCGCGCGGGTTTCGACGCCACCTCCGGCGGGGTGAACGAGGTCTCCCGGACGCTCGGCGCCGGACCGTGGGAGACGCTGCTGCGCGTCCGTCTCCCGCTGGTGGCGCCGGGGATCGCGGCGGGCGCCCTGCTGGCGGGACTCACCATCGCCAAGGAACTGCCCGCCACCCTGCTGTTGCGGCCGATCGGCACGCAGACGCTGGCCACACACATGTGGAGTCTCTCCAACGACCTGGCGACCGGCGAGGCCGCGGTGCTCGGTCTGGTGCTGATCGCGGTGACCGCGCTCCCCACCGCGATGCTCTCGGCCTTCCTGTTCGCGAAAGGCGGCACCCGGTGACCGAGACCCCGACGCCCGAGACCCCGACACCCGAACCGCTCCTGGCCCTGGACTCGGTGACCGTGCGGTACGGCCGCACCGTCGCCCTGCACGAGGCCTGTCTGGACCTGCCCGCCGGATCGCTCACCGCGGTGCTCGGCCCGTCGGGCTGCGGTAAGACGACGCTGCTCCGGGCCGTCGCGGGACTCGAACCGATCGTCGCCGGCACCGTCCGGATCGCCGGCCGGACGGTGGCCGGTCCGGGATGCGACGTCCCGGCCGAGCGCCGCGGGGTGGGGCTCGTGCCGCAGGACGGCGCCCTGTTCCCGCACCTGACCGTGCGCGGGAACATCGGCTACGGGCTGCGTCGGCGCGACGGTCGGGCGGCGCGGATCGACGAGATGCTCGACCTGGTGGACCTTCGGGCCGTGGCCGAACGCCGTCCCGCGGAACTGTCCGGCGGGCAGCGGCAGCGGGTGGCGCTGGCCCGGGCGTTGGCGCCGTCGCCGTCGTTGATCGGGCTGGACGAGCCCTTCTCCGCACTCGACGCCGGTCTGCGGTCGGCGCTGCGCGCCGAGGTGGCGGCGCTGCTGCGCATCACCGGGACCACCGCGCTGCTGGTGACCCACGATCCGGTCGAGGCGCTGGCGACGGCCGACCGCGTGGTGGTGCTGCTCGACGGGCGGATCCGGCAGATCGGCGCTCCCGAGGCGGTGTACCGGCGGCCCGTCGACGCCCGGGTGGGCGAACTGTTCGGCGAACTCAACCGGATCGGCGGCGGCGAGTCGAAGCGATTCGCCCGCCCGCACGAACTCGTTCTGGCCCGGGCCGGAACCCCGGGCGCGCTGGTCACCGGGGTGGTCCGCGCCGTCGAGTTCCGCGGTGCGCATCGCCTGGTCACGGTGGTGCCGGGCGCGGGACACGAGGAGGTGCTCGTCGCCGCACCCGGCGACGGCCCGGCACCGGAGCCGGGGACGCGCGTCGCCGTGCTCGCCGAGCCCCGCGGACGAACCGGTTAAGGACGGACGACGTCGACGCGCACCCGGTGGGCGTTCTTCACCGGGAGGTCGTACCGGCCCAGGCCGCGCAGCTCGAACCGGTCCTTGCCGACGGTGATCTTGATCTGGGCGCCGGGGACGATGCCGGCGCCGACCAGGGCCGTGATCGCCTGCTCGTCGTCCTGCGCGTCTTCGGAGAGGGAGCGGACCAGGGCGTCGAAGGTGCTTCCGGGCGGGCCCAGCTGGTACAGCAGATCCGGCTCCACGAACGTCGGCTCCGGGCCGCCGACCGATTCCAGACCGGGGATCGGGTTGCCCCAGGGGGAGGTGGTCGGGTCGTCGAGCGAGGCGACGATGGCGCGTTCGGTCTCCTCGCCGATCATCTGGCCCCAGCGCGTCGCCTCACCGTGCGCCTGCAGCGGGGGGAGGGAGAGGATGTCGGTGAGGAGCCGTTCGGCCAGCCGATGACGGCGGACGGCGATCACCGCGACCTGCAGGCCGCGGTCGGTGAAGGTGAGGTACTGCTCGTGCCGCACCTCGAGCAGTCCGGTGTCGATCATGCGGGTGACGGCCTGGGTCACGGTGGGGCCGGACAGCTTCAGCCGCTCGCGGATCCGAGCGCGCCGGATCGGGACGTGGTCCTCGTACAGGTTGTAGACGGTGCGCAGGAACGCACTCGTGGTCGGCGAGATGCCGGCGAGCGGGTCCGTCCGCGGTGCCGTCGGCGGATCCGTGGTGTCACCGGCGCCGACCGGTGTGGGTGCGGTCATGGTCCATCCCCCTGAGCTCGCTGTCCGAACCGGGTGGGCTGTGACGATACGTCGGTGGTTCGAACTCGATTCTCAGGATAGCGCGGTGAATTCGCTGGTCATGGACTCAGGCAACCCTTCGTCCGTTCGGGGGACGGCTCGGCCGGGGACGACTCAGGAGCCGCGGTGGCAGGTCTGGCAGGCCGACGCCGGAACCACCCCGGCACGCTGGAGGAATCCGAACATCACGCACCCGAGGCAGAAGCCGAAGACGCACTCCAGGAACGCCGCCGCGATCAGCGCCCCGGTGACGATCTGGGCGGCCGTGCCGAGGCCGGCGAGGGAGAGACCCAGCGCGACGGCGGAGAACACCAGACCGACGGCCTGGGCGAAGCGCTTCGGCGGCCCGGGAACCGATCTGGTCCGCTTGACGACGGTCGGCACGATCACGTGCACCGCGAGCCGGCCGAAGGGGGAGTAGCGCGGCCCGCCGGCCACCCGCAGGGCGAATCCGACGGCGAGCAGCGCGTACAGCCACCACTGGTTCACCGCGATCGCGGCCGCCGCCAGGACGATCACCAGTCCGGCGGTGGTGCGGGCGGCGTACTCGTTGACCGGGTCGGGGAACGCCAGCGCGGCCCGCCATCGGCTCTTCGGTGTGTCGTCGACGACGATCGAGTCGTCCACCTGCGTGAACAGGTCGGTCATGCTGCCTCCAGATTCTCCGAACGCCTCACGGTACTGCGTGCGGAGAACCCGGAGCAGGGTTGTGCGCGCGATGATTCGAACGCGAGTGGGCTTCGACACGGGCGCTCACCGCGTTCGCCGCCCGGCTCAGCCGTCGGAGAGAGAACAGCTGAGTCGGACCGGCCTCCCGGGCTCTCCGGCCAGACCGCCCGGCTCAGCCGCCGGAGAGAAACGGCTTCGTCCGCCGGCTGAGCCGGGCGACGAAGGAGCCCGTGTCGAAGCCCCCGCCGAGAACTACTCGGCGTCGCCGTCGCCCAGGTAGCGCTCCAGGCTGTCGTCGAGCTCGGCCAGCCACGCCGTGTGGTGCTTGACGCTCTCGGTCCCGGTCATCACCGACGTGTACGTGTAGTCGCGGTAGCCCATGATGTCGCCGGCCTTGTCGCGCTTCCACTGCTGGAAGATCTCCACCACGCCGTCGACGTCGAACGCGGGGTAGTCGGTCAGGTCGATCAGGTCCCGGACGTAGTCGCCCTGGAAGCGGATCTCCGCCGAGGCGTTCGGGATGGCGGCGAACCGTTCCCGCCACTGCGCGATCGACTCGGCGCGCTCGGCGGCGTCGGGCATCGGCGTGCGGCCGAGGATGAGGTCGCGGGCGAACCAGGCCTGGGCGTCGAACATGTTGAAGGTGAACCACTGGTCCTGCGCACCGATGTAGTACAGCTTCGGGTTGTCCTGCCAGACGATGCCCTTGTACAGCCCGTCCGGGTACACGTTGTTCGGGGAGTTCAGCGCGAGTACCTCCGGCAGGAACGGGTACTTGTGCAGGTAGCCGGTGCAGAGGATCACCGCGTCGACCCGCTTCTCGGTGCCGTCGGCGAAGTGGGCGACGTCGCCCTCGAAACGTTCGACGGCGGGGCGCTCGGTGAAGCCCTCGGGCCAGTCGTAGCCCATCGGCGACGTCCGGTAGGAGGCGGTCACCGAGGCGGCGCCCATCTTGTAGGCCTGGCTGCCGATGTCCTCGGCGGAGTAGCTGGACCCGATCACCAGCACGTGCTTGTCGCGCAGGCCCTCGGCGCCGCGGAAGTCGTGCGCGTGCATCACCGGACCGTGGAAGGTCTCGATACCCGGCACCTCGGGGAAGTTCGGGTACGAGAAGTGGCCGCTGGCCACCACCACGTGGTCGAAGTCCTCGGTCACGTCCTCACCGGTGGCCAGATGCTGGCTGGTCACCGAGAAGCGGCCGGTCTCGTCGTCGTACTCGACCCAGCGGACGGCGGTCTCGAAGCGGATGTCCTCGCGGACGTCGCTCTTGGCGACGCGGCCGGCGATGTAGTCCCACAGCGCCGGGCGGGGCGGGTACGACGACGTCGGGCGCCCGAAGTGCTCGTCGAACGAGTAGTCGGCGAACTCCAGGCCCTCCTTGGGGCCGTTGGACCAGAGGTTGCGGTACATGCTCGAGTGGACCGGCTCGCCGTACTGGTCCAGGCCGGTGCGCCAGCTGTAGTTCCACTGGCCGCCCCAGTCGGACTGCTTCTCGAAGCACACCAGCTCGGGCACCTCGGTGCCGGCCCGGCGGGCTGCTTCGAAGGCCCGGAGCATCGCCAGTCCGCTGGGACCGGCTCCGATGATCGCTACTCGTGACATGGGGTAGACCTCTTGTTCCGTATTCATATAGGTGGGGTGCGTCCGCACGGAGGGGCGGGGGTCGACGGCGCGGTGAAGATCGCGTGCGTGCCACCCGGTGCCCGTGCGCCGGTACCTTAAAGGCGGATCGAGTTTACCCGTGCGTAAAATAAGTCCGTTTCGACGGGTCCGTGGTGCCCGTCACCTCAGAGCGAGTCGAAGTCGGCGATCACGTCGATCACGGCCTCGCCGTACTTGGCGGCCTTGGCCTCGCCGACCCCCGACACGGTGAGGAGTTCGTCGACGTTCGTCGGCCGGACCTGGGCGATCGCCTCGAGGGTCTTGTTGCTGAACACGGTGTACGCGGGGGCGTCGGCCTCCTGGGCGACGGCGTAGCGCCACGTGCGGAGCGCCTCGAACAGCAGCCCCTCCTCGCCGGACAGCTCGGTGGCGACCCGCTTGGACCGGCCGCCGGACGCGCGCACCCGCTTGGCCTCCTCGCGGAAGCTCACCGTCACCCTCCCGGAGAGCACGTCGCGGGCGGCGGCGGTCAGCGTGAGCACGCCGTACTCGCCCTGGGGCGCCAGGTGGCCCTGCGCGATCAGCTGCCGGACCACGCTCTTCCAGCCGTTCGCGTCGAGCTCGGTCCCGATCCCGTAGGTCGACAACCGGTCGTGCCCGAACTGGGCGATCCGCGCATTCTCCTTGCCGAGCAGGATGTCGGTCAGGTGGCCGGCGCCGTAGCGCTGCCCGTCGAACTCGCGGTCGAGCCGCCACACCGTGGACAGCACCTTCTGCGCGGCGACGGTCCCGTCCCAGGTCGCGGGCGGATTTAGGCAGGTGTCGCAGTTGCCGCAGGGGGCGATCTCCTGGCCGAAGTAGCGCAGCAGCTGCACCCGTCGGCAGTCGGCGGTCTCGCAGAGGGCGAGCATGGCGTCGAGCAGTCGGCTCTGCGCCATCTTGTGCGTCTGGTCGCCGTCGGACATGTCGATCATCCGGCGCTGCTGCACCACGTCGGCGAGCCCGTACGCCATCCACGCCACCGACGGCAGGCCGTCCCGGCCGGCGCGACCGGTCTCCTGGTAGTAGCCCTCGACGCTCTTGGGCAGATCCACGTGCGCCACGAAGCGCACGTCCGGTTTGTCGATCCCCATGCCGAAAGCGATGGTCGCGACCACCACCACGCCGTCCTCGCGGAGGAACCGTCGCAGCGTCCGCTCGCGCGTCCGGGAGTCCATGCCCGCGTGGTACGGCATGGCGTCGATCCCGTTCCGGCTCAGGAACGCGGCGATGTTCTCGACGCTCTTGCGGCTCAGGGCGTAGACGATCCCGGTGAGCGGGACGTCGCCGTCGAACCCCTCGGTGCGGATGAAGCTGAGCAGCTGCTGCTGCAGGCGGTCCTTGGCCTCGATCCGGTAGCTGATGTTGGGCCGGTCGAAACTGGCGACGAAGTGCCGGGCGTTCTGCAGGTGCAGGCGCTCGGTGATCTCCTGGTGGGTCAGATCGGTCGCGGTCGCGGTGAGCGCGATCCGCGGGACGTCCGGCCAGAGTTCGGCGAGTTCGCCCAGGGCCAGATAGTCGGGCCGGAAGTCGTGACCCCACTGCGAGACGCAGTGGGCCTCGTCGATGGCGAGCAGCGCGATGGTGCCGCGGGAGAGGAAGTCGCGGGTCCACTGGCGGCTGAGCCCCTCGGGGGCGATGTAGATCAGGTCGAGCTCGCCGGCCAGGTACGCGCGCTGCACCTCGGCGCGCTCCTGCGGATCCTGCGTCGAGTTGAGGTAGGCCGCGTTCACCCCGAGTTGCCGGAGCGCGCCCACCTGGTCGGCCATCAGCGCGATCAGCGGCGACACCACGATCGCGCACCCGTCCCGGACCAGCGCCGGGATCTGATAGCAGAGGCTCTTGCCGCCGCCGGTGGGCATCAGGACCACCGCGTCGCCGCCGCCGATCACCTGCTCGACGATCTGTTCCTGATCGCCGCGGAACGACTCGTAGCCGAAGACGGTCCGCAGCGTGTCGAGCGCGGCGGTCATGCCTCCCGCTCGACGACCGGCGCGGCCTCCAGCTGAGGTTCGACGGGGGCGGCCGCCAACTGCGGCTCGGCCGGGTCGGCGAGGGCGGGTTCGGTCGGGACGGGTTCGGCCGGGACGGCGGGGCTCTCCGGGGCCGGCGCGTCGACGGACTCCGCGGTCACCGGCTCCGGCGCGGGCTCGTCGTCGTACGTCGGGGCCTCGGCCTCGATCCGCTCCTCGGTCCGCTCGGCCAGCTTCGCGGCCTTGGCGGCCTCGCGCATCTCCAGACCGTCGGTCACGATGTCACCGATCTCGCGGGTCACGTCGGCGACGGCGTCGGTGATGATCGAGGCGATCGACCCGACCCCGCGCGCGGTGTTCTCCACCACGTCCTGGATCAGGTCCTTGTTGCGTTCCAGTCTGCCGACCACGACGACTCCTTCGTTGCGTTGCGGATACGACGATACCGAGACGGCCGCGCCCGTGCGCGACCGTCTCGGTGGTGGGGCGGTGTCAGGCGACCTTCTCCGAGCGGGTGGCCTTGGCGGCGTCGCCGGCCCGCTCGATGTTCAGCACCACGTTGTTGTCGTCGGAGGTGAACGAGTTGGGCAGCGACAGCTTGGCGATCTTGCTCCAGGTGGAGGCGAGCTGGTGGCTCAGCGAACCGGTGTTGTACGGCAGGCCGTACTTCTCGCAGAGCGCACGGACCTCCTCGGCCATCTCCGGGTAGCGGTTGGCGGGCACGTCCGGGAACAGGTGGTGCTCGATCTGGTGGCTCAGGTTGCCGCTCATGATGTGGAACAGTTCGCCGCCGTCGATGTTGGCGCTGCCGAGCATCTGGCGCAGGTACCACTCGCCCTTGGTCTCGTTCTCGGTCTCCTCCTTGGTGAAGGTCTGCGTGCCGGTGGGGAAGTGGCCGCAGAAGATGATCGAGTACGCCCAGACGTTGCGGATCAGGTTGGCGCCGGCGTTGCCGATCAGGGTGGTGGCGAAGAACGGGCCGCTCAGCAGCGGGTAGAGGACGTAGTCCTTCAGGACCTGCTTGCCGGCCTTGCGCCACTGGCCGCTCACCAGGCCCTTGATGTCCTTCCAGCCGCGCTTGCGCTGGACGATCTGCTCCACCTCGAGGTCGTGGACCATGACGCCCCACTCGAACAGCACCATCAGCGCGAACGCGTAACCCAGGTTGCCCAGGTAGTAGGGGTTCCACTTCTGGTCGCGGGCCATGCGCAGGATGCCGTAGCCGATGTCGCGGTCCTCGTCGAGGACGTTGGTGAAGGTGTGGTGCATGTAGTTGTGGCTGTGCTTCCACTGGTCGCCCGGGCACACGTTGTCCCAGTCGAACTCGCGCGAGTTGTAGGTGTCCTCGCGCATCCAGTCGTACTGGCCGTGCATCACGTTGTGGCCGATCTCCATGTTGTCGAGGATCTTCGACGCGCCGAGCGCGCCGACCCCGGCCAGCCACAGCGGCGGGATGAACGGGACGTACATCAGGGCGCGGCCGACGAACTCCAGCTTCCGCTGCGCCTCGATGATCCCGTAGATGTAGTCGCGATCGGACTGGCCGAGGTCGGCGACGATGCGGGCGCGCAGGTCGTCGAGCTCCTTGCCGATCTGCTCCACCTGCTCGGCGGTCAGGTTGACCTCGATGGTCTTGGAGTCGTCGTCGGACTTGAAGTAGTCGGTGATGTTGATGGCCATGATCGTGGACCTCCTGGGCGGTGCGGTGGCTGGGGAAGAAGAGTGTGCGGGGGGGGGGGCGGTTCAGAGTTCGATGTCGACGTCGCCGACCGGGGCGCTGACGCAGATCTGGATCGGCTGGTCGGCTTCGGAGTCGAGTTCGCCGGTGAGGATGTTGCGCGTGCAGCCGGACTTGCGGACCTTGGTGCACGAGAAGCAGATCCCCATGCGGCAGCCGTATTCGGGGTTCAGCCCGGTGGCCTCGGCCTGCTCCAGGATGGTGCGGCCGTCGTTCTCGCTGGCGGTGTCCGACTCGGTGTAGGTGAGGGTGCCGGTGATGGGCTGGTTCGGATCGATCACCGGGGCGGTGTCGACGGTGAACGCCTCGCTGTGCAGGCGGTCGCCGAGGCCGCGGGCGTCCATGTGCTCGCGGACCTGCGTCATCAACGACGACGGGCCGCACAGGAACACCTGTGCACCGTCGGCGTCGGCGAGGCCGTCGAGGTGCTCGGGTGCGAAGCGTCCGCCGTCGAAGCGTTCTCCGTCGGCGGTGCGCGTGAAGTGCAGTCGTACGTCCACGTTGCCGATCGCCCGGGCGGTGGCCTCCAGCTCGGCGAGGTAGGGGACGTCGTCCGCGGAACGGGCGTAGTGCACGAGTGTCACCGGCTTGTGGTGTCCTTCGGCGACCAGCGTGCGCAGCATTGAGATGACAGGTGTAATCCCGCTGCCGCCGCTCACCAGGACGGTGTGCTCGGGGCGCTGCGCCGGAAGCGTGAACGCGCCTGCGGCGGTGCCCAGCCCCAGGACGTCGCCCGCCCGCACGTTCTCCCGCAGGTGCTTGGAGATGAAGCCGTCGTCGTGCGCGGTGACGGTCAGCTCGATGGTCCGCGCGTCCTGCTCGGCGTTGGCCGGCGAGAAGAAGCGGCGGTGGCGAACACCGTCGACGACCGTGCTGACCTCGACATACTGTCCGGCGACGTGGCCCTTCCACTGCCGGGTCGGGGCGAGGGTGAGGGTGACGGTCCGATCGGTCCGCCGCTCGTGCCGGACGACCTTGGCGCGGGTCTCGCGCCAGGTGAGCATCGGGCTCACGAACTCCAGGTAGCGGTCGACGGGGTAGGGGGTGGCGGTGGCTTCGACGAGGTTCTCGAGAAGTCCGGCGAGTCGGTGAGCCATGATCGCTCCTTGGGGGCTGTGCTGAATTTGAGTGAACGGCTGTACACAAACAACGATGACACATGGGCGATGAACTGTGCAACGGTTTCCGCTGTGTCGGCCATCACCGCCTAGACTGAGCGGGTGGCTGCAACGACCGATTCCGCTGGTGGCGCGCGCCGTCGACCGCGGCGTGGCAAGGCCGACGGCGATGCCGGCGGTTCCCGTGCGGAGAAGAAGGAGCAGACGCGGCAGGCGCTTCTGGACACCACCATCGACTTGGTGGACGACCGTTCATTCGGAAGCCTGTCGCTGCGCGAGGTGGCGCGCGGGGCGGGGATCGTCCCGACCGCGTTCTACCGGCACTTCGCCTCGATGGAGGATCTCGGCGTCACGCTGGTGGAGGACTCCATGCGGGTGCTGCGGCGCGCCCTGCGTGAGGGGCGCCGCGACCTGGCCGGCCGCGGCATGCCGACCGCGCGCGAATCGCTGAACATCCTGCTGCGCCACGTGCACTCCGACGAGGCCAAGTTCCGCTTCCTCATCCGCGAGCAGCACGGCGGCGTCGCGGAGGTGCGGCGCGCGATCAGCACGGAACTGCGCCTGTTCTCCCGGGAACTGGCGATCGACCTGGCCCGTCTCCCGGCTCTCGCGAACTGGGAGACCGAGGACCTGGAGATCGTCGCGGACATGTTCGTGACCATCATGATGACGGCGGTGGCCGAGCTGCTGGACGGCGCCGGACGGCCCAGCATGGAGGAGGCGCTGGTGCGCCGCGCCGAGAAACAGCTCGTGCTGGTGATGCTCGGTATGGGTCAATGGAAGGGTTCGGGTCAATGGGAGGGTTCGGGGCGATGAACGAGAATCTGGTGGGGACCGTGTTCGGTCCGTACCGCATCGACGAGATGATCGGTCGGGGCGGCATGGGCGCGGTGTATCGCGCGTTCGACACGCAGCGTGACCGGGAGGTGGCGCTGAAACTGCTCGGCGGAACCACCGCCGACGACGGCACGTTCGCCGAACGGTTCCGCCGTGAGTGTCAGCTGGTGGCGAGGCTCGGGGAGCCGCACATCATCCCGATCCACGACTACGGCGAGATCGACGGCACCCTCTACCTGGACATGCGCCTGGTGGAGGGCGACAACCTGCGGCATGCGCTGCGCAGGCGGGGTGCCATGCCGGTGGAGGAGGCGGTCTCGGTGATCGAGCAGATCGGCGATGCGCTCGACGCGGCGCACAAGGCCGGGCTGGTGCACCGAGACGTGAAACCGGAGAACGTGCTCCTGACGCCGACCGGGTTCGCGTACCTGGTCGACTTCGGCATCGCCCAGGACGGCGCCGAATCCGGGCTCACCCGGGCGGGCACGGCGATCGGCTCCACCGCCTACATGGCCCCCGAACTCTTCGACAACGTGCCCGCCTCGGCGTCGTCGGACGTCTACGCGCTGTCGGCGGTGCTCTTCGAGCTGCTGACCGGCCGCACTCCGTACGCCGGCGACACCGTCACCTCGATCATCAAGGCGGCCGTGCTGAACGACGTCCCGTCGGCCAGCGCGGCGAACCCCGCTGTGCCGCAGGCGCTCGACTCGGTGCTGGCCATCGGGCTGGCGAAGGATCCGGCGGGGCGGTTCACCTCGGCGGCGCAGCTGGGGGCGGCGGCCCGGGCGGCGCTGACCGGCGAGGCTCCGACGTCGTTCGTCCCCGCGTCGCGGCCGACCGTGGTCCACCCGACCACGGCGGTCCCGAACCTGCAGCAGGGCACCGGGCCGCAGCCCGCCACCGCGCCGCAGCCGGAACGGTACAGCGGACCGGTGGATCCGGCGGCGTACGCGGGGACGCAGTACGCGCAGGTCCCGCCGCAGGTGTCCGGGCCGATGGTCGTGCATCCGTCGGGCCCGGTGGGCATGCAGTACAGCGGCCCCGTCGGGTACACGCAGCCCCACCCTCCGCCGGAACGTGCGAGCCGTTCGAACATCGTCTTGCTCTTCGCGATCGGAATCTTGATCGCAGTACTCATCGCGTTGGGCGCCTACTATCTCGTGTATCGAGGACCGGCCGACAGTCTCATGGCCTCCGCGCAGTCGTCGACGACGACCATCACCAGCACCATCGAACCGACTCGAGCGGCGCCCCCGTCGTGGTCGACTCCTTGCAATGAGGACGTCGGTGTCGGCAGTCCGGTGACGACGTGTGGTTTCGCGATAAACGTCCGGTCTGCTTATCTGGCGGGAGGTCGGAAAGGTGATGCTCGGACAGTGGTCGCGTCCAGTCCGGCGACCGGTCTCAACTACACGATGTCCTGTGCTCCCGAATCCGGGATCATCGTGTGCCGTGGCGGTGACAACGCTGTGGTACACGTCTACTGATTCGCCGACGTGTGAATCCGTCGACAACGGGAATGGGGAGAGACATGTCGAGTGACTCGCAGGGCGGGCTGGTCGGTTCCGACTTCGGTTGGTACCGGATCAATGCGTTGATCGGGCGGGGCGGTATGGGTGACGTCTACCGTGCGTACGACAGGAAGCGCGATCGCGAGGTGGCGCTCAAGGTGCTCGCGATGCGAGGAGGCGACGACGGCACGTTCGCCGAGCGTTTCCGGCGCGAGTGCCAGGTCGTGGCGCGGCTCGGTGAGCCGCATGTGATCCCGATCCACGACTACGGTGACATCGACGGCACCCTCTTCCTCGACATGCGACTGGTCGAGGGGGCGACATTGCGTGATCTGCTGAAGCAGCAGGGCGCTCTCGACCCCTACCTCGCGATCGACATCGCGGGACAGGTGGCATCGGCGCTCGGTGCCGCGCATCGTGCGGGGATCGTTCACCGTGACATCAAGCCGGAGAACATCCTCGTCACCGAGGAGAACTTCGCCTATCTCGTGGACTTCGGCATCGCGGTGGCCGGCGACGCGGCTGCTGCGGATCGATTGACGAGAACCGGTACGGCGGTCGGATCGACGGCGTACATGGCGCCGGAGCAGTTCGAAGGCACTGGGATCTCCCCGGCGACGGACATCTACTCGTTGACGACGGTGCTGTACGAGCTGCTCGTGGGGCGCCCGGCGCATCGCGGTACCTCGATCAGCGAGATTCTCAAATCCGTCCTGATCGGTTCGGTACCACCGGCCAGCAGCGTGCGTCCGGGGCTTCCTCCGGCACTCGACGCGGTGCTCGCCCGTGGCATGGAACAGCAGGCCGGCGATCGGTACGGTACGGCCGCCGAGATGGTGACCGCTGCTCGTGAGGCGATGCGATTCGGAACTGGGAACGACGGTGCGATGCCGCCGGTGCTCGGACCGACGACAGCTATGCCCTCGGCTCGGCAAACAGACTTGGTGCCGCTTGAGAAGAACCCGCCTCACGGGAGCTCTGGTCCGCAGACGGCCACCTCGTATGCGGCCACTGCGATCGGTTCGGGTGGTCATGCGACCATCGATCAGCGGCCCTCTTCACCCTCGATTCCGTCGGGTCCGGTATCGGTCCCGGCGTATTCAGGACCTGTGGGAGTCCCGGCGTCTTCGGGTCCGATGGTGGTTCCAGTCCAGGTTTATCCGGCGCCGCCACAGCGATCGACGGTTCCTCTGCTCATCCTTACCGTTTTCATCGTGGTCGGCGCTATCGCGGCGATCGTCATCATGCTTGTCGCGAACGACGACGACGTGAAAAATTCTGCGGCAGACTCGTCGTCGCAGGCGGAGCCTCAGTCGGCCGATACGCAGACGACGACGCTCACTCAGTCACAGACTCAGGCCGCAGTTACCCAGGCGCCGACAAATTTTCGGACTCCGCCAGGAAACTATGGCGCGGGGCTCACGATATTCAAGACCTGTGATGCGGGTTCAGCGGTCGCGGTGTTCACCGGATACAGCACGACGTCGTGCGGATTCGCGACCAATATCGCCTCGCAGCTCGCCGGAGTAAACCCGAATTCCGGCCCGCGCAACATATCGGCCTTCAGTGCAGAATACGGTGATTCCCTGCCGATGTCGTGTGGTCGGATCAGTGACTCCAATCCGATCGACCTGTGGCGTTGCCAGGGCGGGTGGTCGGGTAACGCAGTGGTGTTCGTATACCCGTGATCGAATCGTCTAGGGGAAGGTCGAGTAATGCAGAGTAAAGCGACTAAGGCGGCGATCGTTGCGGCTGCTGTCGGGATGTTATCCGCGTGTGGGGCACCTCAGGGTTCAGGTGTCGCCACGGTGACCGTGTTCAAGACCGCCGGTGAAACGGTGGAATCCTCCTCGCCGACGAGCAAGGAGGTGCTGAGTGCATCGGTGAAACGGGACGGATGCAAGGCTCCGGTGGTCGCTATCGATCCGGGGCACAATCCGGTCGAGACCGCCGAGTTCGACCCAATCACCGGCGTCGCGATGCGCGATTACTCGAACGGGGCCGAAGACGAGGACACCATGCAGGTCTCGCTTCGGACCAAGCGGAGCCTGGAACGAGACGGCTATGAGGTCGTGCTGCTGAAGCGTTCGGTGAACGAGAACGTCACCTATCGTGAGAGAGTGACCAGAGCAGAGAAGGCCGGTGCCGACATCGGTGTGAGCGTTCACACCTACACGGACGATCACAGGGTGTTTCCGCAGCGGGTCGGGCTCTTCCGCGAAGGCGTCGGGGCGAATGGGAAGCACACTCGCGTCGAGTTCAAGAATGCGGCTACCGCTGCGAAGAGTCTGCAATACTCTACCGCGGTCGCGAAAGCGAGAACTCAGGTCGAGGGGCAGCCTGTTCTGGTAACCGATAACAGTTTCAACGGTCGAGCTCCACTGTGGCCGGGGAACATTCCGATGATCGCGTTGATCTCGGAGGATATTCCCTGGGTGTATAACGAATTCGGGGTGCCGGGCGCCGGTGGTTCGGTGCCGATCGGTGAAGCTGGTGTCAAGACCTATGCCGAGGGCTTAACGAAGGGGATCAAGGCGGCACTTCCCAACACATGTGGTAATTGAACGGTGCTCTGAGTTGCTGAATTGCGGGCAGTAATGATGTCTGGATCGACTACTTGACGACGGCGATCGTGGAATTTCGTCCGGTGCACTGGTAGAAGTAGCCCTGGTCGTAGCAACTCGTGTAAATCGTGGTTCCCGCGCCTCGACTGTAGATGCCGACTCCGCTGAATCCGCCGCCCCGGCGGGAGATCTCGCTTTGGACATCGCGTGCCCACTCGCATGTGGTTCCGGTGCGCTGGCGATACACAGAGGAGTCGCACGGATAGACGAAGCCGCCTGCCTGGAGTGCCGCTTGCGTATTGTTCGCCGGTGCGGGCGCGGGTGCGGCGGGCACGTTCGGGGCGACCGTCTGGACCTCGGTCTGGATCTTGGTCTCGCGGATCTCGGTGTGCACCACAGCGCCAGGAGTCTCTTGCGCGTTCGAGGGGGCGTCGTCGGTCCGGGTGACCAGGAACGTGACGACGATGGCGGTCACCGCGAGCGTGATGCAGATGATCGAGACCAGGAGCACCGTGGACGGGCCCCGGTGCGGCGGCTGCTGCACATACTGCGGAGCGGCGTCCGGTTGAATCGGCTGAGTCGGTAGATGGCCGTTGCCCCCATAAGACATGGGGGAACTATACCGGTCACACGCCGGTCGGGGAGAGCCGCCCGGTGGCGTCGCTCGTAGGTGTGACAGTCGGTGAGGACTACTTGACGACGGCGAACGTCGAGTTCCTGCCGGTGCATTGGTAGTAAGCGCCCTGGTCGTGGCAGCTCGTGTAGATCGTGGTCTTCGCGCCGTCGCTGTAGATTCCCACGTCGTTGAAGCCGCCGCCGCGACTGCGGATCTCGTCCTCGACCTTGCTCGCCCATTCGCAGGTGGTCTCCTCCTTCTGCTTGCGGACTGACGAGTTCGGGCACGCGAGGGTGAAGCCCTCGGCGGCCAGAACTGCTTCGAGGTCGTTCTGGGCAGGGGGATTCTGTGGTGTGGGCACGTTCGGGACGACAGTCTGTGTCTGCACCTCGGTCTGGGTCGTGGTCTCGCGGACCTCGGTGTGCACCACGGTGCCGGGTGTGTCCGACGCGTTGGAGGAGGCATCGTCGTCGGACCTGGTGAGCAGGAACGTGATGACGATCGCCGTCACCGCGAGCGTGATGCAGACGATCGAGACCATGAGGACGGTGGACGAGCCTTTGCCCGGCGGATGCTGCGTGAACTGCGGCGTACCGCCCGGCTGAGTCGGTTGTTGGCTGTTACCCCCGTAAGACATGGAAAGACCATACCGATCCAGTGACATTCGGGTCTCGTCGTGGTCGTGGGGCTCGACGGGGCCGGGCACACGCCCTAGTGTTACCTGTGTTGCAGGTGTGACTCTAGGGGTGATTGTGGTTTCGGTTCGACGGTGTGTGCTCGTGGTCGGAATGGCTGTCGCGATAGTCGGTTCGACGTTCGCCGCGGGTGGTGCCGCGCAGGCGCTCCCTCGGCTGCACGACGTGGTCCCGGGGCTGCCCAACGGCAGTCTCGGAGTGCCGGTGATGCCTGCGCTGCCGATACCGCCGGCGGTGCCGAAGGCGGAGTTGGACGAGAGCTTCCAGCGGCTGACCGGGTCGATGGCCGCCTCGTTGCCCGGTGCGGTCGGCATCGCGATCACGCCGGTCGGCGGCGACGTGCCGATCTCGTTCGGGAACCTCAAGACCGCCCGCGCGTGGTCGACGATGAAGGTGCCGGTCGCGATCGCCGCGCAGCGGGCCCGTGGTTCGGCCGTCACCGCCCAGGAGATCCGGGCGATCGAAGCATCCGACAACGCGGCCGCGGAGGCTCTCTGGCGTGCCGTCGGGGGCGGCCGGAAATCCGTCGACGGCGTGGAGGCGGTGCTCCGCGAGGCGCACGACGGCCGGACGCGGGTGGCCTCCGACCAGGACCGTCCCCGCAGCTATCCGGGGTACACGCGCTGGGCGCTGACCGACCAGTCGATCTTCGCCGCGCACCTGCCCTGCCTCCCGGACGGGGCCGACGTCCTCGACTACATGGCGCACACCGATAAGAACCAGCGGTGGGGCGTGTCGAACCCGAAGTCTCCGGGCGTCACCGCCGCGGTGAAGGGCGGCTGGGGCCCGGTGTCGAACACCGACGGCAGGCAGGTGGTCCGGCAGCTCGCCGTGGTCACCACGCCGCGCGGCGCCTACGGAGTCAGCATCGCGGCGACGCCGAAGAGCGGCTCGTTCGGTGACGGTGCCGCGATGGTCTCGCGGGTGGGCAGGTGGTGGCTGCGGAACATCGACGAGTTCCCGGCGGGTGTCTGCGGACCGCTGGGCTAGACCCTCTTCCCGCTCCCGAAAGGAACAGTCCGCGAGATCAATATCGAACACTTGTGCCCATGATCGAACGGGGGTAGCGTCATGGTCACCGGGATCACATGTTCGATCATTCGCTGAGGGGGTAGCGATGGGGGAGTTCGATCGGTCGTCGCCGTGGGACGGGATCGACCTGGCCTCGGTCGGGATGACGGTGCCGGACCCGGCCGACGGCGAGCGGGCCGAATGCCGCGGCTGGATGAGGTACGCGGCCTCGGCGTTCCGGGGGCAGGCGTACCTCTACTGGGCGCAGCTGCGCGCGATCGGCGAGTTCGTCGACATCGCCGTCGCGACGCTCTCCGATCTGATCGAGTCGGGGCGGGACGAGCGCGACCTGTTCGATCCGTACACCGTGGCGGTCGCCGAGATCGGCGTGCTGTTCGCGGTGCCGCTCCACGCCGCGCGGACGCTGGTGGGCGCCGCGATCGCGGCGAGCGAGCGGCTCCCGCGCACTGCCGGGATGCTGCGGGAGGGCGCGATCGGTCAGGCGATGTTCGACGCCGTCGTCCACCGCTCGGACATCGTCGACGATCCCGTCGTCCTGGCCCAGATCGACACCGAACTCGCGGCCGCCCTGGCCGAGGCCGGGCACATCTCGGAGAAACGGGCGTCGTCGATCGCCGACCTGGTGGTGGCCCGCCACGACCCGGATGCGGTGCGGCGCCGGCACGAGAAGGCCCAGAAGCGGAAGAACGTGCAATGCCGCGACTACGGCGACGGTCTGGCCGGGGTCGTCGTGACCGCCGACGAGATCGACGCCCGCGTGGCCTTCGCAGAACTCGAGGCGCTGGCGGCGGGCGTCTGCCCGAACGATCCCCGGACCGCCGGTCAACGACGATCCGCGGCCGCGCTGGCCCGCCTGCGGGGTCTGGCGTTCACCTGCGCCTGCGACGACGCCGCCACCTGCGTCGCGACGCTGTCGGACGAGGCCGTCGAGAAGCGGACCGCTCGCGTGGTGGTCCACGCGGTGTGCCGGAAGTCGACCCTCGACGGCGAGAACGACGAACCCGGCTTCCTCGACGGCCACGGCGTGATCGGCGCCGACCGGCTGCGCGAGATCGCCGGACGCACCGACACGACCGTCCGCGACCTCGATCCGGACGCCCCGTCGGCGCTCCGAGAATCCGTCGGGGCCCCGGCGCCCACGGCGGCTGCCCGCCAGCCGTCCGACGGGTACCGGCCGACGGCCACGCTGGAGGCACTGGTGAAGAGCTTGTTCGGCGAATGCGCCATACCGGGTTGCGAGCGCCCCGCGTGGAACTGCGAACTCGATCATGTCGAGGAGTTCGACGCGCTGTGCCCGGCGAGCGGCGGACCGACCTGCCTGTGCAACCTCGGCCCCAAATGCCTCAGGCATCATCAGCTCAAGACGCACCTCGGTGCCACCGTCCCGGACGACGGGTGGGTGGACGACCAGTGGATCGACGCCGACGGCGTGGTCTGGACGTCGGTGACCCTGCGTCACGGCACGACATTCCAGGTCCGGGCCCCGAACCAGTGGCTGTTCTCCGGAACACGGGGACTCCGCTGCCCGCACGAGCACGAGCACGAGCACGAACGGGGACCGACGCACGGTACGGGTTCGGAGCGCGGTCCCGGTCCGGGAAACGGTCGTGCGCCGCGCGGCGGTCGTCGGGCCGCCACCGCCGACAAGCACGCCTGGCGGAAGGCCGAGCGCGCCCGGCGGCGGCGTGAACGCGACCGGGTGCGGAGACGGGACGGCCCGCCGCCGTTCTGAACGGCAGCGTTCTGAACGGCAGCGTTCTGAACGGCGGCCCCGTGCGTCTGCGCGACCCCGTCAGAAGGAGGTCGGTCAGAACGAGGTCAGCAGGATCGCCTCGGCCAGCGCGGTGCGGCGGATCTCGCCCGGGTCCACGCTCTCGTTCGGGGCGTGGATCCGGCACTGCGGCTCCTCCACCCCCAGCAGCGCGATCTCGGCGTGCGGCACGGTCTCGGCCAGCACCGTGCACAGCGGGATGGAACCGCCCTGACCGGAGTGGACCACCTCGGCGTCGTCGTACGCCTCGCGCATCGCCGCCGTGAGCGCGGCGTATCCGGGCCCGTCGGTCTTCGCGGCGAACGGGGCGCCCATCGCGTCGGGGGTCACCTCCAGCTCGCCCCGCCCGCCGATCCGGTTCCGCAGGTGCGTCTCGAGGGCGTCGTACGCCTCCTGCGGTCGTACGCCCGGCGGGATCCGCAGGTTCAGCAGGGCCGTCGCCTCGGGGATGATCGCGGCGGCGCAGGCATCGACCGACGGTGCGTCGATGCCGATCACGGTGACCGCGGGCCGCGCCCAGACCATGTCGGCCGGCGTGCCCGAACCGAGCAGACCGACCCCGGGCAGCACCCCGGCATCGGTGCGGAACCGCTCGGCCGGATAGTCCGCGCCGGCCCACCGCGCGTCGCCGTCGAGGCCGTCGATCGTCGTATCGCCCGCCTCGTCGCGCAGCGTCGCCAGCAGCGCGATCAAGGCGGCCATCGCATCCGGTGCGGCACCGCCGAACTGTCCCGAGTGCACCGCGGTCTCCAGCGTCCGGATCCGCACGCGTACGTTCACCACACCGCGCAGGCCGGTGGTGAGCGTCGGCACCCCCACCGCCACGTTGCCGGTGTCGCCGATCAGGATCAGGTCGGCGTCGAACAGCTCCGGCCGCTCGCGCACCAGGTGGTCGAGGCCCTCCCCGCCGGCCTCCTCGGAGCCCTCGACGATGATCCGCACATGGCACGACGCCGCATCGCCCACCGCCCGCAGCGCCGTCAGATGCGCCACCAGATTGCCCTTGCAGTCGGCGGCGCCGCGCCCGTACCAGCGACCGTCCCGCTCGGTCAGGGCGAACGGCGGGGTGTCCCACAGTGCTTCGTCGCCGGCCGGCTGCACGTCGTGATGGCTGTACAGGGCCACGGTGCGGGCGCCGTCCGGCCCGGGCCGGTGTCCGACGATCGCCCTCGACCCGTCCGACGTCTCGATCACCTCGCAGGCGAAGCCCAGTTCGGTGAACCGGTCGGCCACCCACTGCGCACCGGCGAGGTTCTCCTCGGCGCGGTCGGGGTCGTCGTGCACCGAGGCGAACGCGACCGACTCGGCCAGGTCGGTGCGGGCGCGATCCAGGTGGGCATCGACCAGTTCGGCGAGCGGAGGGGAGACGGGAGGATGGGTCATGCCGTCCAGCTTCACACAACGGTTTCCGGAGGCGATGCCGGCCGCGAGAAAATCGATGCACTCGATGCCACCCAATCGACTCGCCCGGGCTCGGCAACAGTCATAATCAGCACCATGGCGATTAATCCGACCAACGACAGGCCCGGGCGCGAGCGGCAGCGGCTCCGCAAACTGGCCCAGGCCGCGATGAACGCGGACCAGACCGTCGACCAGGTCGAGGGCATCGTCAGCGACCTCGGTCCGGCGCTCGGCGCGCTCACCAACACCATCGGTGAGCTCGACGGCGCCATCGAGAACCTGGAGGCCACCCTCGCGCGGCTCAACCGCTCGCTGGACAACGTCGACACCACCGTCAACCGGATGGGCGGCGTGGTGAGCCGGCTTCGAGCGCATCGTCGATCAGGTGGACGTCCTGGTGACGCTGGCGGAGACCGCGATGAAGCCGCTCGGGATGATCGAGTCGGCGGGCCGCGGGGTGGCCGGGATCCTCGGATTCAGCGGCAAGCCGCACCCCGATCCGCGACGGGCCCTGCCGGGTAAGGACTGAGAGGCGCCGAGTCTCCTACTATCACCGGTGAATCGATCACCGATCTAGGAGACCTCCCCGTGGCTCATTCGGAACGCTCACTGCTCGGCTCGCGCGGCCGGACCATCGTGTACGACGTCTACCGGCCCGACACCGAGGCGATCGGCGTGATCGCGCTGGTCCACGGCCTCGGCGAGCACGCCGGACGCTACGGCCACGTGATCGCGAAGCTCCTCGAGGCGGGGTACGTCGTCGTCGCACCGGATCACGCCGGACACGGTCGGTCGGACGGGACGCCGGCCGACGTGCAGGATTTCGGCGACTTCGTCGCCGACCTCGGCCGGGTGATCGGCGCGGTGGAACGCGCCGGCCTCCCGCTCTACGTGGTGGGGCACAGCATGGGCGGGGCGATCGCGCTCTCGTACACGCTCGATCGCCCCGACGGCATCGCCGGACTGGTGCTGTCCGGGCCCGCGGTGGTCCCGGGGGCGGACCTGTCGCCGGTGATGGTCGCCCTGGCTCCGGTGCTCGGCGGTCTGGTCCCGCGGCTCCCGGCGACGGCGCTGCCCGCGTCGGCGGTCTCCCGCGACCCGGAGGTGGTGGCCGCCTACGAGGCCGATCCGCAGGTGTTCCACGGCAAGATCCCGGCGGGTCTGGGCGGGGCGCTCATCGCCGAGATGACCACCTTCCCGAAGCGGCTGCCGGGTCTGCGCGTGCCGACCCTCGCGCTGCACGGCGGCCGGGACGCGCTCGCCAACCCCGACGGCACCCGGATGATCGGGGAACTCGGCGGAGGCGGCGACGTGACCGTCAAGATCTACCCGGAGCTCTTCCACGAGATCTTCAACGAGCCCGAACAGGACGAGGTGCTCGACGACGTCCTGACCTGGCTGGAAGCGCACTGAACTCCGGCCGTCAGAACCAGGAGGGCTGCGCGTCCAGCGTCGTCCGGTCGTTCGCGGCGACCAGGTCGAGCTGGGCGCGCGTCTTGGGCAGTTCGTAGACGAAGAAGTACCGGGCGGCGGCGCGTTTGCCGTCGAAGAAGTCGCCGGTCCGGTCGCCGACCGCCAGCGACTGCTCCAGCCACATCCACGCGACGACGATGTGGCCCGCCGCCTCGAGGTACGCGGTCGCGTTGGCCAGCGCCACGGCCGGATCGCCCGACGACCACGCGGCCGCGGTCGCCTCGCCGAGCCGCGCCACCGCGGCGTTCAACGACTCGGCGTACTCGGCGGCCGCGCCGCCCGCCTGGCGCCCGCGCGTCACGGCGGCGCCGATCCGCGCGGCGAGCACCCCGAATCCGGCGCCGGAGTCCATGATCACCTTGCGGCCCAGCAGGTCCAGCCCGTGGATGCCGTGCGCGCCCTCGTGGATCGGATTGAGCCGGTTGTCCCGGTAGCACTGCTCGACGTCGAACTCCCGCGTGTAGCCGTACCCGCCGTGCACCTGGATCGCCAGGCTGTTGGCCTCCAGACACCACTGGCTGGGCCAGCTCTTGACGATCGGGGTGAGCACCTCGAGCAGCGTGTGCGCCTCGATGCGATCGGCCTCGTCCGGGGCGGTCGTCTCCTCGTCGACCAGCCGCGACGCGTACAGTCCGAGCGCCAGCGCGCCCTCGACGTACGACTTCTGCGCCAGCAGCATCCGTTTGACGTCGGCGTGCTCGATGATCGGCACGGGGGCGCTCGTGGGATCCTTGGAGTCGACCGGGCGGCCCTGGACGCGGGTCGCGGCGTACTCCACCGACTGCAGGTAGCCGGTGTAGCCGAGCGCGGTGGCCAGGAAGCCCACCCCGATGCGGGCCTCGTTCATCATGTTGAACATGTAGCGCAGACCCTGGTGCTCCTCGCCGACGAGGTAGCCGACGGCGCCGGGGTTGCGACGGGGCCCGTCCGACGAGGACGGCTCCGGCGCGAAGGTGCCGTCGCCGAAGTTGAGCAGGGTGTTGGTGGTGCCGCGGTTGCCCATCTTGTGGTTGAGGCCGACCAGCGCGACGTCGTTCCGGCGGCCGTCCGGGAGGTGCTTGGGCACGATGAACAGCGAGATCCCCTTGACGCCGGGGCCGCCGCCGGGGGTCTTGGCCAGCACCAGGTGCACGATGTTCTCGGTGATCTCGTGGTCGCCCGCGGAGATCCACATCTTGGTGCCGGTGATCGAGTGGGTCCCGTCGTCGTTCGGCACCGCCCGCGTGGTGATGTCGGCGAGCGACGATCCGGCCTGCGGTTCGGACAGGCACATGGTGCCCGAGTAGCGGCCGTCGAGCATGGGCCGCACCCAGGTGTCGATCTGCTCCGGCGAACCGTGCTTCGCGAGCAGGTTCGCGTTGCCGACGGTCAGGAAGGCGTACGACGACGTGCTCGCGTTCGCCGCCTGGAAGTTGATCATCGAGGCGCGCGCGACGGTGTGCGGGAGCTGCATCCCGCCCAGTTCGACGTCGAAGGTGCCCGCGTTGAGGCCCGCTTCGCCGTAGGCGCGGACCGCCTCGGTCACCTCGTCGATCAGCACCACCGCGCCGTCCGGGCCGATCGTCGGCTCGTTCTGATCGGACTTCTTGTTGTGCGGGGCGAACAGTTTGGCGGCCATGTCGTGGCTGAGGTCGAGGACGGCGTCGAAGGTCTCGCGCGAGTGCTCGGCGAATCGCGGTCGTTCGGTGAGCTCGGTCACCTTCAGCCAGTCGTGGAGCAGGAAGTCGAGGTCCGCGCGGGACATGAAATCGGCCATGCCGTCGATTCTGACAGATCGCTCGCTCGGTCGACGAGGGGTCAGATTCCGGCGCGGCGGATCAGGTCGCCGACCAGGCGCGGGGAGTGCCCGGCGAGCGCGCGCAGCGCGGTGGCGTAGCGCGGGTAGATCTCGCGGCGGCCGGTCCGGGCCGCGGTGAGGATCCAGTCGGCGGCCTCGTCGGGGGAGAGCGCGGGGGCGTCGTCGTACGCGGCGGTCGGCGCGATCATCGGCGTCCGCACCAGGGGGAACCCGACGTTGCCGACGCTGACGCCGGTGCCGCGGCATTCGTCGTCGAGGCTCTGGCCGAAGGCGGCGAGCGCGGCCTTGGACGCGTGATACGCGCTGAATCGGGGCATCGATCCGGCGGCGACGCCCCAGGTGACCACGTTGACGATCCGGCCGCTGCCGCGCTCGACCATCGCCGGCAGCAGCGCGGTGGTGAGCCGGACCGCGCCGAAGTAGTTGAGCGCCATGGTGCGTTCGAAGTCGTGGAAGCGGTCGACGGTGTCGAGCACGGTGCGTCGGATCGACCGGCCCGCGTTGTTCACCAAGACGTCCGGGACGCCGAACCGGTCCGTGATCTCGGCGGCGAGGCGTTCGGCGTCGGCGACGTCGGACAGGTCCGCGGTGATCGGCGACGCGGTGCCCCCGGCGGCGGCGATGGACTCGCAGACCTCCGTCAGCGGTCCGAGGTTCCGGGCGACGGCGACGACGTGCGCGCCCCGCTCGGCGAACCTCCGCGCGGCGGCCTCGCCGATGCCGGAGGAGGCTCCGGTGACCACGACGAGGCACCCGTCGAAGGAGTGGTGCTGAAGGCCGAGCGCTCGACCGAGGTCGGAGAGGGCGGGTGCGGGACGGAGGGCGGCGTGCACCAGTGACTGCACGCCGGGGATCACTTGTGCTTCTTGATGATCGACAGTGCTTCGTCCGCCGTCACGTTCTTCGCGACGAGCTTGCCGTTCTTCACCTTCCGGATGGTGAACAGCTTGGACTTCTTGGCGTCGGCGACATGCAGTCCGACGTTCTTGGCCTTTTTGTTGAGTTCTTCCAGCACGCTGGGATCGTAACCTGTGAAAGTTAACAACCTGTGGCGGATGACGACTGTCGGTACAGTCGTGACTTTCGCCCCTGCGGGGAGACCGGTCACCGGCGGGGGATCAGCAGATCTCGACGCCGACCGGGGTCGAGTCGTCGAGCTTGCGCGCGTACGTCTCGCCGCCGATCCGGGCCTTGGTCGAGCAGGTGTCCGACAGCGAGGAGCCCTCGTAGTAGACGGCGTAGATCGGGTTCCCGTCGAGCGACTGCCGCAGCGACGAGCACGACTGGTCGGTCCGCAGGTACGACGCTCCCGGGAACTGCGCCAGCGCGTTCGAGACCTCCTGCGCGTAGGCGCCAGGGGTCGTCGCGTTGTAGACGAAGGCGACGGTCCGCCCGTCGCACGGCGGATCGGAGATGGGGGTGCTCAAACCCAGGTCTCCGGTGGGCCGGGCGCCGCGGTCGCCGGTGGCCGAGGTGGTCTCCAGACCGCGGTCGCCGGTGGTCTGCGTCGCCGTGACCGTCGTCTCCTGCGCCTGGGCGGGAGCCTGCGACGTGGCGGTGACGGTCAGGGTCTGCGGCACCTGGCCGACCGTCGCGTTCGCATCGGTGACGGTGGTGTCGTCGTCGCTGCCGGCGAGCACGAACCAGGTGCCCAGTCCGACCAGGGTGAGGACGGCGATCACCGCGATCGCGGCCAGCAGCACGTTGACCGACCGTGCCGGCTGCTGCGGCGGGGCGGGCGGATACGGGTAGGGGTACGGATACGGCGGGGCCGGCACGGGCTGGGAGGGCACGGGCTGGGACGGCACCCGCTGCGCGGTCGGATCGTAGGTTCCCGGCGGCGCGGTCTTGGTGGCCGTGATCGGGGCCGCCGGGACCGGGACGACGGGCGACGACGGCGGCCGCCCCGCCAGGGTCTGCCGGGCCGCCTCGGCCAGCTCGCCCGCGGTGGCGTGGCGCTCGGCGGGATTCTTCGCGGTGGCGCGGGCGATCACCGCGTCGTACGCGGTGCCGGTGGTGGGCAGTGCGCGGTGCAGGTGACCGGCGATGATCTGCTCCATGCTCGTCGCCCCGAAGGGCTTGGCGCCGGTGAGACATTCGAACAGCACGCAGCCCAGGGCGTAGACGTCGCTCGGCGGACCGACCGGCGCCCCGGTGCCGAACCGCTCGGGAGCCATGTAGTTGAACGAGCCGATCGCAGCGCCGGTGGCGGTGAGCGAACTCTGGCCCGCCGACTGGACCAGGCCGAAGTCGACGAGGTAGGCGAAGCCTCGGGCGTCGAGGAGGATGTTCTCGGGTTTCACGTCGCGGTGCGTGAGCCCCGACTCGTGGGCGGCGTCGAGGGCGCCGGCGATCTGGGAGATCACGTCGACGGCCTGCTCGGGCGGCACCGGTCCGGTGTTGATCAGGCCGCGCAGGTCCTGCCCCCGGACGATCCGCATGTCCAGATAGAGCTGCCCGTCGATCTCGCCGTAGTCGTGGATCGGGATCACGTGGGGATCGCTCAGCTTGGCCGCGGTCTGCGATTCCCGCAGGAAGCGGGTGCGGAACTGCTCGTCGTCCGCGAGAGCGGGCGGCAGCAGTTTCAGTGCGACGGTGCGGTCCTTGACGGTGTCGACCGCCTCGTACACCTCGCCCATGCCGCCTCGCCCGATGCGTCGGACGAGGCGGTACGGGCCGAGGTCGGTGCCGCTGCGATCCCCCGGAGTGGTCATGGTGGACGACGTTACCCCGGGGGACCGGTCAGGACAGGGGGAGTCCCTTCTCCAACAGGTCCAGGGCATCGAGGAACTCGGTGAGCGTGTCCTCGCTCGGCGCGCCGGACCGTTCGGCGATGTGCATCATCACTCCGGAGCCCGCGGCTACGAAGACGCGCAGGGCGAACGAGTCCTCCGGGACGCCGATGTACTCGGCGAAGAAGGCGGTCATCTCCTGGATCGCGCGGTCGGCCTCGATCTGATGCGCCATCCGGAGGGCGGGCTCGGTGAGGATCAGTGCCAGGCGCTGCGGGTCGGTGACCCACGGATCGTCGGCGGCAATCCGGAACATCTCGGTGACCGTCCGGCGGAGCAGGTCGAAGTGATTCAGGCCCGGTGGAACGTGGTCCAGGATCCGCCGGTGCGCGTCGTCGAAGTCGTCGCTGAGGATCACCTGCTCCTTGGATTCGAAGTACCGGAACAGCGTGGTGTGCGAGACCCCGGCCTTCTTGGCGATCTGTGCCACGGTGGTCGCTTGATAGCCCTGTTCGGCGATCAGTTCCAGTGCGGCGGAACGGATCGCCGCCCGGGTGCGCGCCTTGTTCTGCTCGCGCAACCCGGGCTGCGATCCGGCGGTCACTTCGCGGTCGCCCCCTCGAGCTCCACGGGCTCCTCCACCTCGGCGGAGAGGCCGCGGTTGCGGACGGCGCTGCCCTCGACGTCGACGTTCGGGATGATCCGGCTCAGCCACGTCGGCAGGCCCCAGGCCTTGGCGCCGAGCAGCGAGATCACCGCGGGCACGACGATCATGCGGATGATGAAGGCGTCGAACAGCACCGCGACGGCCAGCGCGAAGCCCATCATCACGACCATGGTCTCCGGGGAGAGCATGAAGGCGACGAACACGCTGATCATGATGACCGCAGCCGAGGTCACGACGCGGGCGCCGTGGCGGTAGCCGGCGATGATGGCGTCCTTCGGGCTCATGCCGTGCATGAACTCCTCCCGCATGCGGGTCACCAGGAACACCTGGTAGTCCATCGCCAGACCGAAGACCACGCCGACCAGGAAGATCGGCAGGATCGAGATCATCGGCTTGGGGTGTTCGATCAGGCCCAGCCAGCCGTCGGTGAACACCGCGGTGGTGACGCCGAACGCGGCCAGCAGCGAGAACACGAAGCCGAGCGTGCCGATCAGCGGCACCCAGAGGGACCGGAACACCACGATCATGATCAGGAAGGCCAGACCCACGACCACGGCGATGTAGCCGATCAGGGCGTCGTCGAGCTTGGCCGACAGGTCCGAGAGGGTGGCGGTCTCGCCGCCGACGTGCAGCTGCGCACCCGCGGTCCCGATCTCCGGGGCGATGGCGCGGATCTTCTCGACGAGGTCGTGCGTCGCGGTGGACGCCGGCGAACTCAGCGGGGTCACCGCGATCATCGCGGCCGTGGCGCCGGTCCGCATCAGGGGGGCGCCGGTGCCGTTGCCCATCCACATCAGGGCCTCGGGCTGGGCGACGCCGGGCATCGTCTTGATCTTCTCGACCGCGGCGTCGGCGGCCGGGGCCACCTCCTTGCCGTCGTCGCCCTGCATGACGACGAGCAGCTGACCGTTGACGCCCTCGCCGAAGCCCTGGGCGATGATCTCCTGGGCGGCGATCTGGTCGTCGGAGGTCATGTCCATGCCCAGCTGCATGCCCTTGGCGGGGATCGCCGCGGCGACGAGGATCGCCAGGCCGACGACGATGAACGGGATCGGCCGCTTGACGACGGTCCTGCCGAACTTCACGCCCAGCGACTCGTACTGCTCGTCCGGCTCGGCGTGCTTGATCCACGGGATCCGCGGAGCGAACGCGAAGCGGCCGAAGGCGCCCAGCAGCGCCGGGATCAGGGTGAGCGACGACAGGACGGCGATGACGATGGCGACGGCGGCGCCCAGACCCATCTGGGTGATGATCGGGATGCCGATCACCATCAGGGCGGCGACGGCGACGATCACCATGAGGCCGGCGAAGACCACCGCGGTGCCCGCGGTGCCGACCGCGCGGCCGGCGGCATCGGCGGGGTCGCCGCCGCGGTTCCGCTCGTTGCGGTAGCGGGACACGATGAACAGCGCGTAGTCGATGGAGACGGCGATGCCGAGCATCATGACGATGCCGGTGGCGGCCTGGTTGACCGACATGAAGGCGGAGCCGACCATCAGCAGCAGCATGGTCAGTCCCACGGCGACGATGCCGCTGATCAGCGGGATGAAGGCGGCGACCAGGGCGCCGAAGGCGACGATCATCACCAGGAACGCGACGCCGAAGCCGAGGGCCTCGGCGCTGCTCTGCTCCTGGGCCGTCATACCGGTGCCGGTG
Organism: Gordonia sp. (in: high G+C Gram-positive bacteria); assembly: GCF_047600385.1. Lineage (GTDB taxonomy): Bacteria > Actinomycetota > Actinomycetes > Mycobacteriales > Mycobacteriaceae > Gordonia. The sequence goes on along the minus strand of NZ_JASGKZ010000002.1, from coordinate 300,330 downwards.
GCCTCGACCCGGAGGCCGTCGGTCCGGTTCTCGGCCATGACGTGGAGCAGCTTCTCCTTGTCCTCGACCTTCAGATTCATGACGTCGATGTTCTGGCCGACGGAGATCAGGCCGATCTTGCCGTCCTTGGACAGGACCTTCGCCGCGCTCGCCGGGTCGGCCTTCGCGACGGTCACCGGGTTGACGATCGTGTCGCCCTCGGTCACCCCGGGGAGGCCCCGCAGGTCCGCGGCGAGCTCGTCGATCTGGGCGGCGTGGGCGGCGAGGCCGTCGTCGGCGGCCACCACGATCGTCGTGCGGGCCTTGGTCTGCTGCTCGGCCAGCTGCGGGAAGTTCTCCTGCATCTGTTCCATGGCGATGCCGGCGTCGGTCCCGGGGAGTTGGAAGTCTCGGTCGAACGACGGCTTCAAGCCGACGACCAGGCCGATCAGGATGGCGAACACGGCGACCCAGGCGCCGAGAACCCACCACTTGTGGCGGAAGGAGAACCGGCCGAGCCGGAAGAGAACTGAGGACATGCCACCAAGTGTTACTGACTAACAGTTTTCACCGCAACGACGGATCACGGTGAGTCCACACACATATGTCGAGCTATGCGGCGGCACGCACCTCGGCGAGGAACGCCGCGATCTTCGCGTGGTCCTTGACCCCCGGCGACGACTCGACGCCGCTGGACACGTCGACGCCCCACGGCCGGGCGCGTGCGATCGCCGCGGCGACGTTGTCCGGCCGCAACCCGCCGGCCAGCAGCCAGCGTCCCCGGGGGCCGCGCTCGGCCAGCGCGCTCAGATCCCACTGCTCCCCGGAACCCGGTCGCGGGGCGTCGAGCAGGAGCAGTTCCTCGCCGTAGGCGCCGACGCGCAGGTCGGGGTCGTGCGCGAGGGACGTCGCCCGCCAGACCCGGGGGGCGATCGCGGTGGCGACGGCGAAGTCGTCGGGCGTGTACCGGCCGTGCAACTGGAGGACGTCGGCGCCGATCTCGCGGGCCAGCTGCGCGGCCCGGTCGGCGGGTTTGTCGTTCACGACGAGCACGGTGTCGATGCGGCGTCGTGCCCGGGAGAGATCCCGCGCCGCCGCGACGATCCGCGCGGCCAGCTCGGCGTCGATCGCGCGGGGACTGGTGTCGTTCATCACCACCCCGATGGCATCGGCGCCGCCGGACACGGCCGCTGCGACGTCGTCGACTGCGGTGAGACCGCACACCTTGGCATACATGGGATCCAGGTTAGGTCTCCGCCGGAACGGACCGGCGGCCGGTCAGCCGGCAGTCGGTCAGGCGGGGGTGTCGCGCGGGGTCGAGACTAGACCGGTGGCGATGGCCGTGGTGATCGGCACCGACAGGGCCAGCGCGATGCCGCCGACGAAGGTGCGGGCCAGCTCGATCGCGACCTCCTCCCCGGTGAGCAGCCCGGAGATCGGCTGACCGGCCACCGAGAACAGCAGCAGCAGGGGGAGGGCGCTGCCGGCGTAGGCGAAGACCAGGGTGTAGACGGTGCTGGCGATGTGGTCGCGTCCGACGCGCATCGCGCCGCGGAACGCCGACAGGCGGGACTGACCGGGCAGGGCCGCGAGCTCGAAGGTGGTGGACGCCTGCGTGATGGTGACGTCGTTCAGCACGCCGAGGGTGCCGATCACGAAACCGGCCAGCAGCAGCCCGGACAGCGAGATGGAGCCCTGGTAGACCTGCAGGCTGCGCGTCGACTCGCCGGACAGCCCGGTGAGCGTCAACGACGACACCGCGGCATGGCTCAGCCCCGCGGCCAGCCCCAGGGAGAGCAGGGTGCCCAGCAGCGCGGAGGCGGCGCGCATGTTGAGCCCGTGCGCCAGGAAGATCACCGGGAACAGGATGGCCGCGGACGAGATCACGGCCACCGTGACCGGCGAGTTACCGTCGAGGATCGACGGCAGCGTGAAATAGCCCAGCACCCCGAATGCGAAGGCCAGACCGACCACCGCGCGCAGGCCGCGCCAGGTGGCGACGGCGATCACCGCGATCACGAACGCGAGCGCCCACCACAGCAGACCGGTGCCGCGCCGGTAGTCGTGGAACGAGTAGCGCTGCCGGCCGTCGGGCGCGACGACCTCGGCCAGCCGGATCCGCTGGTCGACCCGCAGGGTCGGCTGGCCGGCGACGGGCTCGTCGGGGTCGAGGTCCGCGGTGGAGCCGGTGCCGCCGGGCCGGTCGTCGTCGGTGAGGCTCGCATTGGTGGGCACCGCCAGCACCGTGTACCGCCCGGCATCGGGCCCGGAGTCGATCCGGGCGATCGAACTGATGCAGGTGCCGCCGGTCGACGGGATCTGCGGGAACTCGGCGCTGAGCGTGCCGTCGCCCGCGGTGGCGCAGTCGGCGCGGGTCTGGGACACCACGGTGGCGTCGACGGTGGTGATCGGGCCGCCGTCGGCGGACTGGAAGCGGGTGGGCAGCGGACGGTCGCCGGAATGGCTCGGCCACACCAGCACCGCGCCTGCCGCCATCGCGATCGCGGTGAGGGCCAGCACCGTCAGCACCAGCGGCCGGGCGTAATGCGCCAGATTCTCCACCGGACCGCTCGCATGCGAGTGGCCGTGCGAGTGCGGGTGCGCGTGTCCGGCGGGTTCCCGGGGCGGCGGCGTGGCGGCGGTGTCCGGCGATTCCGGTTCGGGCAGGCGGTGACTCACCTCGCCGACGCTAGCCCATCGGCCTACGGTGGACGGGTGCGGATTCCCGAAGGACTCCAGGCCCGACGGCGGCTGGGCCCCGACTGGGCGGCGTGGGTCGACGTCCTGCCGCGGCGGTGCGACGACCTCCTCGCCGAATGGCGGTTGACGCCGGTCGGGGAGCCGTTGCACGGATTCGCCTCGGTCGTGGTCCCGGTGCGCGGGGCCGACGGCGCCGCCGCGATGCTCAAGGTCGGGTTCGACGGCGCCGAGGAGACCGCGCAGGAGCACCTGGCGCTGCGGATCTGGGACGGCGACGGCGCGGTCCGCCTGTACCGGGCCGATCCGGCGCGACGCGCACTGCTGCTGGAGCGTCTGGGCGCCGAGGGGCGGAGTGCAGTGGATCTGAGCACCGAGTGGGATCTGCGGGCGTGCGAGCTGGTCGCCGGGTTCTATCCCCGTCTGCACCGGCCCGCGCCGAAGCGGTTCCCCGCGCTGCCGCGGCTGCTCGACGGCTGGCTCACCGCACTGGAGACGGACGCGCACGCGGTCCCGATGCCGCGCCGGATGGTGGATCAGGCGCTGGCGCTGGGGCGCGACCTCGTCGTCGATCCCAATGCGGTCGGGACGATCGTGCACGGCGACCTGCATTACGGCAACGTCCTGGCCGCCGAGCGGGAGCCGTGGCTGGTGATCGATCCGCAGCCGGTGTCCGGCGACCCGCACTACGAGGTGGCGCCGCTGCTGTGGAACCGCTGGGACGAGATGGCCGGCTACCTGCGCGAATCGATCCGGCGGCGGTTCGCCGCCGTCGTCGAGACGGCCGGGTTCGACGACGAGCGCGCGCGGGACTGGGTGATCGTGCGGATGGTCCTGAACGCGCACTGGGCCGTCGAGGACGCCCGGCGCGCCGGGCGGCGGCTCGACGCGGACGAACACGACTGGATCACCAGGTGCATCAGCGTCGTGAAGGCCGTCCAGGACTGACCGGGCGAATCGCTGTGCCCGGGGTGCCGGGGGAAGGATGATCGAGGTGTGACGTTCCGTTCCCGACACCGAGTGAGGACTCCCATGGGCACTGGCAGGATCCGGAATCCGATCGGTCGGTGGCCGATGATCGTCGTACTGGCGGCGGTCGCGATGCTGGCGGCGGCCTGCGGCAGCGACGGGGCGGGCGACCCCGACACCCGGGTGGTGACGGTCGCCGGCACCGGAGACGTGCAGGGCGCACCGGACACCCTGCGCGCCGACCTCGGCGTGGAGGCCGAGGGGAGCGACGTGTCGTCGGCGATCGGCGCGGTGAACGCCGCGGCCAGACGGGTGAGCAATGCGTTGCGGGCCGCAGGCGTGGACGGTGCGGACATCCAGACGCAGGAGATGTCGATCTCGCCGCGCTACACCGGTCCACGCGAGGGCGAAGTGAGCCGGGTGGGCGGCTACCAGGCCGTCAACACCGTCCGAGTGGTCGTGCGGGACCTGCCGAAGGCCTCGTCGGTGCTCGACGCCGCGATCGAGGCGGGCGGCGACCAGACCAGGCTGGGCGGCATCTCGTTCGCGATCGAGGACGATTCGACACTCGTCTCCGACGCGCGGAAGCGGGCGTTCGACGATGCGCGGGCGCGCGCCGAACAGTACGCCTCGCTGTCCGGCGACGAACTCGGCGACGTCGTCAGCATCGAGGAGAACGTGTCCGGGCAGCAGACCCCGTTCCGGAAGGAGCAGCTCGAATGCGGCCGCGCCGACGGCGATCGAACCCGGACAGCAGACCGTGCGAGTGAGCGTGTCGATCAAGTGGCGGCTCAAGGGTTGATCGGCGGATTCCTCGTCATCCGGACGGGCCTCGCGCGATGTCCGAAAAATTGAACGATTCGGGGTGCCCGCCGCCGAGTACGTTCCGGACATGAATTTACGTCGAACCTTATTTCGAGTCCTCATGATGGCCGCAGCCCTGGTCACCGGTGCCGTGTCGGAGGCGGCCACCGGTGGTCGGGTCTCGGCGGCACCGGACACCGTGACCGATTTCGTCTATGTGAGCGGGGCCGGCTCCAGCCACATCGAGGGCTTCGCCGTCACCGAGTCGGGCAGGCTGCGGCCGATCCCGGGCGCTGAGGTCGCCACCTCGTTCGGTGCGGCCACCCTGCGCCCGTCGGTGGTCAAACGGACCCTGTACGCGCTCGGCGCCGTGCCGAACCCCGCCGTGTTCGTCTACCGGATCGGCGACGACGGCGGACTCACCCGGATCGCCACCGTGAAACTGCCGGCCGCCCGCACCGGCGGCGCGCCCGCGCCGATCGGCGTCTCGGTGTCGCCGACCGGGTCGTCGATGGCCGTCGTCTACGGTCCGCACCCGCAGGGCGGCGGCCTGATCCAGGGCTTCTCGCTCGACGATCGCGGCATCCCGACCGCCCGCGGAGCGGCCCGGCCGGTCAGTTCGCTGCCGATCCCGACCGCCGCGCCGCTGCCGCAGAGCGTGTTCTCGCCCGACGGTGAGAACGTCTACGTCTCCCAGTACATGTCCGGCGGCATCGGACGGTTCGACGTCCGGCGCGACGGCTCCCTCTCGCCCGCGCGCGAGGTCGAGTCCGGTCCGCTGGCCGCGGTGAACCCGACGTTCACCCCGAACGGGAAGTTCCTGTACACCGCCGCCGAAGGCCGGCCGGGGATCGGCGCCTACCGGGTGAGCGGGTCGGGCAGGCTGACGCAGCTGGCCGGATCGCCGTTCGCGCCGCAGGGCCTGGTGCCGCACGGCATCTCGATCGCGCCGAACGGGAAGTTCCTGTACGCCCCGGACGCGCTGGGCAACAGCACCTGGGGCTACCGCATCGGCGCCGACGGCCGGCTGGCTCCGCTGCCCGGCGCGCCCTACCCCGGTCGCCCGAGCCCGGTGATGTCCGGCCAGAACTGGGTGACCGGCGACGGTTCGCGCCTGGTGACCGTCGACATCCTCGGCACCCAGGACGCGCCGCACTCCACGTTGCGGTCGTACCGGATCCGCAAGGACGGCAGTCTGGTCCGGGTGCCGGGCGGCGTGTCGTCGTCGTTGATCGGTTCGATCGGTTCGACGATCGTGCCGGCGCAGAACTGAGTCCGCCGTTCGACCGGGCTCTTGTGTCGACCGTCGACGGGCGGGACGATGCCTCCATGAGCGTGATGTCCAGGGTCGAGGGCGTGTTCTGTCGGTCGGCGCCGTGGGGCGTGTTCGCGGACCGGGTGATCCTGCCGCTCGTCGACGACGACCCGCCCTGGGCCGGGACGGTGCTCGAGATCGGCGGCGGCGCCGGCGCGATGGCCGACCGGTTGCTCCGTGAACACGACGGCATCGACAGGCTGATCCTCGCCGACGTCGACCCGGCCATGATCGCCGCTGCGGAGAAACGCCTGGCACACCACGGCGAGCGCGCGGAGGCGGTGCTCACCGACGGTGGACTCCCCGTTCCCGACGAATCGGTCGACATCGTCTGCGCCTGGCTCATGCTCCACCACGTGATCGACTGGAAACCGCTGGTGGAGAGGGCGTTCCGGGTGCTGCGGCCGGGTGGACGGCTGCTCGGATACGACCTCTCCGCCGGAGTCCTGGGCGAGGTGCTGCACGGTGTGAGCGGCTCGGAGCATCTGCTGATCGACCCGGCGGAACTACGGCGGGAACTGGCGCACGTCGGGTTCGAGGCGGTCGAGGTGCGCCCGCGGCTGCTCGGGCAGCTGATGACCTTCCGTGCGGTGCGACCCTGACCCGCATCGTCATCGTCGTGCCGGATGCGGAGCGTCGTCCTCCGGGGCCGGGCCGGGTCATCCGGGGTGGACGGGCGACCACTCCGGCCAGGACGAGCCGGGCAGTTCGGTGCCCGCGACGAGGCGGGCGATCGCCTCCGGGTGCGGCCCGTCGTTCCGGTAGACGACGGCGCGGTCGGCGCGGGTGACCGCCCGCGAGCTCAACGGCCAGATCTCGGGGCAGTACCGACGGATCTCGCTCTCGGGGACGGTCAGTCCGCCGGCGGCGGCGCGGGCGCGCACCCGGTCGACGGCGACGTCGACGGGCACCATCACCGCGTGCACCACCACCTCGAAGCCCGCCGCGCGAGCGGTCTCGATCTCGTCGATCTCGGAGTCCTTGGCCAGCAGCAGCTCACCGATGAACTCGCGGCCGACGTCGATGTGTGCGCTGCGGGTCAGGTCGGCGATCTGCTTGGCCTCGTACGACCGGTGGGGAGCGTCGTCGCCCCACTTGCGGCGGGCGATGCGGTCGGGATCGATCACCGGCACACCCGGCCGCTCGGGTCGCAGCACGGTGTCGATGAGCGTCGACTTGCCCGCACCGTGGCATCCGATGACGAGGTCGATCCTGCGTTCGGTCATGACCCCGAGAGTAGAGATCGGCGCCCCGCCGCGTCAGCGGACCGGAGGACCGGGCCGTTGCGGTGTGTGAACCGAGTCGAAAATGCATGTGAACCGCTGTGTTCTCCGCTGCTGTGCCGCACCGCTCTCTGAGCCGGGTGTGAACCGTCGTGTTCCCACCGTGGTGCGCCGCACCGCTCCCTGAACCGGGGAGGAACGCAGTGACGATCCGAGTCGAAGGGCCGCGCGGAGAACGATCACCCGAGCCCCGTCCCGTCCGATCGGCGGGAGCCGCTCATCTAGGATTCCGGCTGTGATCGCCGAGCTCGAGAGCCCGTTCGCCCTCGCCTCGATCCGGTGGCGGAGCGCGGCCGAGGGAGGCAGGCGCAGCGGCCCGCCGACGGCGACCGTCTACGCCGCCAACTGCCTGTTCGCGGACGACCCCGAAGTTGCTGGCGATGCGTACTTCAGCGTTCTGGTTCAGAAACGGTCGTCGGACGCGGAGGGCGTCTGGTCGGCGGCCGTCGACTTCCTCGCGCGCGACATCGCCCGGCCGCACGTGCGGGTGGGAGTCTCGTTCTTCGTCATGGAGGGCCCGAGAGCGGTGGCGGATGCGGAGATCACGGACCTGTTCGACGGGGCCGGGTCCGCTGCGGGGCCGGGTTAGGAACTCTGTTGCGCGGACTGTGGATTGCAGCGTCGTCGGACGGCCTGCACGCTGGTCACGTCCCGGGTCGATGTCGGCCATTGCGAAATAGCAGGCCACGAGGGAATATTTCCCTCGTACGCCGTCATTTCGCAACGGCCGACACGAATGCGCCGTGACCCGCTGTCATGCGGTGCCCCCGGTCGGGCTCGAACCGACACTTGGCGGATTTTAAGTGCGTGCGTCGGACTGCCGTCCGAGGGGAACTACCTGCGGTGATGTGATCGTCGTTGAACTATATCCGCAGGCCAGGACCCATGAATCGCTAGTAGCGGCCTACCGCTGGATCACCGGCTGAGTACCGCCAGACCGCCCTCGGCGGCGGGGGTGGGGCGGGGGTGGCACGGCGTCGGAGGGTGGGCCTACGGTGGCAGGTATACCGCTGCGCGTAGGGCAGCGCCCCAGTAGCGGTACGCGCGCCCGCGTGGCTAGAGACCAAGTAGGTACGCGCCCTCGCCGCAACAGCGGCGGAACGAGCCAGGTCGTATCCGGCTCAAGAATGAAACCCGTTCGGTCAGCGGCCGAAATTTGGCGGAAGGAAGCCGCCGGTCACCTTTCCCGCACGACCGAACCGGAGCAATCCAATGAACCCGTATTCCCTGACCGACTTTCAAGCTCTGCGCGCTCGCTTCAGCGAGCCCGACGCAATCTTCGCGATGGGCGGTGACAGTGGCCGCGTCGGCTACAGCACTGAAGGCGACGTCCTGGTTTCCCAGACCGCCGACGGCGTCGATCTCAACTCCATCTGGAACGAGACCGCCGGAGCGATGTCCAAGTGGAATCAGCAACGCAGCGCCTTGGCGTCGCTGGTCTCGTATCCGACGGTGAACATGGCCGACGCCATTCCGCAGACCATCGGCGGCGATCATTTCGAGGTCGCCAGCGAGTATGGCGAACCCCACGGCCTGCGCGCCGAACCGGACGCGCTGATTCTCGGCTACACGTTCGAGGACTACGACCTGGCCAGTCGGATGACCTGGAAGTTCCTGCGCAGCGCCAGCGCCGAACAGGTCTACAGCGTGATCAACCGCGCGATGGAGTCCGACAACCGGCTTGTCACGGGCCAGATTCTCCGGCGGCTGTTCGACCCGGCCGAGGGACTGAACGAGGTCGGCCACCGCGTGTTCGGCCTCTACAACGGGACCGACGGCATGGTGCCGCCCGCATACGCAGGACAGAAGTTCACCTCGTCCACTTCGCACTACCTGGTCTCAGGCAACAGCGCCCTGGACCCCGGCGACCTGGTCGACGCGATCGAGCAGGTATGTAGCAAGGGCTTCGGTGTCGATCCATCCTCGCGGCTGATCGTGCTGTGCCACCCAAACGAAGCCGAGACCATCTCCACCTTCCGCGCCGGACTGGAAACCAACGGCGTGGAATCAAAGTACGACTTCATCCCGAGCGCAACCGCCCCGGCGTACCTCACCGCCGAGAACGTGGTCGGCAAGGTCGCTCCAGGCGAGTTCGGCGGGCTGGAAGTGCTCGGCAGCTACGGCCCGGCGTGGATCATCCCCAGCTACTACCTGCCCGCCGGGTATGTTGCCGTCGTGGCGACGGGCGGGCCGAATAGCAACCTGAACCCGATCGCGTTCCGCCAGCACGCCAACTCGGCCTATCGGGGCCTCCGGATCATCCCGGGTCGCGACCAGCGATACCCATTGCAGGATTCGTTCTTCCAGCGCAGTTTCGGCGCGGGCATTCGGTACCGGGGCGCGGCGTGCGTGGTTCAGATCAAGGCGAGCGGCGCGTACGTGGCTCCCGCGTGGGACTGGCGCTGATGGCTGCGAGCGTCCGCAGTTCTCAGCGCGACCCCGACGGGCCGGGCGAGTATTCATGGAGATCCAGCCTCTCCGACGCCCGACCTGCCGACGGTGGAAGATACCGAGGAAGGTCGCCGGCGATGACGGAACCTTCCGGACTTCGCGCCTTAGCTGACGAACTCGCTGATCGCGACGGGCGTGAACGATGACCGGCACCGCTGCCGGTACCGCGTTGACGCGCCACGCGGCCGACCTGCGCACCGACCCAGCCACGCAAACCGTAGGCATACCGCCCAGCCAGGCGCGAGGCCACACAGCCACAACCGCATGGCCGCGCTGCACCGTAGCGCCCAACGCCTAGCGGGAACGAGTAGCCGTTCACCGTCGGATCCCGCCGAACGCCGGACCCCAGCCTCGGCGGGATCCGCCGTATTCGTACCGGATACGGGCTCAGGCCTAGTCCGTCCGATCCGAATCTGGAGTCTCGGACGGCAGACCGTCAAGGAGCGCACCCGGCGTGGTCTGGAGCCCTTCGGCGATCTTGAGAATGTTCTCTAGACGGCTACTGCGCTGGCCGCGCTCCACCATCCCCAAGTGCGTGAAGTGAATGCCGATCTGGTCGGCCGCGTACTCCTGACTCCAATCCAGCGCGTTTCGCCGGTTCCGTACTCGCTCCCCGAACACGATCATCGCGGGGGTAGCAGGGTTCTTCCGGCGGGGCACGGTGCCCTAGCTCATACGTTCAGAGTACAAGCGACCAGAGTGCGAACAACGTAACCGCAGGTAGTGCTACTATCGGCGCATTCAAATCACTCAGATAGGACGAGGAAGATGAAGAAGACATACGTGGCCCTATGCACTGGGGTCGCGGCCCTCTCGCTGCTCACTGCATGCGGTGGCCGCGATGCCAGCGCTCCCGCAGTTTCGAGCACGACCACCGTCACGAGTCCCTCCGCAACTACACTTACCGCTCAAGAAGAGAAGTTCCTCGGGTCGTTAGGGCCGTTGTCCGCGTACTCGCAAGAAGAAATCGATTCCGGACAGCAGGAGTTCTTGGACGAGGCCAAGGCGGTGTGCTCGGACGCTCGAAGCTACGGCGTGAAGGTAGCCGGAGACAATGCAGGAGCCTGGGCGGAGGCGCGAGGCGACATCGACCAGCAGGGAAGAGGGCTCGCCGTGGCCGCAGTCTCGCACCTCTGCCCCGAGGTTGCCAAGTCCTAGCCGCCACTCAGGGAATCCAGACATTTTGGACTCCCCTTGCCGTAAGTCGCCCGCTGGTCAATGACAGGTGGGCGACTTTCGTCACGCTCCGTTACATCGGCGGAGGATCATAGATTCGGCGGAGACGCGGACGGAGGATCCCTTGTCGCGCAAACGATCACGACTCGCTAGGTGCGGCCGGGCTACGGTGCCGTTTGCTATACTTAGTACCGTGCCCGGCAGTTAGGCGCACCACGGACCACATCGATGGTCCGAGGAACACGAGTTGCGCCCTTACGAGGACGCAGTTTCCTGGAAGGTTTCGGCCGCGAGGTCGGCGTACAGCAGTCCCTGATTATTCATGGGACCTTCCAGAGCTTGGCAGTGAGGAAGGCCGCGCGAACCAGCGCGCAGACCTTGGCGGCGCAGAACCGCTCAGCTGGCGCAGCGAACACATCAATCCTTACGAGGGGCGTGTTCGCCGTCTGCTTCTTTGCTCGCTGCGATCTCACTCCTCTCCTCCCCAAGAGAGGCAACGCTGTGAGTCAGCGAATCTACAACCAGCAAGTTCAGGCTAGACAGCTCCGGAAGCCCACTGAAGCCATCCAGATTCAGCTGAATGACCTTCCAACGATCCGAGGTCGCGACGGAGCGGTGGACTACCTCAACGACGTGTTCGGCGTTCCCATCACCCCGACGCGAATGAGGACGGCGATCGAAGGTCGCGAACTGCCAGTCTACAAGATCTCGGGCTGCAACTACTTCAGTGAACGCGACCTGTACCTGTGGGTTAAGAGCCTCGCGCGCCCCACTGTTCGTCGCGGCCCCGATGCCGCATGAGCAGCAAGAATCCCGGTCGCCGCGAAGAACTGGGACGCAGGTTCCCTGCTCTGTCGATGAAGTCGGATGAGCTGCTGTCTGTGGTTGATCCGCTCGCGGAGCAGATCCTCGCGCTTCACCAGCCGCTCGTCAACCGCATGACGCGGGACGACGTGAAGGGCCTACGTCGCGCGCGGGATCTGTCACCGCTCGCGAATGAACACCCTGTGATCCGTGCTTCTTTAGACCGCGCGCGGAACAACGAACCACCCAGCTGTCACCCGTTCACGATGGAGTACTACGGGGAGGAAGCCATCCGCGAAATGGAGCAGAGCGCCAACCCTTACCGACGCAAGATCGCCGAGGCGATCCGCATGGGCGTGGACCCGTTCGACTCGCTTTCGCTCCACTCAGACGAGTTCCCCTCGCGGGTGCTGAGGAACACGGGCCGTCCCCCACAGCCGCGATTTCCGAAGGGGCGCGAGTACACCGAGCAGGATCTCCGAGATCACGACCGGAATCGTCGCTACTACGACGGCCCGCACGTGACGAGGGAGATCGCCGACGCTGATCGGCTGTGCGAGCTTGACTACGATCGGATCGCGAGGGGCGGCTTCCCCGCTCAGACGGTGGTGGTCCACAACGCTCCCAACGACGTCGGCACCATCCCGTATCCGGTGCCGCTCTGGACCACCCCCGAGCGCGTCTTGCTGCTGGCCTGGCATGACCCCGAGACGGACCGTTACGCCGAGTGCTGGCATTGCCAGGAGTGGGAAGACACCGGAATCCGGTGGCTGATGATGGTCTCGTGTGGAGCCACCTTGAGGGTTCTGCCGACCTGCCGTCAGTGTCGCCGACGATTCACTCGTGACCTGCCCGACGGGCTGGACTACCTCGATCTGGACGATCGCTCGTTTTTCCGCGACGGCTGGCCCGACGACGCCTACCGGCTCGTGTAGCCGCCTTGCCCGCGCCTGATGGCCTATCGCTGCGGCCTGAGTTCGTCACACTCGGGCCGGACTGTAGCGCGGGCCGCTGTGGCGGTACGTAACCCATCTCAACTCGGTCGCCGCCCCGTAGGCGGTCTGTTCACCGATTCGATCCCACATATCCGTTGACCCCCGCCAGTTCGACAAGGCGGGGGTCAACGGAGAGACGACACGGAAAGCGTCAACATGACCCATGATACCAGCCCCGACCAGGCAGAACCCGATCGAAAATCTCGAAAGTCGTTGCGGTGCAAGATAATATCGTCACCGGATGATCCGGGTCTACGAGTGCCGGACGTGACCGATCTGGGCCTGCGAGACGCCGCCCTGGCGTACGCCGAGGCGGGTTGGTTTGTTTTTCCCCTCGCACCAGGCCGCAAGGACCAGCCGGTCGTCAAGTACAGCACCGAGTCCACCCGAGACCCGGATCAGATCAACGAGTGGTGGCAGGCGAACCCCGACTACGGGATCGCCCTACATGTTGGCCGCAGCGGCGCGGTCGCGTTCGACCTGGATCGCGACGACCTCGCCGAGTTGCCGGGAGACATGGCTGACGCCCTGCGCCTGGGCGTGTTCCAGTCCAGTCGGCGCGGGATGTCCGATCGCGGACACTACGTGTTCGCCAACGGCGGCTTGGAGTACTCGAACAGCGCTAAGGCGTTCGGTCCGTATGGTGAGGTCCGAGGAAAGAATGGGTACATCGTCGCGGCTCCGACACCTCACGCCAAGGCTGAGGGCGGGGGTGGGTATCAGTGGGCGAAACCCGCCGCCGTTCCCGAGTTGCCCGAGGTACTGCGCGAAGTGCTCCGGCATCGGATGCAGCAGGCTCCTGCCGACGAACAACCGACGTTCACCGAACCCGAGTTGCGGCGATTCCTCGACGCTCCCGAGCACCAGTTGCGAAGCGACCCCGGTCGATTCAACGGGCCTCGCAACTTGTTCCGCAATCAGGTGGAGGCGGGCGTAAGTATCCACGTCACGCTTCTGGACGCGCTGTGTTGGGCGTTGCGGGAGGTCCGTGCGGGTGCCTATTCGGCGATGGATGTGGTCGGTGTTTTCCAGACGGACTTTCACGACGCGTTCACATGGCCGACTCGTACACCTGGCGACCGCGACCGGCCGGGCGACAACGAGTTCTATGACGCCCTCGCGTGGGCGGCGGCGCAAGTGCAGCCGGAAGACCCCGAAGCCCTGCGTCAGCGCATGGAGCGGCTCGCCGAAGTCGACGAGGAAGCGTTCTGGACCGCCCGCCCTGAACTGGAACAGTTGCGGACCTTCGCTCGCGCGCGGCGCGTCGGTCCCTGGGCGACGTTCGGTGCGGTGCTGGCTCGGGCGGTGGCCGTCATCCCGCCGTCGGTAGTGCTGCCTCCGCTCAGGGGCGGGCACGGGAGCCTGAACCTGTTCGTGGCGGTAGTAGCTCCGTCGGGTAAAGGCAAGGGGACCGCGGAATCCGCCGCCGAGGACTTCCTCATCACCGACCCCGATGTCCACGAGGCAACGCCGGGCAGCGGCGAGGGCATTCCTAAGGAGTACGCCTACAAGCAACGCACCCGACAAGTGGACGTTCGCAACTCGGTGCTGTTCACCGTGCCCGAAGTGGACTCGTTGGCCGCTTTGAAGAATCGGAGCGGTTCAACGCTGATGGCCGAACTCCGCAAGGCATGGGTCGGTGAGCCGCTGGGATTCAGCTACGCCGCCGAAGAGAAGAAGCTCAGCATCCGCAAGCACCGCTATCGGATGACGATGGTGGTCGGGGTGCAGCCGGGGCGGTCTCAGACATTGTTTGAGGACGCCGACGGAGGAACACCGCAACGGTTTCTGTGGTTCCCGACCACCGACCCACACCGACCCAAAGGCTGTCCACTCGTCGCCGGTGAACCGCTGAGGCTGTCCCGCTGGCGGGGTGGGGTACTGGTCACCACAGGGCCAACGCTGACCTCCTCGACCTCGTCAGTTGACGACGACGTCACCGGCACCGCCCAGTACTCGTTCGATTTGGAAGGGCTACAGCTTTCCGAGCGACCAGACCCCGACTCGTTTCACGTTCTGGAGGTACCGCAGGTCGTCGTCGACGCAGTGGACGCCGAAACAGAACGCGACCTCGACGGCGACTACGGCAACGAACTAGACAGCCACGGAACGCTCCTACGGATGAAGATCGCCGCCGCGCTGATGTGGCTGAACGGACGCACCGACGCCATCACCGACGAGGACTGGGAACTGGCGGGCGCGGTCAAGGCGATCAGCGACCGCACCCGCACGCAAGCAGTCGGCACGCTTCGGGAACAGGCCAACACCGCCAACGAAGCCCGAGCCAAGGCGGAGGCGGCGAGAGACGTCATCCGCAAGGAAGTCACCGACCAGGCAGACCTGGAACGAACGCTGAGCCTCGTCCGCAAGCACCTGTGCACGGCAGGCCGAATGACCCGACGTGAAGGCACTAAGAAGCTGAAGCCCGAACTGCGCCCGCACTTTGACGAAGTCATCGACCGGCTGGTCGGCGCAGGCGTCGCCGCCCGGGAAGAAGGCAAACAGGGCAGCTACACAGTCGTGTGGAAGGAGGCGGAATGAGTCGATTGCAAGTCGCGGCGTGACGCGGGTGAGGTGGGGTACCGGGGTACCAAGTACCCCGCCCGGCGCAAAACGCGCCACGCGGCCACACCTAAAGACCAGGTAAATAGCAGAAAGTACCAATCACGGGGGTGAGGGCATTCGCAGGCGGTGGGGTACCTGGTACCCCAGTACCCCACCCAGCGGTAGTGCAGCACCCCGCACCATCCAACAGCGTTCAGAAGGACGTCATGACCGACAAAGATCACATCGAAGATCCACAAGGCAGCACCCTGGCTCCCGAACCAAGCGGCCCCGGTCCCGGCAGATGGGTGCCGGACCCGGACGATCCGGAGTACGAGGTATGGGAGACAGCACCTAAGGAAGTCGCCGACGACCGCCCCGACGACGACCTGAGTTGGCAGGACGGGCGGCAACCTACGAGGACGTGCAGCGCGCACCGGACCAACGGCAAGCCGTGCCGTAAGGCCGCGATCAACGGCGGTACCGTGTGCGCCACGCACGGAGGCCGCGCCCCACAGGTGAAGCGTGCTGCCCGCGCTCGCCTGGAGAACGCTGCCGACCGGATGGCCAAGGAACTACTGAAGATCGCCGTCAGCGACGACGCGCCGGACAGCGTAAAGCTGTCGGCGATCAAGGACGCGCTGGATCGCGCCGGACTTTCGGCCAAGACCGCCGTGGAGGTGTCGGTGGACCCCAAGCCGTTCGAGCAGGTCTTGGACGTGATGTTCTCGGGTGGCTCGCGGGCTGGAAGTCGTTCCCGCCGAGGCGAAGTGGACGACGCCGACCCCGAGCACGACTGGATCGACGCCGAGATAGTTCTGGCCGAGATTGCCACTGGGGGCGGCCAGACCGCTACCGCACATCGACCGCGTACCGCGCCGGTCGCCGGCGGCGACGCCACCCGTGAAGTGGCGATCACGCGGGAGGTTGAGGAGCCGAAAGGTACGGGCTATCTGCCGTTGGAGGACGCCTTGGTTCAGCTACGCAGAACCGCGCCGCCGCCCCAAGCTCCCGCCGCCCGGCGCAAGGGCCGACGTTAGACCGGGCTGAGCTCTCGCTCAGCGCCGTAGCGGGCGCGGTACGCCTACTGCCACCGCAACCGGGCTATATCGCCGCAGGTCCGAGCCTCGCCGCGTCCGGCATGACAGACGAACGAGTAGATAGTGAGTTACATCACATATGGCTACGGTGGGGGTGCAAGGGCGCAAGGGGCAACGCGCCCCCTGGACTACCACGGGACCGCAGGAGGAAGCAGTGAGAGTCATCGGATACGTGCGAGTGAGCACTCGGGAGCAGGGCGAAAGCGGACTCGGCCTGGAAGCGCAGCGCGAGGTCTTGGAGCGGTGGTGCGCGGCGCGAGGCCATGAACTGCTTACCGTCACGACCGACGTCGTCAGCGGCGTGAAGGGCGACAGCATGTACGGGCGCGAGGTCGCCGTCGCCGCTGTGGAGTCCGGCGTGGCGCAAGGCCTCGTCGTCCGCGCGCTGGACCGCGTCACCCGAGACCAGCTGGACGCCGCGCAGATCATGAAACGCGCCAACGACTACGGATGGCGACTGATGGATTGCGAGGGCGCGGACAGCGGCGACCAAAGCCAACGATTCCAGGCCGATATTCGCCTCGCGGTGGCAGCCGAAGAACGGCGCAAGATCAGCACTCGTACGCGCGAAGCCTTGGAACAGAAGCGAAAGCGCGGCGAGGGCGGCCTCGTAAGCACCACCGCGCAGCGCCGAATCCAGGTACTCGCGACACAGGGACTCGGAGCCAAGGCCATCGCTTCGCAACTCACCCGAGAAGGAATCCCTACCGCTAAAGGCGGCGACGAGTGGAGCTACAGCACCGTCCGCCGCACCCTGGCACGACTCAACGGAAAGGCAGCCTGATCATGGCACGCATCCGCGCCCACGAGACGAAGCAGAAGAGGGACGGGCGACCAGTCAAGCGCTACGAGGTGATCTGGAAGGAGCCGGTCCGCGACGAGTACGGGCTGCCGGTCCCTGTTGATCCGGCGAAGCCGAACGGGCGCAAGCGAACACGAGACCGCCAGGAGTCCTATGGGACCCGCGCTGACGCGGAGGCGCGGCGCGACGAGTTGAACGCCGCCCGGCACACGGGCCAGACCGGCGCGCTGGCCGAACAGCGACGCGCGGGTGACTTACCGTTCGGACACTACGCGCAGGCGTGGATCGAGAGTCAGTCGTTGAAGGTCGCGCAGGGCCGACTGAAGCAGCGCACTCTTGACGGCTACGAGAAGAACCTGCGTTGCTATGCACTCGCGCACTTCGGCGGACAGGCAGTCGGCACCATTAGCCCGCGAGACTGTGAGCGCTTCCTCGCCGGGCTCGTCGGTAAGGGTTCGCGGCAGAACGGCGGCGAGCCGATCAAGCCCGCGACGGTGAAGCACGCATGGGGCACGTTCCGCCGGGTGATGAAGTACGCCATGCAGCAGGGCGCGCTCACTGCGAACCCCTGCGACCGGGTGGACTTCCAGACTGGCAGGGCAACCAGCGAGACGGAGAAATTTGAGCACCATCCGCTCACCGCGCAACAAGTCGCGCAGGTGAGCGCAGCCGTCGCCGGCGAGGTCGGCGACCTGCCCGCGTATCCGATCTACGCGCTGATGGTGGACTTTCTCGCGTACTCGGGGTTCCGCAGCGCCGAGAACGCCGGGTTGGAAGTCGGTGACCTCCAGTTCATCAGTCGCCCTGGCCAGCCGTTGCAATGCTCGGTGCGAGTGCAGCGCACGAAGGAGCGTCGAGATAAGGAATGGGTTACCGGCACGCCGAAGTCGAAGAAATCGCGCCGGACGGTGCCGCTGCCGCAGTGGCTCGCTGAGCGCGTTTTCGTCTATCTTCGCGACGTTCACCCGCGCGGTGATGAGGCCGCCGCGCCGTTGTGGCCGAGTCGGAAGAACGGCGGGGGATACCGAGCCAAGGGTGAGCGGTACGCGGTGCCGCACGACTGGTCGCAGCCGTTGGCGATGGGGACGTTCTACGACACGATTCTTAAACCGGCTCTGCTGGCCGTCGGCCTTCCGGTCAGCGCCCCGGCGACGGACGAGGGTCCCGCAATGCGCGGCGTCCGACTTCACGACCTGCGCCACACGTTCGCCACCATGCAGCTGATGGCGGGTGTCCACTTCATGCAGGTGTCCAAGTGGCTCGGCCACAGCACGTTCGTTTTGACGCTTGACACTTACGGCGACTGGATTCCCGAAGAGGACGGCGGTGCGCAGAACAGCCTCCCCGAGCCGACCGCCCGGGCGCACTCGTCGCGGACGGAGGCTTCGAACGTGATCCAGCTATTTGGAGGCTAGGTTCTTACGATTCGCCGAGAGGGTCGCCGAGTTGAGTTTGCTGATAGGCAGTATCGTCAGCCTTCACCAGTTCGAGAAGGAGGGAAAGTATCCAGATTGACCGAATTGCGCTATGGATTAGAGTTAGGCATCCAAACTCGAATAGGATACTCCCTGGAAGTTTCCAACCAAACGCGTCAAGACATGCGGCGCCGATTGATGCCGCGGAGCCGAGAAAAGCAGAAGAAATTATCGAGACCCAGTTCGCAACCATTCGTTCGCCTGCGTCCATACGAAACTTTCTGAACAGGTCAGACGTTGGAGTGAGCCCGAATACGATGATGACACCAGCGAAGCCAGCAAAGATGGCGCCCACCGCAGCAAGACCCAAGTAGATTGCTGGAAGCGCGCCGGGGTCCTCTGGGTTCCACGGTACGAACAGTGGCCATCCGCGACGCCAAGCGATTATTCCGTTGACCAGGATAAACGCGGACAAAGATAGTGTTACGGCACCCGGCCAGTCGCGTAGGATGCCGTCGAATAGTTGCCATCGGACGCGCTCCTTCCTAGGGTCAGAAAAGATTCAACTCTCTGAATTTGATCGAAGCTTCGCGAAGGGCGGATGTGACTACTTCGGCCGACTGGACGATATTCGGATTTTCGCCCACGGGGACCTTGAAAACTACTTTATCCTTGATGAAATTGATCTGGTCTCGAATTAGATCGCCGTTCTCGTCCTCCCGAATAACTGTTGCCTCGGCGGATTTGGCTGCCCCCCACCCGAGGATCTCCTTGGTTTGTGAAATCAGTCTTCCTCCCAAGGTCTGTGGGGGGACTGACTGTCCAAAGCTCCATTAAAATGTCATGGTGGCTCCTTGACCAAGCCCCTCGTAAGCATTGCTCACTGCGTTAACGACCTGCCCGTCACTGTTGGCTTCCGGATTCTGGTCCTTATCGAACTTCACCGAAAATCGTGCTATATTCTGAGCTTCGTCGAGCCGCTCCATCTGGTCATGTCGGACGACTGGTCTCAGTTTGATCGAGTCCTCACCGATTTCATGTTTGATAATCCGAGTGAGCCAGTCTTCAACGGCGGAAATCGAAGGTCCTGCACTGGACCGAAGGGTTGCGACTACGTTCGTGCCTGCCTGAGCGTCGTACAGGTAGCACGGTTCTACCAGCCTACCTCCATCTTCAAGTACGAGTGGCTGCTCGTCGTCGTCGCCGACCGCGTTCTCGGGATGATCGATCGGGTCGCGGGTCTTCCCCAAGTACAAGAAGTCAGCGCTGCTGGCAACGCAGTGTCGCGCTGCGCCCCTGTATTGGATTCCGCGAATCGTCAGGAACTGATCATCCGATGACAGCGCCTCGATTCTTGACCTGAACTGCGACCAAAACCCGACGGTGAGCTCGATCTCGGTCCCATCTGGCTGTGTCCGTACGGGCTCGAAGAAGTGGACGGTTCTCTTGCGTGCTTCAGGCATTGATTGCCTCCCATCTCGGAAGTGATGATTCGCATACTGTCATGCGCCTCCGACAACTTGCCGAGCTCAGCCCCTTGAGTGGCGGGGGTGGGGCGGGGGTGGCATGCCGAGCAACACTGCGGGATACGACGTAACTACGCTGTGACCTGCGATTATGTGGTGCCCCCGGTCGGGCTCGAACCGACACTGCGCGGATTTTAAGTCCGCTGCCTCTGCCAATTGGGCTACGGGGGCGCGGTACCCAGGATGCCACGACGGCGCCGGTCCCGGACATCCGACCCGCCCGGGCCGCACGGTCTTGTGGAAGCGCGGATATGCAGGGAGTATGCAGTCGTGGGAGCCGCAGGATGAATCGTGTCGGGGCCGCCGTCGTGGGCGGGGCCGGGATGTTCGGCGTGATCGCGCTGGTCGACTGGTGGATGTTCGTGCGGCCGTCGTCGAACGACGTGCCGATCAGCCAGATCGCCGTGCTCGTCCTGGTGACGGGCACGTTGCCGGCGCTCGCGGCGGCGATCATGACCTACCAGGCGGTGGGCGCGGTCCGCGAGGGGAGCGGGCGGCCCGCCCGGCTGCTCGCCGTCCGGACCCCGCACCGGATCGTCGCGGCGGCGGTCGGCATCGCGACCGGCGTCACGTTGCTCATCGCGTCGCGCACCTCGCTCGCGGGGGACCGCTCGGGGATCGGTGAGGTCACGATCCTCCTCCCGGCGGTGTTCCTGTTCGCGGTCGGTCTGGCGTTCGCCGCGGGCGGGACGGCGGTCGGCGGGTCGTCGTACTGGAACGGGATCTCCGCGGCCGGGCTCTCGGTGCTCGCGGCGCTGGCCGGGCTTATCGTCGTCGGACCGATCGAGGCGTGGCACTGGTATCGGACGGCCGGGACGTACCTGTTCGACGGCGATCCCGCCGTCGATTCGGGTCCGCTGCGTGCCGCGGTCGACCTCCTCTCGCCGGGTTTCCTTCTCCTGCATCTGCTCGTGTGGGTGCCCGGCGCGATCCTGGGCAGCGCCCTCGGTGCGGGGCTGGGCCGAGGGCGGGCCGGGTCTCGACGCGATATGTCGGCGCCGGATGGTTCCATAGGGGCATGAAGGTCGAGATCTGGTCGGACGTCAACTGCCCCTTCTGCTACCTCGGGGTGAGCCAGTTCAACGAGGCGCTCGGCGACTTCGCGCATCGCGGCGAGACCGAGGTGATCCACCGCTCGTTCGAGCTCGACCCGGATCAACCGCGCGGGGCGTCGGGCGACGTCGTCGAACATCTCGCGGAGAAGTACGGATTCACTCGGGAACAGGCCGCGCAGGGCGAGTTGCAGATCGCCGAGAAGGCCGAGCAGTTCGGGCTGCCGTACGTGACTGTCGGACGTGATTTCGGCGACTCCTTCGACATGCACCGTCTGGTCCACTTCGCCGCCGAGAGCGGCCGGGCCGAGGACATGCTGCTGGCGTTGTTCCACGCGAACTTCGGCGAGGAGGGCAAGCTCTTCGGCGACCGTGAGCGGCTGGTGCGGATCGCGGTGTACGAGGGGCTCGACGAGGCGGAGGTCCGCGCGGTGCTCGCCGACGAGACCCGCTACGCGCAGGCCGTGCGCGACGACGAGGCGCTCGCCCGTGAACTCCGCTGCCAGGGAGTGCCGTACTTCGTGCTGGACCGGCACTTCGTGCTCAGCGGCGCGCAGCCGGCCGAAGTGTACGCGGACTTCCTTCGGCAGGGGTGGGAGCACCACGTGGCGACCGCCGCGGAGTAGTCGGCCCGGGCGGAGACCCTGTCGGGTGATCCCCGTCATGGGGGTTCCACTCGTAGGTTAATGCTGATAACTTAACGCTGGTAACCATGTCGACGAGCTCACCCGTCGGACAGATCGGGTCCGGTGGTGGAGCGGACGAGTTGAGGTCTTCCATGCTGGAGAGTCTGACCCGGCGAGTGATCGCCGCCCCGAAACTGGTTCTGACGCTCACCGTGATCCTGCTGATCGCGGCGGGCATTGACGGCGCCGGTGCCGCGGCCAAGATGTTGCCCGGCGGGCACGAGGATCCCGGCGCCGAATCGACGCACGCGACGGAGGTGCTCAGCGACGTCTTCCAGCAGGCCGGTTCGCAGACGGTGATCAAGCTCGACGGTCCGGCAGGCACGGACATGTCCACCGACCCCGTCGCGAAGGCGGTCGGCAAGGAGCTCACCGACCGGCTCGCCGAGATCGAATGGGTGCAGGAGCCCGTCCTCACCATCTGGAACTCGCCGCAGCTCGCCGCCGAACTGCTCAGTCGGGACAAGACCTCGACGCAGATCGTCTTCGGGATCGCCGGCGGCGACGCGCACGCGCCTCAGCGCGCACACGACCTCGCCGAAGAACTGGGCGGCGAGCGGCAGGGCATCGAGATCGAGGTCGCCGGTTCGGCCCTGGTGTTCCACCAGATCGACGAGCAGACCACCAAGGATCTGCTGATCGCCGAGGCGATCGCCATCCCGGTCAGCTTCCTGCTGCTCATCGTGATCTTCGGCGGCGTCGTCGCCGCGGCCCTTCCGGTGCTGGTCGGCGTCGTGTCGATCATCGGCACCATGGCGCTGCTCCGGCTGATCACCGAGTTCGCCGACGTCTCGTTCTACGCGCTCAACCTGACCACGGCGATGGGCCTGGCGCTCGCCATCGACTACACGCTGCTGATCGTCACCCGCTATCGCGAGGAGACCGCGAAAGACCAGTCCCGCGACGAGGCGATCGTCCGCACCGTCAGCACGGCCGGTCGGACGGTGATCTTCTCCGCCGTGACCGTCGGCCTCTCGCTCGCGGCGCTGGCGATCTTCCCGATGTACTTCCTGCGCTCGTTCGCCTACGCGGGCATCGGCGTGGTGGCCGTGGCCGTCGTCGCCGCGGTGATCGTGACCCCCGCGCTCCTGGCACTGCTGGGTGAGCGGATCGACGCCCTCGACCTCCGCCGCGCCGTCCGGCGCGCGCTGGGCCGCCCCGAACCCGAACCCAAGGAGCTGGAAGACGGCTTCTGGTACCGGAGCGCCCGGTGGGTGCTGCGACACGCCGTACCCGTCGCGCTCGCCGTGATCGCCCTGCTGGTGCTCCTCGGCCTGCCGTTCGCGGGCATCAAGTTCGGTTTCCCCGACGACCGGGTCCTGCCGGCGTCGGCCACCGCGCACGCCGTGCAGCAGGAGATCCGGGAACAGTACGAGGAGAGCTCGTCGTCGAACATCATCGCGGTGGTCGAGGGCGAGGTCGACGATCAGGCGATGGCGTCGTACGCCTCGGCGCTCTCGAAGATCGAGCACGTGACCACGGTGTCGAGCTCGGCCGGGGTCTACCGCGACGGCGAGGTGGTCGCACCCGTGCAGCCCGGACTGGTGAAGGGCGACGACTCGCGCATCGACATCACCGGCGACGTGGAACCCATGCAAGACGAGGGACAGCGCCAGATCGAGGCGCTGCGTGACGTGCCGCAACCGGCCGGTGCGCAGGTCAGCTTCACCGGACTGGCCGCGGCGAACGCGGACACCGTGGCGGCGATCTACTCGCACCTGCCGTGGGTGCTGCTGGTGATCGCGGTGGCGACCTACCTGCTGCTGTTCCTGTTCACCGGCTCCGTGGTGCTGCCGCTGAAGGCGCTGGTGCTGAACGTGCTGTCGCTGTCGGCGACGTTCGGCGCGATGGTCTGGATCTTCCAGGAGGGGCACCTCGGCGGACTCGGCACGACGTCGACCGGTCTCCTCGTCGCCACCATGCCGGTCCTGATGTTCTGCATCGCGTTCGGGCTCTCGATGGACTACGAGGTGTTCCTGCTCGGCCGGATCCGGGAGGAATGGCTCAAATCCGGGCAGACCCGCGACGACAACGACCGTGCCGTCGCGATCGGGCTGGCCCGCACCGGCCGCGTCGTGACCGCCGCCGCACTGCTGATGGCCATCGTTTTCGCCGGGATCGCAGCCTCGCAGGTCTCGTTCATGCGAATGTTCGGGGTGGGTCTGGCACTCGCGGTCCTGATGGACGCGACGCTGATCCGCATGATGCTGGTGCCGGCGTTCATGCGGCTGGCGGGTCGCTGGAACTGGTGGGCGCCGGGGCCGCTCCGCAGGCTCCACGACAAGGTCGGATTGACCGAGGAGTAGAACGGGCGCGGGGGACGAGACGATGGGGAGGTGTTCGGCAGTGGCCAGAAAGCGCTCGCCGCGCGGTTCAGGGGAGCAGTTGGCCGACGAGATCCTGGCGGCCGCCACGGAGTTGCTGATCGCGCGCGGCGGCTCGGCGGGAGTCTCGGTGCGGGCCGTCGCCGATCGCGTCGGCGTGACCCCGCCGTCGATCTACCTGCACTTCAAGGACAAGGAGGAGATGCTCGACGCCGTGTGCGCGCGCTTCTTCGAGCAGTTCGACGCGGTGATGACGGCCGAGTCCGCGGGGATCGACGACATCGTCGAACGGGCCCTGGCGCAAGGACTCGCGTACGTGCGGTTCGCCATCGACAACCCGGTGATGTTCCGGGAGGCGTTCGCGCGGTCGACGCCGACGCCCACCCAGACCGACCAGGTCCTGATGACCACGGCGATCCAGCACTTCTCCGAGACCGTCGCCGAGGCGATGGAACTCGGGCTGCTGCCGCAAAGAGAGGTGACCGGGATGGTTCTGCGCCTGTGGAGTGTTGCACACGGTGTTGCCGATCTGATGACCGCCAAACCCGGGTTGCCCTGGGGCGACGACCTGTCCGTCGCCGAGGACGTGCTGCGGGCCGCGTTCAGCGGATTTAGTCAAGAATCGGTAAAGTCGGAACCAATGTGAGACGACGCGCGTTGTACAGACCAGAGCGTCCGCATCCATTCGTGAAGGAGCAATTCAAGTGCGCGAGAGCAGCAATCCGGTGATGCGCGGAGTGATCCGTGACAACCAGCCTGCCCCCTACGCCGGATTCGGTCAGGCCATCCCCGGTGGTCAGGCCGGGATGGCGCAGACCGGCATGATGCAGGCCAACCGGCAGGCCGACCCCTACCAGCAGAACTACGCGCCCGCCTCCGGTCGCACCATCACGATCGACGACGTCGTGATGAAGACCGGCATGACCCTCGGTGTGCTCGTCGTCGTGGCCATCGCGGCGTACGCCGCGATCGTGACCCGAGGCTCCGACCCCGTCGACCAGCTGACACTGGCGATGCCGCTGATGATGGTCGGCGGCATCGGCGGCTTCATCCTGGTGATGATCGCCTCGTTCGGCCGTAAGCAGGACAACCCCGCCATCGTGCTGTCGTACGCGGCGTTCGAGGGCCTGTTCGTCGGTGCGATCTCGTTCGTGTTCGCGAACGTCGCGGTCGCCGACGGGGTGAGCGCGGGCGCGATGATCGGTCAGGCCGTGCTGGGCACCATGGGTGTGTTCTTCGGCATGCTGATCGTCTACAAGGTCGGCGCGGTCCGGGTGACCCCGCGGTTCACCCGCATGCTGATGGCCGGTCTGATCGGCGTCATGGTCCTGATGCTCGGCAACCTGGTCCTGGGCCTGTTCGGTGTCGACATGGGCATCCGCAGCGGCGGCCCGATCGCGATCATCTTCTCACTGGTCTGCATCGCGCTGGCGGCGTTCTCGTTCCTGCTCGACTTCGACTCGGCCGACCAGCTGGTCAAGGCCGGTGCACCGCAGAAGGCCGCGTGGGGCGTCGCCCTCGGCCTCACCGTGACCCTGGTCTGGCTGTACACCGAGATCCTGCGTCTGCTGAGCTACCTCAACAGCGACTAGTCTGCGCGGGCCGGACGGGTTCCGGCCGGTGAGACGGACGTGAGAGTGCGGTCCGGCGGTTCCCAGGGAACCACCGGACCGCATTCTTGTGTCTTCTGCGTGTTTTTCCTCCCCGGCGATAGCGACGACGGTCACGCCAGTGGCGTCGAAACGATCGGCTTTTACCGGATCAGGTGGCGACTCCTGCGTATGTCGTCCGTAGAGCTTTGACGTCGTCTGCTTGTACCTTGGTTACCTGGAAAATCCTGTCTAGAGCAGAGACTTGTTCGGTTGCACACTGTCCGAGGTAGTTGTCCGTGTCGCCGCGTTGAAGGAACCCGCTTGTCACCAATTTGATTGCGCGTGAGACGGACTCGGGTTGACTGACGGCGAACGGCTCGACCTCGATCGGGTCTCCCGACTCGGGGATCAGGCGAAGCTGAAGGCCAAGGACGATGGCGTGTCCGTTGATTGTTTCTTTCGGCCCAACGGTGATGACCATCCGATCGACACTGTCAGGTTTGACCGTGAAGTTCACCGGGGCTGACGTCGAGTCCGACGTCAGCTTCCCGAAGTGGTAGGGGATGACGATCGAGTAGAACGCCGACACCACAGAACCGCCGCCCTGTCGGCTGCAGTTGATCATCGTTTCGTCGAGCACCTTGGCTTCGATCCGGACGATTCGAAGCGGTGAGTCTCCGGTGTTCTTGAGCGTGATGTCGACGGCCGTAGCTGTTCCGCTGCCTGGGGTGTGTGGGCTGGGATACGTGGCGTAGTACTCTTCATTGATGGCTTGAGGACTGCCGAAGCTCACGGCTGCGATCGAGCCGTCGGCACCGTGTTCACCGAGGTCGAGTCCGACGATCGCGAGTACTACGCCGACGACGGCCACGAGGGCGCCGAGGGCCGTCCAGACCCGCGGCGTCATGAAGCGGGAGAACCTCCTCCCGCCGGACTGCTGCGGCGGTGGGGCATAAGGCCGGGCGGGCGGAGCGTCGTCGACCCACAGCGGCCAGTGGGCAGGCGGTGGCCCCCATCGCGGATCGGGCCTCCAACCGGCAGGCGGCTGCCAGCCGGGATGGGGCGGTGGCGGCCAGTTCGGCGGCGGGTTGTAGCGCATGGTCGGCCTTTCCCTCGGCACTCGACGGTGCATGCACTGTACTGATTCCGTGGGGCTCCGAACCGGTCTGCGCGGAGGTTTCATCCGATCCGACGACACCGGATGCGACGAGCGGCCCCGGAGAGGTCCGGGGCCGCTCGTCGTGCGCTGCGGGGGGCGTGTGGGAGACGGGGGAGTCGGTCAGCTGAGACGTTCGACGATCATCGCCATGCCCTGGCCGCCGCCGACGCACATGGTCTCCAGACCGAAGGTCTTGTCGTGGGTCTTGAGGTTGTTGATCAGCGTGGTGGTGATCCGGGCGCCGGTCATGCCGAACGGGTGACCCAGGGCGATCGCGCCGCCGGAGACGTTCAGGCGGTCGTGGTCCATGCCGAGCGCCGCGGCCGAGCCGAGGACCTGGACGGCGAAGGCCTCGTTGAGCTCGTAGAGGTCGATGTCGTCGATGGTCATGTTCGCGATCTTGAGGACCTTGCGGACCGCTTCGATCGGGCCGAGACCCATGATCTCCGGGGACAGGCCGGTGGCGGCGGTCGCGACGATCCGAGCCAGCGGTTCCAGACCGAGCTCCTTCGCCTTGGTGTCGCTCATGATGACCAGCGCGGCGGCGCCGTCGTTCAGGGGGCACGCGTTGCCCGCGGTGATGGTGCCGTCGGGTCGGAAGACCGGGTTCAGCCCGCTGATCTTCTCGTAGGTGGTGCCGGCGCGCGGGCCGTCGTCGGCGGTCACCTCGGTGCCGTCGGGCAGGGTGATCGGGTCGATCTCGCGGGCGAAGAAGCCGTCGGCGATGGCCTTCTCGGCGCGGTTCTGGCTCAGGACGCCCCAGCGGTCCTGGTCCTCGCGGGAGATCCCGGTGTAGCTCGCGACGTTCTCGGCGGTCTGTCCCATCGCGATGTAGACGTCGGGGAGTTCGTCGTCCTCGCGGGGGTCGTGCCACGGGCCCAGGCCGCCCTGCGCGGCGCGGGCGGTGCGTTCCTCAGCCTCGGCGAACAGCGGATTCTTGGAGTTCGGGAGGCCGTCGGCCGCGCCGGTGGTACCGAAGCTGGAGACGCTCTCGACGCCCGCGGAGATGAAGACATCGCCCTCACCTGCGCGGATGGCGTGCATCGCCATGCGGGTGGTCTGCAACGACGACGAGCAGTACCGGTTCACGGTGACGCCGGGGACGTGGTCCAGACCGAGTTCGACGGCGGCGACGCGTGCGATGTTGTAGCCGCCGGCGCCGCCGGGCTGACCGATGCCGACGTGGATGTCCTCGATGTCCGACAGCGGGAGCTGGGGCACCTTCGAGATCGCGGTGGCGATCATCTGCTCGAGGAGTTCATCGGGTCGCATGTCTTTGAGCGAGCCCTTACCGGCTCGACCGATCGGGGAACGGGCGGTGGCGACGATCACGGCTTCAGTCATTCCGTCAGCGTAACCGAGTTATGTGCATGTTCGGACCTGAGTCGTATTCGGAATCGGAGAGTGCCACGATAGGAGGCATGCGTATCGCGAATCACGTCGTCGACCTGGTCGGAAACACGCCGCTGGTCAAACTCAACTCGGTCGCCAAGCCGGGAGCCGGTCTGGTCGCCGCCAAACTCGAGTATCTCAATCCCGGCGGCAGTTCCAAGGACCGCATCGCGACGAGGATGATCGACGCCGCCGAGGCCTCCGGCGAGCTCAAGCCGGGCGGCACCATCGTCGAGCCGACGTCGGGCAACACCGGTGTGGGGCTGGCGCTGGTGGCGCAGCAGCGCGGCTACAAGTGCGTGTTCGTGTGCCCGGACAAGGTGGCCGAGGACAAGCGGAACGTGCTGCGCGCGTACGGCGCTCAGGTCGTGGTGTGCCCCACCGCGGTGCCGCCGGAGCACCCGGACAGCTACTACAACGTCTCCGACCGCCTGGTGCAGGAGATCGAGGGCGCGTGGAAGCCGAACCAGTACGCGAACCCGAACGGTCCGCGCAGCCACTACGAGACCACCGGCCCGGAGATCTGGAAGGACACCGAGGGCACGGTGACGCACTTCGTCGCGGGCGTCGGCACCGGCGGCACCATCACCGGCACCGGCCGCTACCTCAAGGAGGTGTCCCAGGGGCGTGTCAAGGTGGTCGGCGTGGACCCGGAGGGATCGGTCTACTCGGGCGGTTCGGGTCGGCCGTACCTGGTCGAGGGCGTCGGCGAGGACTTCTGGCCGGACGCCTACGACCCGACCGTGCCCGACGAGATCATCGCGGTCTCCGACGCCGACTCGTTCGAGATGACCCGGCGACTGGCGCGGGAGGAGGGCCTGCTGGTCGGCGGATCGTGCGGCATGGCCGTCGTCGCCGCCCTGGAGGTCGCCGAACGCGAGGGGCCGGACGCGGTGGTCGTCGTCCTGCTGCCGGACGGCGGTCGCGGATACCTGTCGAAGATCTTCAACGACGACTGGATGAGCAGCTACGGATTCCTGCGGACGCCGCTGGAGGGGGACAAGCCGGAGTCGACGGTGGGCCAGGTGCTGCGCGGGAAGACCGGTGCGCTGCCGGATCTGGTGCACACGCACCCGCAGGAGACCCTGCGCGATGCGATCGAGATCCTGCGCGAGTACGGGGTCTCGCAGAATGCCCGTCGTCGGCGCCGAACCGCCGGTCGTGGCCGGTGAGGTCGCCGGTTCGGTGAACGAGCGCGACCTGCTGTCGGCGGTGTTCGAGGGGCGGGCTTCGCTCGCCGACCCGGTGTCGTCGCACATGGGCAAGGCGTTCCCGATGATCGGCTCCGGCGAACCCGTGTCGGCGGCCATGGAAGCTTTGAGCACCTCCAATGCGTTGATGGTGGTGGAGGACGGCAAGCCGATCGGCGTGATCACCCGCCACGATCTGCTCGCCTACGCCAGCAACCACCCGCTCCCGACTCGTGAGGACAGCAAGTGAGCGACCATTCGAACGACGGCTTCTCGACCAAGGCGATCCATGCGGGCTGGGAGCCCGACGGTCGCACGGGCGCGGTGAACGTACCGATCTACGCGTCGTCGACGTTCGCGCAGGACGGCGTCGGCGGCATGCGCGACGGCTTCGAGTACTCGCGGACCGGCAACCCCACGCGCCGGGTCCTCGAAGCGAACATCGCGGCACTGGAGAACGGTGCGTACGGGCGGGCGTTCTCGTCGGGCATGGCCGCCACCGACGCGATCCTGCGTGCGGGACTGCGTCCCGGCGACCACCTCGTCATCCCGAACGACGCCTACGGCGGCACGTTCCGACTGATCGACAAGGTGTTCTCGCAGTGGGGGATCGACTACTCGGTCGCGCCCGTGGTCGACGTCGAGGCGATCACCGCGGCGATCACCCCGAAGACCAAGCTGGTGTGGGTGGAGACGCCCACCAACCCGCTGCTGAACGTCGGCGACGTCGCCGCGATCGCGGACGTCGCCCACGCCGGCGGCGCGAAACTGGTGGTGGACAACACCTTCGCCACCCCGTACCTGCAGCAGCCGCTCGACCTCGGCGCCGACGTCGTCGTGCATTCGACCACCAAGTACCTGGGCGGGCACTCGGACGTGGTCGGCGGAGCGCTCGTGACGAACGACGAGCAGTTCGATGCCGACATCGCCTTCCTGCAGAACGGCGCGGGCGCGGTGCCCGGACCGTTCGACGCCTACCTCACGCTGCGCGGCATCAAGACGCTCGCCGTCCGGATGGACCGGCACAGCGACAACGCGGAGAAGCTGGTCGAGGTGCTCTCCGCCAGCCCCAAGGTGTCGTCCGTCCTGTACCCGGGGCTCGACGATCACCCCGGGCACGACGCCGCCGCGCGCCAAATGCGACGGTACGGCGGCATGATCTCCGTGCGGCTGGCGGGCGGTCGTGAGGCGGCGCTGGACTTCTGTGCGCGGACCGAGATCTTCACGCTCGCCGAGTCGCTCGGCGGCATCGAATCGCTGATCGAGCACCCGGGTGCGATGACGCACGCCTCCACGGCGGGTTCGCTGCTCGAGGTGCCGGACGACCTGGTCCGGCTGTCGGTGGGCATCGAGGACGCCGACGACCTGATCGCGGATGTGGAGCAGGCGTTGCGCTGACCTCGTGCGCCGTGGAGGGTGCGTTGCCGAAGACATGCTGTTGAAGGCGTGCTTCGGGCGGTGCGCCGTGCGGGAGTGCGTCCGCGGTCGTGCGTGATCGGGTGATACGAGCCGGAACCCGGCGGGTCGGTGACCTGCCGGGTTCCGTCGTGTCAGCGGCTCTGCAGCTCTGCGGTCGTGCTGTCCGGGCTGGTCCAGCCAGTGAACATCATGGTGTTCGAAAAGTCGCGGTCCCCGGCCTTCCCAGCGCGTGATCGCCTCTGGATTCAACTGTGAATCGAGCCGAAACATCGCTGCTCGCAAGGGGTTTCGCGAATCTCGGAGCAAAAATTTTTGAAAAACCTGGAACCGGAGCACACTTTCTGACGTCTAATTATTGAGAACGATCGAAGTGGTCGCCGGGAGTGACAGCCTTCGGTCGTTCGGGTACCCGGACAGCGGCCGCACGATCGGGGGATTCGCGGCGCTCCGGGTACGGGGGAGCTGTGCTGGAGGCCGGCATCGGGGGATCCGGTCTCCAGTGCAGTCCCTGCATCGAATCGACGACGTGAGGGGGCGGCGTGAGCGAAGCGGTGTCGGCGGGGTCGGAGCGGGCGAAGACCGCGGACCGCGCGGCGGATGAGCTGGACCGGCTGATCGAGGATTCGAGACTCATACTGACGGCGAACGACTACGGTGTCGACTGTGTCGAAGGCGTCTCGTTGTTCGACGGCGCCAAGGAGCTTCTTTCGGTCTGGCGGGCTGAAGCGCACACGCTGGTGATGTCAGTGAAGACTCTCGCAAGCGACTGTCGACGGTCGGTGGCGGCGTACGCTGCTTCGGACGAGTAGTCGAGGTCGGTCGTATGGTCCGGGGACGTCGTTCTTTCGGTGGCGCCTTTGTCATCATCATCGGGATCTGCCTGTTGGGTGCTTGTGGTGCCGTGGTGGACGGTAATCCGAGCGGTGTTACTTCCGATCGTGGACAGGCCTCTCGATCGTTGCCCTTCGTTCCGACCATCGAGGACCGTTGGAACTCGCGCAACATGGGAACGGAATACGAACCCTGCAATGCTCTGACTAGTCGTGAGATCAGTGGCTTGGGCGTCGATCCCGATACCGTGCGAGACGCTGCGAGGACCTCCGGTCAGACGGCGCGAGGCTGCGCATGGAAATATCGTCGGGAAAGTTTCGATGATGAATCACGATGGAGCATTACGCAGGCCGTGGGAAATTCCAAGAGCCTCGAAGCCTATAAGATCAAGTATTCCTCGTGGCCGTGGCGGAGAGATGTTTCGATCGAGGGGCGGCCTGTCGGTGTTCGGGAGTCGACAGATGTCGATGAGTGCATGACCTACGTGCAATCAGGTACTGCTGGTGTTCATACGCTGGTGATTCATCTCGGTGATGAGCGGCGGCCCATCGACGAGGCCTGTGGTCGCGCAATCGAATTCACGAGGGCTACGGTGAGCAGGATGCCACGCTGAACTCGGCTGTGTCGGTCATGTGCATCGTGGCGCCCTGTTGCCGGCGGGACGACCCTTATCCGATGGTGGAAAGTGGAATTGATGTGCCCTGTGCCTCTGGATTGGATGGAACGCTCGATTCGTCTCAATGGATTCGGTCGGGATCTCGTGGACGACGGGGTGGGAGAAGCCGATGAATCCGGATGTCCGCGGGGCCGGCAGTTGGATGCCGACATCTGATTCGGTAATGAATCTAATCGAAAACCGCCAGCTTGCAACGGGTTTCATGACTTCGGGTGGACTCGATTCTGTGAAATATGGAACCAGATCGCGCGTTCTGACGTCTAATCATTGAGAACGGTTGAAGTGCTCGCCTGGTGTGGTGGCCCTCGACCGTTCGGGAACCCGTGGAGCGGCCGTGCGGTCGGGGGATGGCGGCTCCACGGGGTGGGGAGTCGTGCTGGAGGCCGGGAATCGGTCTCCAGCACGATCCCTGAACTGAATCGACGATATGAGGGGGGATGGTATGAGCGGGGAAGTGGTATCGGTAGGCGAAGCATGGCGTGCGCGTGCAAAGGCTGCGAATGATGCAGCGGATGAGCTTGACGGGTTAGTCGAAGCAGTCGCGAGTACTCTACGGAATAATCAGCTTGGACTCGATTGCATTGAAGGCGAGGAGCTATTCAAGCAATTATCGGCTATTGCCGTGGACTGGCGTTTGGGAATGCGAACCGAAGTGGATTATTTGAAGAATATCGCACGTCGATGTATTCGGGCATCTGAGGCTTACGGCGTTGCCGATGGCGCGTAGTGGAGAATTTCTTTATTTACGAACTACCATCTACGGATTCATTATTCTCTCTTTTCTTTCAGGGTGTGGTCAAGCTCGAGTGTCATTGCCGAATGGTGCTGTCGATATCACGTCAGGAGGATCGGTGTCAAGGAACGTAAAGTCTAGTGAATTACCGTTCAAGTCGACCTTTACGAAGCGCTGGAACAACTCTAATGATGGCACTCGATATGAGCCATGTACCGCACTTGATTCATCGAATCTCTACGTCCTGGGAATTGATTCGAGTTCTGTGGAAGATGCTGCGGGCACCGATGGGCAGACTCTTCGGGGGTGCCGTTGGCGGTATCGAATGAGAGATCGGAATAGGTGGAGCATAGCTCAGGTTGTCGCGAATTCTGAGAGTCTTGAAAACTATAAACATAAGTACTCGACAGACTATTGGCATCCGGACCTTCTAATATCTGGTCGGACGGTTGGGGTCACCGAGTCTAGAGATCTTGGTGAGTGTATGACTTATGTGCAGTCTGGTCATGCCGGTGTTTCTACCCTGGTGATTCGCCATGGTATTTCGGGGGAGAAAGTCGGTGGAGTCTGCGATCGAGCGATAGCATTCACGCGTGCAACGATCAGTATGATTCCTCGTTGACCAAGATTTGACACTTCACTCGGAGTCGAGTGTTGAGGTGTGGCGATACCGTAATGTGCGGTACTCTTTCTGGGGTCATGTTTTCCGAATGGTTGAGTGTCATCAACTGATGAATTCGTATGATAGGTGGAATTCCAGTAATGAAAACCTCAGGCTTATTCGGGCGATTTGATCCCATTGCTACTGCGATCGACGGCTCGCGATAACAGGAGGCGGCAAACCCTCGGGTGGAATGGATTCGCTACAAAACTGTCCCACGAAATATTGCCGCCGCTATACGTGCTACCACGGGAATGGGCTGACATGACCTGATCGAGATCGTTGTACTCGTTCACGAATCGGCGATGAAAACGGGAAGGGGGCTGACTTTCGCCTTAACTGGGATTGTTCACGATTGTTCGGATCACGGTCGTCTATCTATGCTGGAAAACCCGTCAGGTCGAGTTGGCTGAGTACTTCGACTGCTCCCAGTCCGCGGTCTTCCGAGCGATCACCATCCTGGCATCGTGGATCGGATACGCACTGGTCGAGTGCGTGTCGACCGCAGAGGATATCCCGGCCGTATTCCACGCTGAGCTGTCACTGGTTCGTGTAGTCGCCAAGATTATAGCCGACTTATCCGGCTGCTTGGTCGGGCGTCCTCGACGTGAGATTTTATCGCCCGCGTACCCCAATGAATGTGATTTACGATGAGACGATTCCGATTCGGTGTTGGAATGAATTTTCTTCTTTGTCTCTGGATTGGATGAAATCCTTGATCTGTCTCATGAGATTCGATGGTGAATCGAGTTAAAAAATCCCAGCTAGCGGCAGGTTTCGTGAACTCATCGGGAAATATTTTTTCGAGACAGGGAACCGGATCGTGTTTTCTGGCGTCTAATTATTGAGAACGATCGAAGCAGTCGCCGAATGTGACTCCCTTCGGTCGTTCGGGAA
This sequence comes from Gordonia sp. (in: high G+C Gram-positive bacteria), assembly GCF_047600385.1. GTDB lineage: Bacteria > Actinomycetota > Actinomycetes > Mycobacteriales > Mycobacteriaceae > Gordonia. The sequence continues at coordinate 265,858 of NZ_JASGKZ010000002.1, read as the reverse complement.
CCCGTGGGGTGGCCATGCGGTCGGGGGATGGCGGCTTCGCGGGTGTGGGGGAGCCGCGCTGGAGGCCGGTACCGGGGGAATCGGTCTCCAGTGCGGTCCTTGAACTGAATCGACGATGTAAGGGGGATGACGTGAGCGGTGAGGTGGTATCGGTAGCTCAAGCATGGCGTGAACGTGCGAAGGCGGCAGAGGTCACGGCGGGTGAATTGGAGAAATTAGTTAGTGACCTTCGTTCGGTTCTGGTGAGGAATGATTTCGGAGTCGACTGTATTGAGGGAGCTGATCTCTATCATCAGTTGCGCAACATCTGCATTGCAGGCGCGGAGGAAATTCGGGTTATGGGAGAATCGGCCCGTGTGCTCTCTGCGAGATGTGGTAGCGCGGCGACTAGCTATGAAATCGCCGATCAATGAAGATGTCGATTAATGGTGATTGCATTCCGGGGTCGATAATCAAACTTCGTGGATTGCGCATCGGAATTGTAATTATTTTGATGGCTTTATGCTCATGTGATGGCGATCGTCATCGTGGTGATGTTTTTTCTTCCAGGGGGAATTCAGAAATTCGACCTCGGGTGATTCGCCAGACTGATTCGAATGGTCGTCGACTGCCCTTCGATACTGTGCACCCGAACCGGTGGAGTGAAGCCAACGGAGGAAGTGAGTACGAGCCATGTACTGCGCTGTCATCTGTTGAGTTGGCAGAGTTGGAAGTAGATGCTTCAAGCGTCAGGGATGCGGCTGGGACTGATGGGCAAACACTTCGAGGGTGCGTCTGGAAGTACTCGTCGAGTGCAGTGAAGGGGTGGACGGTTTCGCAGATCGTCGGTAATTCACGTGGGCTTGATTTTGACAAGCGCCTCAAGAGTGTTTCTGCGGATATCTGGATGCCGGATATCGTGATCGAAGGGAGAATAGTCGGCATGCATCGGCTTCAGGGCGGTTTCGACTGTGATTCCTATGTTCACTCTGGACGGGCTGCTGTGAATACGATCGTGATGAAATCGAGTTCGTCGTCTGCGAATCCTGGCGAGATCTGTGCGCGAGTACTTGATTTTACACGCGCGACAATCAGAAGAATTCCACGCTGAGCATCAGCCTCCTGTGATTCGTAGGGAAGTGGCGGTGCCTGACCTCGGTGATCCTCCCTCACCGGGGTCGCGGTGCTCCTGGTCGGTGTCTGCTTTCCTGCCGCTAATCGGTGAATCGGGCGATGACCTGAGCGCGGCGGCTGCGGTCCGAACTGGACTTGACCGGAGAGGTCTCCGGGCCAAGCCTCCGACCGTGTGCGTCGACCATCCGACGCCGGTCTGAGTGAGCGTCGATTCCTGTACGGGGACGAGTTTCGCGGCTCGCCCGCACACGGTGCGAACCTTCTTGCTTCGTCGCAGGTCAGAGCGCACAACATGGTGGGCAGACAATTCGTTGTGCGTGGACCATGTTGGAAACGTGTCGTCGCGAGAAGAGGGGTACCTGCAGTGGGACACCTATGCCTTCTCGCTCGCGAACCGGCTCGTAACCGTGCGTAAGCAGCGCGGATACTCCCAGGAGGAACTCGCGCACCGGAGCGGTCTGCACCGCAACGCGGTGTCGAACCTGGAACGGGGCACCAGCAACCGGCCACCCCACGTCTCGGATCCGCAGATGTCGACGGTCTACCGACTGGCACATGCGCTGGAGGTCCCGCCGTCGTATCTGCTGCCGGACGTCGACACCGTGCGTCTGCCCAAACGCTCGGCCGAACAGGTCAACGACCGGGCGATCTCGCGGGTGGAGGCGAAACTTCACAAACTGGTCCCGGCCGCCGAAGCCGCCGAGGGCGCTTCCTCTGAGTCCGCCGTCGAATCGCGATAGCGGTCGCCTCAGAAGGCGTTCACGAGGTCCGTGCGAGAGCCCGACCGTCACCGTCGAACACGGTGACCACGTCGACAGCGCAGAACGAAGACGTGGAGCACGGCAGCTGCTCGGATCTCCTGTCCTCGCCTCGGATGCGGAAAGCCGGGCCGCAGTAGACCTGCGACCCGGCTCTCTCGACCGGCACGGTGTGCCGGAATGCGGTATCAGTGCTGGTAAGGCTCAGCCTTCACCACGGTGACGGTCACCTCGGCCCCGCTGGGCACCAGGTACGACCGGCTCTCGCCGACCTTCGCGTCGATGACGGCGGCGCCGAGCGGTGAACTGGGGGAGTACACCTCCAGGTCGGTGGCGACGCTCTCCTCGCGGGTCGCGATGAGGAAGGTCTCGGTGTCGGACTCGTCGTCGTCGAAGTAGACGGTGACGACCGAACCCGGCAGTGCCACACCCGACTGGGTCGGCGCCTGACCGATCTTCGCGTTGTTCAGCAGATCCTGCAGCTGACGAATCCGAGCTTCCTGCTGGCCCTGCTCCTCGCGGGCTGCGTGGTAGCCGCCGTTCTCCTTGAGGTCGCCCTCTTCGCGGCGCTCATTGATCTCCGCAGCAATGACTTCTCGGTTCGCGATCAACGAATCGAGTTCCTCTTTCAGACGCTGGGCAGACTCGGGAGTCAGCCAGGTCACGCCTGTGTCGGTCATTGTGGATCTCCTTTGCTGTCCGCCATTGGACTGCGTGTTCATGTGCTGCTGCACTTCAGCGTGCTCTGGTCGATCACGGTCTGAATGCAGCAACACGACCCCTCGCGGAGCCGTGCGCCCACCAGGATACCAGCCGGTGTGTTTCAACGCACTCGGGCGAACCCGCGGGGAGGCGTGGTGCCGTCCGTCGATCAGTGCGCAGCGAGTGATTCCCCGTACGACGGCTCGGCCCGTTTCAGACGTGCGACGACGAAGTACGTCGCCGGCATGACGACGACCTCGACCAGGGTCTTCCACAGGAACCCGACCACGACGAAGGAGACGAACTGGCCCCACGTCTCCACGCCCACGACGGACGCGGCGATCGCACAGAAGACCAGGGTGTCGAAGAACTCGCCGACCACGGTCGATCCGAGGAGCCGGGCCCACAACCTGCCCTCGCCGGTCCGCTCCTTCATCTTCACCAGGACGTAGGAGTTGCTGAACTCGCCGACCAGATAACCGGCCAGGCTGGCGACGACGAGCTGCGGAACCGCGCCGACCACGGCCTCCAGGGCGGCCTGGTTCTCGTAACCGTCCAGCGGGGGAAGCGCGATGGTCGCCGTGAACACCAGGGAGGCGAGGATCATCACGCCGAACCCGGTCCAGATGGTGCGGCGCATCGCTTTGAAGCCGTACACCTCGGAGATCACGTCTCCGATGACGTAGCTCAGGGGGAAGAGGAAGAAGGCGCCGTCGGTGACGAGCCGGCCGTCGAACAGGCCGACGCCTTTGGTGGCGGCGATGCTGCTGATCAGCATGGTGCCGACGAAGACGGCCATCAGCACCGGGTAGTAGGGGGAGGACAGGGTGGCGAAGACTGCTTTGGACGCCGGACGCGAAACGTCCGGCTGCCCAGAGTGTGTCGGCTCCTCGGTCACGAGTGGCACCTCACTTATCGGGTTGCAGGTAGGCGGGCACCGAAGCGGTGCAGCCGAAGACCTCGCCGATCACGGCGGGTCGGGAGGTGTAGACGGTGGTGCGGGCCGCGACCTGGACCTCGCCGGCGGGGATCAGCACCTCGCGGCGGCCGACCTCCGCCCCGTCCTTGGCGCGGCCGCGGACGACGCACGCGACCGGCACGCTCGGATCCTTGCGGTTGACGGTGTACTGCACGGCGACGGCATCGGAGCCGAGGACGTCGTGGCCGACGGCCTGGCCGGACACCTCCGGATCGCCGAACTGCTTGAATCCGACGAACGCCAGCACGAGGCCCGCGACGACGACGGCCACCGAACCGATCAGGAACCACCGGCGACGACTGGCCTGCGACTGCTCCACCGGATATGTCGCCCGCGGGCCGCTCTGCGGCATCGGGCTCTGCGGTTTCGGCTGGTCGGAGACCCCGTCTGAACTGCTCACGCGTCAATACCTACCATGTAGGGGAGTACCGAGCGAAGGTGAGGAAGCGTGACCGACAGCACGGGGCGCCTGCGACTCATGGCTGTGCATGCACATCCGGACGACGAGTCCAGCAAGGCGGCCGCGACCTTGGCCAAATACGCGGAAGAGGGGCACGACGTCCTCGTCGTGACGCTGACCGGCGGCGAGCGCGGCGACATCCTCAACCCGGCGATGGATCGTCCGGGTGTCCTGGAGAATCTGCCGGAGATCCGCAAGGAGGAGATGGCCGCCGCCGCGGCGGCGCTCGGCGTCGAACAGACGTGGCTCGGCTACGTGGATTCGGGTCTGCCCGAGGGCGACCCGCTCCCGCCGCTGCCCGAAGGCTGCTTCGCGCTGGTCCCGCTCGAAGAGGCCACCGGGAAGCTGGTCGAGGTGGTGCGCGAGTTCAAGCCACACGTGATGATCACGTACGACGAGAACGGCGGATACCCGCACCCGGACCACATCAAATGCCACGAGGTCTCCGTCGCCGCGTTCGACGCCGCGGGAGATCCGGTGGCCTACCCGGACGCCGGGGAGCCGTGGACACCGCTGAAGCTCTACTACACGCACGGCTTCATCCGGGACCGCATCCTCCGCTTCTCCGAGGAGTTCGAGAAGGCCGGTCGGGAGAGCCCCTTCAAGGAGTGGCTCGCGAAGTGGAAACGTGAACAGGGCGATCTGATGGGTCGCGTCACCACCCAGGTGACCTGCGGGGAGTTCTTCCCCCAGCGCGACGACGCGCTCCGCGCGCACGCGACCCAGATCGACCCGAACGGCTTCTTCTTCGCGGTGCCCCTCGAATGGCAGCAGCGACTGTGGCCCACCGAGGAGTTCGAACTGGCCCAGACCCGGGTCCAGACCGCAATCCCGGAGACCGACCTCTTCGCGGGAATCGAGGCACCGTGAACACCGTCCATCTGCTCGCGACCGAAGCCGCCGTCGTGCTCGCCGACCAGCCGGCCCAGGGGCCCGAATTCGGCAAGGCGTCGCCGGTCGGGCTGCTCGTCATCGTCGTGCTGCTGGCCGCGACCTTCCTGCTCATCCGGTCGATGAACAAGCAGCTCCGCAAGCTCCCGGACAGTTTCGACACCGCCAATCCGGAGCCGGACCAGCAGTTCGACGAGGGCACCGACACCGTGTCCGACGAAGCCGCGGCGGGTGGAGTCTCCGACGACGGCGCCTCCGCGTCGGCGTCGGCCACCGCTTCCACCGACCAGCCGGACGGCGGCACCGACCGCTAGCGTCTGTGACCCGCACACGACGGAGCCGGGCCGACGTCGGCCCGGCTCCTGTTCACGTCGTCGTCCGCGAAGGCGGGCGGTCGACGACGGTCAGTCGAAGACGATGACGCTGCGCGCGGTCGCGCCTTCCTCGAGCCTCCGGTACGCCTCGTTGACGTCTTCGAGTCGGATCTCGTCGGCCACCAGGTCGTCGAGGTTCAGCCGACCCTGGTTGTACATCTCGGCATAGAGGGGGATGTCCTCGTCGGCGACGGTGGACCCCATGTAGTTGCCCGCGAGATGCTTCTGCGGCGCGAGCAGCGCCGGACCCGGCACCACGACCTCGGTGCCGGGCTTCATCACACCGAGGACGTACGCTCGGCCGCCGACGTTGGTGATCGCCAGCGCCTGCTGCGCCGTCTCCTCGAGCCCGACCACCTCGAACGCGATGTCCACGCCGCCGAACGGCGTGATCTCCCGAACGCGGGCGAGCACGTCTTCCGCGGTGGGGTCGATGGTGTCGGTGGCACCGAACCTCTTCGCCAACTCCCGCTTCTCCGGGTGGAGATCGATGGCGATCACCTCCCGGGCACCGGCGAGCGCGGCACCCTGCACCACGTTCAGGCCGACCCCGCCGCAGCCGATCACCGCGACGGAGTCGCCGAACCGGACCGGCGCACCGTTCTTCGCGGCACCCACCCCGGTGACGACGGCACAGCCGAGGAGCGCCGCGCGGGAGAACGGGATCGTCTCGTCGACGACGGTCGCGTTGCGCTCGTGGACCAGGATCTTCTCGGCGAACCCGCCGATGTCGCCGAGCTGCGGAACGTTCCGGCCGTCCAGCGTGTACCGCGCCTTCTCGTCTGGGCGACGACGGACCGCGTCGGGGTCGAGGCAACGGACCTGATCGCCCTGCTGGCATCGCACGCACTGTCCGCATGCCGAGATCAGGTTGGTGACGACGTGATCGCCGACCTTGAGACGGGTGACCTCCGAGCCGACCTGGGAGACGACGCCGGCCACCTCGTGGCCCAGGACCGCGGGCAGCGGTACGCCGAAATCGTTCTGCATGAAATGCAGGTCGGAATGGCAGAGGCCGGAGGCCTTGACGTCGATGACGACCTCGCGTGACCGGGGAGCATCCAACTCGATCTCGCGGAGTTCCAGAGGTTTGCCGATCTCGAGTAGAACCATGGCATTCGTCTTCATCTTGCGGCACTTCCTTGCGGTGTCGTGTTACGCGGGCAGCGCCCCGGACGGACCGGGACCTGCAGGCGGCGTACGCCGCCGAATTCAGGATCACGCATGGGAGAGGCTCGGGATGTTCAGGATCCTGAACGTTCGGATCGGGGTTCCGGGATCTTCTGGGACCGAGGTCGTCGCCGCGGAGATCCAGAGGTCCTCGCGTCCGACCGGCGGATCGTGGTGACACGCGGCCTAGGCTGAGTCCATGGGCAATCGACTCGGCTCCGCCACCAGTCCGTACCTCCGCCAGCACGCGGACAACCCCGTCCACTGGTGGGAATGGGACGACGACGCCTTCGCCGAAGCCCGCGAACGCGACGTCCCGATCCTGCTGTCGGTCGGTTACGCCGCCTGCCACTGGTGCCATGTGATGGCGCACGAGTCGTTCGAGGATCCGGCGCTGGCCGCACAGATGAACGACGGTTTCGTGTGCATCAAGGTCGACCGCGAGGAACGCCCCGACATCGACGCGATCTACATGGCCGCGACCGTCGCGATGACCGGGCAGGGCGGCTGGCCGATGACCTGCTTCCTCACGCCCGACGGCGAGCCGTTCTACTGCGGCACCTACTTCCCGCCGGTGCCGCGCTCGGGGCAGGCGGGATTCGGGCAGGTGTTCGAAGCGATCTCGCTGACCTGGCGTGAACGTCGTGACGAGGTGGCCGCGGCCTCGGAGAGCGTCACCGCGCATTTGCGGGCGAACGCCGGCGCGATTCCACCGGGCCCGGTGATCGACGGCGCGCTGGTCGCGGCGGCCGTCGCCCGGGTGCTCGACGAGGAGGATCCGGACGCCGGCGGCTTCGGCGGGGCACCCAAGTTTCCGCCGTCGTCGTTGCTCGAGGCCTTGTTGCGGGCGGAGGAGAGTGGTTTCGACTTCGCTCAACCAGCGAAGGGGACGGCTCAACCAGCGAAGGGGACGGCTCAACCAGCGAAGGGGACGGCTCAACCGGCGGAGACATCGACTCAACCTGCGAATGGGGCGGCTCGATCGGTGCGAGCCGCGGTGGAACGGGCGTGCGCGGCGATGGCTCGCGGCGGCATCTACGACCAGCTCGACGGCGGTTTCGCCCGGTACTCGGTGGACGCCGGCTGGGTGGTGCCGCACTTCGAGAAGATGCTGTACGACAACGCCCTTCTGCTGCGCGCGTACGCGCATCTGGCACGGATCCCTTCGACAGGCTCAGGGAACGGAGGGGACTCGGGGAGCGAAGGGGATCCGGGGAGCGGAGGGGACTCGGGGAGAGCAAGACGGTTGGCGCTCCGGGTGGTGGAGGAGACCGTCGGATTCCTGGACTCGGCGCTCTGGACCGGGCGGGGTTACGCGTCGTCGCTCGACGCCGACACCGACGGCGTCGAGGGGCTCACCTACGTCTGGACGCCCGCGCAGCTGACGGAGGTCCTCGGCGCCGACGACGGCGCCTGGGCGGCGGAACTGTTCGAGGTGACCGAACGCGGGACCTTCGAGCACGGTGCGTCGACGCTGCAACTGCTCCGCGACCCGGACGACGTCGCCCGGTTCGCCTCGGTGCGCGCCCGGCTGTCGGCGGCGCGGGCGCGACGACCGCAGCCGGCGCGCGACGACAAGGTCGTGGTCGTCTGGAACGCGCTCGCGATCACCGCCCTCGTCGAGGCCGGGAGCACGCTCGGGCACCCCGAATGGGTGGCGCGGGGCGCCGAGATCGCGGAGTCGCTGTGGTCGTCGCACCTGGTCGACGACGCCGACGGTCGCCCCGTCCTGCGCCGGGCGTCGCTCGACGGGAAGGTCGGGGAACCGGTCGCGGCCCTCGACGACCACGCCGCGTTCGTCACCGCGCTGCTGGCCCTCCACCAGGTCACCGGCGCCCCGGGCTGGCGGGAGCGGGCCCTCGTCCTGCTTGATCGGGCGATCGAGGAGTTCGCCGATCCGGAAGAGCCCGGCTCCTGGTACGACGCCGTCGCCGGATCGCTCATCGCCCGGCCGCGGGATCCGGTGGACGGGGCGACGCCCGCGGGCGCCTCGCTGATGGCCGAGGCGCTGCTGACGGCGTCGCTGCTCGCCCCGGACGAGGAGGCGCCCCGGTACCGGGAACTGGCCGACCGGACCCTGTCGCGGGCCGGTCTGGTGATCGAGAGGATGCCGCGCTCGGCGGGGCACTGGCTGGCCGTCGCCCTGGCCCGGTCGGCCGGTCCGCTGCAGATCGCCGTCGCACAGTCCGACGACTCCGACGGCGCCCTGGCCGCCGCGGTACGACGCCGCGCACCCGGCGGGGCCGTCGTCGTGGCCGGGACCCGGGACTCGCTGCCGCTGCTGCTCGGTCGCGGTCCGGTCGACGGCGCCGACGCGGCCTACCTGTGCCGGGGGCAGACGTGCGACCTGGCGGTCACCGAGGCCGCGGATCTGGCGTTGCCCCGATGACCGGCAGGGAAGGATGAGACCGGAAGACGATCAGGCCTGCGGACGCAGCGGACGGAGCGCCTGGTCGAGGGCGAGCAGTTCGTCGAGCTGAGATGCCAGCACCTCGGCCTGCTGCTCGGTCGGGGTGAAGACGCCGTTCTCGTCGACCTGGCCGAACGGCATGTTCATCTCGACGCTGCCGTGGGTGCTGACCATGCCCAGGGCGGTCACGACCGGACGCAGCGCGGTCTGCGCGCGGGTGCCGCCGGAGTTGCCGCCCCAGTTCACGAAGGCCACCGGCTTGCGGTCCCACTCGATCGACAGGTAGTCGAGCGCGTTCTTGATCGCGGCGCCGTAGCTGAAGTTGTACTCGGGGAAGGCGAACACGAAGGCGTCGGCGGCCTCCACGCGAGCGCTCCACTCCTTGGTGTGCGGCTTGGTGTACTGGCGGGCCCGCGGGTGGTTCGGCTCGTCCATCAGCGGCAGGGCGATCTCGGCGAGGTCGGCGAAGTCGATCTCGAAGCGGCCGTCGGCCTCGGCGGTCCGCTTGATCCACTCGGCGATGGGCAGGGCGATGCGGCCTTCGCGAACACTGCCGACGACGATCATGAGCTTGGGCATGGGGGTCTCCGTTCAGAGGATTGATCGAACTGTCGACGAGTGTAACCGGACTACGGTCCGTATTATTTCCGATGTTCGGAGACGTCGGTCACAGATGTGCTCGGCGGCGGTGTGCTAGCCTCGACGCCGTGATCCACTCCGTGCGTGCTTATTGGCGCTTTATCCAGGCTCCGGGAGAGCCTGCGATGAAGCGCTGACGCGCGCACGCCGCACGAACCCGGAGCCGAAGCAGTGACCCGACGGTCGCTGCTTTCGTCGTTTCCGGGCCGGAGCCTGCTTTCACTCGGGAACGTCGCCGCCTCACGCCACGCAGCACAGCGCACAACCCGAAAGGCATCCGCTATGACACTCGCCCCCGACGCCGCCGTCGAACGCACGACGACCAACGACACCCGCGTCACGGCGTTCTCGCCGATCCCGTCGCCCGACAGCCTGCGCAGCGAGCTTCCGCTCACCGGCCGTCGGGCCGCCGTCGTCGCCCGCGACCGCGAGGAGATCGCCGCGATCCTGGCCGGCCGGGACGACCGCCTGATCGTCGTCGTCGGACCGTGCTCGGTGCACGACCCCGTCGCCGCCCTCGACTACGCCCGCCGCCTCGCACCGCTCGCCGCCGAGTACTCCGACACCCTCAAGATCGTCATGCGCGTGTACTTCGAGAAGCCGCGGACGACGGTCGGCTGGAAGGGCCTGATCAACGACCCGGACATGGACGGCTCGTTCCAGGTGGAGAAGGGTCTGCGCATCGCCCGCAAGCTCCTGCTCGACGTCATCGACCTCGGTCTGCCCGTCGGCTGCGAGTTCCTGGAGCCGACCAGCCCGCAGTACATCGCCGACACCGTCGCCTGGGGTGCGATCGGCGCGCGGACCACCGAATCTCAGGTCCATCGTCAGCTCGCCTCGGGACTGTCCATGCCGATCGGTTTCAAGAACGGCACCGACGGCAACGTCCAGGTCGCGATCGACGGCGTCCAGGCCGCTGCGGGCGCGCACGCCTTCTTCGGCATCGACGACTTCGGCCGCGGCGCCGTGGTGCAGACCGCGGGCAACGAGGACTGCCACGTGATCCTGCGCGGCGGCACCGGCGGCCCCAACTACGACGCCGACTCGGTCGCCGCCGCGGTGGCGAAGCTGACCGCCACCGGGCTGGCGCCCAAGGTGATGCTCGACTGCTCGCACGCCAACTCCGGCAAGGACCACGAGCGCCAGGCCCGGGTCGCCGTCGAGGTGGCCGACATGATCGCCGGAGCCCGCGCCGAGGGCGCGGATCCGGTGATCAGCGGTGTGATGCTCGAGAGCTTCCTGGTGCCCGGCGCCCAGTCGGTCGGTGCCGAGAACCTGGTCTACGGGCAGTCGGTCACCGACAGGTGCATGGGCTGGGAGGCCAGCGCTCAGGTGCTGGAGGTGCTCGCCCGCGCGGGTCGCTGACGCCGGATCAGGCCCAGCGCCACGTCGATCGCCAGGAACGCCAGCAGCGGCCAGCCCAGCAGCGGGACGAATCGGCCGACCGCGACGGCGACCAGGACGACGACGGCGAGCGACACCCGATCCCGGGTGGAGCCCGTGGCGAGGTCGACCACGGCGCCGCGGGACGGCGCCGTGCCCGGCCGGCGGGTTCCCCGGGGGCGTCGCTGCCACCACATCCGGTAGCCGTGGACGATCACGGCCACCAGGGCGACCGCGATCGCGCACAGGACGAGCTGGTTGAGCAGGCCGAACAGCAGACCCATGTGGAGCGCGATCCCCAGGTTCGCCAGCTGTGCGGCGAGCGGCCAGTCGGCGAACCGGTCGACGGCGACGACGCGGTCGTGCGCGGGATCGGCCACCGCGGTGTCCGGGGAGAACTGCCACGGCGCGCGGATCTCGGTCACCGTGAACGCGGTCGCCTCGTCGGCGGGGACGGTGATCTCCACGGCCTCGTCCCGGCCGACTCCGGCGGTGCGGGCCAGGGCGAGCGCGGTGTCCGCGTAGCCCGCGTTGGCGGCGGCGACCTCGGCGGATCCGGTCGGCGCGGGACCGCCGTGCCCGTGACCGCCGTGCCCGTGCGCGGAGTGTTCGGCGGGATCGGCGGTGGCCGGATCCAACGCGGTGCCGACCGACGGCTGCGTCCAGTGCAACGCCGACCGGAGTTCGGAGACGTGGGCGCCGGCGTACTTCGACCAGGTCAGGCCGGTCGCCGACAGGAACACCAGGGCGACGACGATCCAGATCCCGAGCACCCCGTGCCAGTTCCGCGTGCGAACTCGGGCGGCCGAGCCTCGCCTCCCGTCGACCGCGCTTCGCATCCCGCCGGTCGAGCCTCGGGTTCTGTCGGTCGAGCCTCGCCTCTCGCCGGTCGAGTCTCGCCTTCCGCCGTCTGAGCTCCGTCGAAGCCCCACCGTGAACAGCCGTCCGGACCCGCGATTGCGGCGGTCCTTGCGGTACGTCGCGATCCACAGCACCAGCCCGGCCAGGGCGATCACCCACAGCCACGACGCGGCGAGCTCGCTGTAGAGCCGTCCGGGCTCGCCGAGGTGCAGGTCGCGATGGAGCTTGTCGAGCCAGGTGCGGACGGGCAGCGACCCGCTGCTGCCGTAGCTCGGGAGGTCGCCCTGCACGCGCAGGGTCACCGGGTCGACGAACACCGCCAGACTCGTGTACTCGGGCAGGTCCGGGTCGTCGAACAGCACCCGGGTGGTGTCCCCGGGGGAGGCGGCGGGCCGGACGGCGGTCACGGTGAGGTCCGGATGCGCGGTGTGCGCCGCCTCGATCTGGGCGGCGACGGACCGGGCCGGCCCGGTCGAGTCGGTGTGCAGCAGGTCGCGGTGGATCAGGTTCTCCGCGGACGGGGCGAGCGCGTAGAGGCCGCCGCTGATCGCCGCGATCAGCAGGAACGGGGCGACGAGGACGCCGGCGTAGAAGTGCAGGCGCCGGCACAGATGCAGGAGGGCGCCGGAGCCGGCGCGGTTCGCGCCGCGGGGCGGCGCCGGCGGGCGGGCGGGGGTGGTCATGGACATGGCGGAATCGCCTTTCGTCGACAGGGGAACGCCCGGCCCGGCGGGAGACGCGTCGGTGCGCGTCCCCGCTCGGGTCGGGGGTGAAGTGGGGTGTCAGACGAGGACGAGGGGCGGGCCGCGCGTGCCGACGGTGCCCAGGTGCCGCAGGGAACGTGCGGGAAGGAACGGTGCGGGCGGGGTCGGAGGGACCGCCGGTCCGGCGACCGGGGGATCGGTGAGCAGTGCGACGATCCGCAGCGCGAGTCCGGCGACGGTCCGTACCAGCGATTCGACGGCCGCCACCAGCGCGAGGGCGGCGAGCGTCCCGACGGTGTGGGTCACCGCCATCGGCGCGGTGATCGGCGCGTGGGGATGCCCCGCCAGGGCGATCAGCAGCAGATGCACGACGATCTGGCCGCCGGCGAGCGCCGGAAGCAGCCGCCACACCGGCGGGATCGGCTGCGACGACGGGGCGCGGCGGGGCGTCGTACGTCGTGCATCCCGGTCGCCGAGCACGACCGCGACCGCGATGCCCGCGGCGCCCAACAGCACCAGCACGTTGCCGTCGGGGAGTGCGCCGTGGCCCTGCGCGTGGGCCGCGACACCGGTGACGGCCGTGGTGGCGCCGACGACGGCGGCTCTCAGCCGGGGGATCGTCGGTGGGGCGGCGGGCACGCGGAGGAGTCTATCGGCCCGGCGGCGCCGGAACCGCTCGCGGGAGGCGGGTCAGGAGAGGACGATCAGCCAGACCGCGATGTAGTGCAGCAGTGCGGCGATCGCGGTGCAGGTGTGGAACACCTCGTGATGTCCGAAGGTCCCCGGCCACGGCTCGGGCCAGCGCAGGGCGAAGAACACCGCGCCCACGCTGTAGAACACCCCGCCGACGGCGAGCAGCACGAACACCGCGACCCCGGCGTTGCGCAGGAGCTCCGGCGCGACCCAGACGATCACCCAGCCGAGCACGATGTAGAGCACCACGCCCAGCCAGCGCGGCGACCCCGGTGCGATCAACTTGAGTGTGACGCCGCCGAGGGCGCCGGCCCACACGATGCCCAGCACCCACCAGCGTTCCGGAGAGTCGAGCCCCATCATGCAGAACGGCGTGTAACTGGCCGCGATGAAGAGGAAGATCATCGAGTGGTCGGCCCGTTTCATCGCGATCCGGTGGCGCGGATCGGTCCAGTTCACCCGGTGGTACACGGTGCTGGTGGTGAACAGCCCGGTGATCCCGAGGACGTACACGACCACCGCGGCCACGTCCACGGCCGTACGGTTCCTGGCGGTGCCGACGATCAGGATGATGCCCACCGCCGCCGAGACGAACGCCGAGTACTTGTGGATGACGCCGCGGAGCCGGGGCTTGCCTTCGGCGACGTCGGTCGAGAGCGCGTCGATCATGCAACCTACGGTACCGTAAGTTTCGCGCCGGTAACTTATCTCCGGCGTAAGATCGCTCGTGTGAAACTGATCCCAGAGCGTGTGCGGGGTGGGCTCTACCGTGTCTACGAAGGCCGGTTGGTCCAGCTCATGGATACCGATCGGGTCCCGCGGCATGTGGCGATCATCTGCGACGGCAACCGCCGCTGGGCGCGTGAGGCCGGCTTCGAGGACGTCGCGCACGGTCATCGCGTCGGTGCGCAGCGCATCGCCGAGATGGTCGGCTGGTGTTCCGAACTCGGCATCGGCGCCGTCACGGTGTACCTGCTCTCCACCGAGAACCTCGCCCGCGCCTCGGACGAACTCGACGCCCTGATGGAGATCGTGCCCGACATCGTCGACGAGATCGCCGACGCCCCCGGCGACTGGCGCGTGCGCATCGTCGGCAACCTGGACGTGCTGCCCGATGCCGTCGCCGAACGACTGCGCGCGGCCTCGGCGCGCACCGAGGGCCGCGGCGGGATGAACGTGAACGTCGCCGTCGGCTACGGCGGACGCCAGGAGATCGTCGACGCCGTCCAGGGTCTGCTGCGCGAGAAGCTCGCCGCGGGGGCGAGCCGGGAGGAGCTGATCGAGGCGGTCTCGGTCGAGGGCATCGACGCGAACCTCTACACCAGCGGCCAGCCCGATCCGGACCTGGTGATCCGGACCTCGGGCGAGCAGCGGCTGTCCGGATTCCTGCTGTGGCAGAGCGCCTACTCGGAGATGTGGTTCACCGACGCCTACTGGCCCGAGTTCCGCCGGGTCGACTTCCTGCGAGCCCTCCGCGACTTCGCCGCCCGCAAACGCAACTTCGGGAAGTAGACGGGACGACGACGATGGCCGCCACCCCCGCGATCGCGGCGCTGGAAGCCGCAGGCATCGTGCATGCGGTGCACCAGTACAAGCACGATCGCAAGAACACCGACTACGGCGCCGAGGCGATCGCCGTGATGACCGCGCGCCTCGGCGTGGAACCCGGCCAGATCTTCAAGACGCTCGTGGTGGACCTCTCGACGGGGCTCAAGGGGCGGGGCGACCGGCGGCTGGGGGTCGCCGTGCTCCCGGTGCCGCAGCAGCTCTCCCTCAAGGCCGCGGCGAAGGCCTTCGGCGTGCCCAAGGCGGTGCTGGCCCAGCCCGCGGCGGTCACCCGGGCCACCGGCTACCTCCTCGGCGGGGTCTCGCCGGTCGGACAGAAGACCGCGCTGGCGACCGTCGTCGACTCCTCGGCGATGTCGTGGGACCGGGTGCTGACCAGTGCGGGCAGACGCGGTCTGGAGATCGAACTGGCGCCCGCCGACCTGGTGGCGGTCACCGGCGCGACCGTCGCCGACATCACCGCGTAGTCGTCCGGTCTCGTCCGGGGGGCGTCAGAGTTTGCGGAGGCGGACCCGGTTGATCGAGTGGTCGTGGTCCTTCCGCAGCACCAGCGTCGCGCGGGGCCGGGTCGGCAGGATGTTCTCGATCAGGTTCGGCCGGTTGATCGTCATCCAGATGTCGTGGGCGGCGATCGTCGCCTGCTCGTCGGTCAGCGAGGCGTAGCCGTGGAAATGCGATTCGGGATCGGCGAACGACGTCGTGCGCATGTCCAGGAAACGGGAGACGTACCACTCCTCGATGTCGGAGAGGTTGGCGTCGACGTAGACCGAGAAGTCGAACAGGTCCGAGACCGTCAGGGTGGGGCCGGTCTGCAGCACGTTGAGGCCCTCGACGATCAGGATGTCCGGCTGGTTCACCACGTGGAACTCGCCGGGCACGATGTCGTAGGAGACGTGCGAGTACACCGGCGCCTTGACCGACTCGGAACCCGACTTCACCTCGGTGACGAAGCGCAGCAGCGCCCGGCGGTCGTACGACTCGGGGAAGCCCTTGCGGTGCATGATCCCGCGGCGCTTCAGCTCGGCGGTCGGGTAGAGGAAGCCGTCGGTGGTGACCAGGTCGACCTTGGGATGGGTCTCCCAGCGCGACAGCAGCTTGGCCAGCACGCGCGCGGTGGTCGACTTGCCCACCGCGACGCTCCCGGCGA
Source organism: Gordonia sp. (in: high G+C Gram-positive bacteria) (assembly GCF_047600385.1). Classification (GTDB taxonomy): domain Bacteria; phylum Actinomycetota; class Actinomycetes; order Mycobacteriales; family Mycobacteriaceae; genus Gordonia. Next base: position 250,008 of record NZ_JASGKZ010000002.1, on the reverse strand, counting down.
TGCCGATCACGAACGGCACCTGGCGGTTGCGCTGGCGTTCGCCGAGGAAGGTCGACGTCGCCGCGAACAGCCGCTGGCGGGCCTCCACCTGCAGATGGATCAGTCGGGAGAGCGGCAGATAGACCTCGGCGACTTCCTTGAGGTCGATCTGTTCACCGAGGCCGGCGAGCTGCTCGAGCTCGTTCTCGGTGAGGACCATCGGCATCGATCGCCGGAGTTCGCGCCATTGCCGCCGGTCCAATTCGAGGTAGAGGCCGGGGTCGCGATCACTGGATAGGCGCGCCATGCAGGGCAGACTACAGGCCCGGTCCGCGCGCGGTAGCGTGGGCCGCGTGAGTCCCGACACCGCCGCCGATCTGGTCGACGACTACCTGCGCCTCGGTCTGCTGTTCGACCGGATCGAGCCGGGTTTCGTCGACGCGTACACCGGAGACCCCGCGCTGCGCGCCGAAGCGGAGAACGCTCCGGCGCCCGATCCGGCCGCACTGGCCCGGCGGGCCCGCGACCTCCGCAACGCGCTGCCGGGCGGACTGCCCGCGGACCGGGCCGAGTTCCTCGGCGCGCATCTGCGCGCGCTGGAGTGCTCGGCACGCAAGTTCGCCGGGGAGACGATCGGCTTCGTCGACGAGGTCGAAGCCTATTTCGACGTCCGGATCGCACCGGCCGACGAGGACGTCTACGCCGACGCGCACCGGAGGATCGCGGCGGCGCTCGGCGTCCCCGGGGCCACCGGGGAGGCGCTGCGCGAGGCGTACGCGGCGCATCGTCGTACCGAGGAGATCCCGTCGAACCTGGTCCGGCCGCTGGTGCACGAGTTCAGCGGGGCGCTGCGTTCGACGGTGCGGTCGCGGTTCGGCCTGCCCGAATCGGAGGTCGTCGAGTTCGAGATCGTCTCGGACGAACCGTGGTCGGGCTTCAACTACTATCTCGGCGGCTACCGTTCGACGGTCGCGATCAACACCGATCTCCCGCAGTACCTGTCCGGGCTGCCCGGACTGGTGGCCCACGAGGCCTACCCCGGGCACCACACCGAGCACTGCCGCAAGGAGCAGCTCCTGGTGGAGCGCGGCGGACAGAACGAGCAGACGATCTTCCTGGTCAACACGCCGCAGTGCCTGATGGCCGAGGGGCTCGCCGATCACGCGCTGGTCGCCGCGCAGGGCCGGGACTGGCAGCCGTGGGCCGCCGAGGTCTACGCCGACTTCGGCCTCCGGTACGACGCCGAGAAGGCCCGCGCCGTGTCGGCGGCCACCGCGGGTCTGCTGCACGTGCGCCAGGACGCGGCCCTGGCGCTGCACGACGCGCACCGCGACCCCGACGAGGTGGCCGCGTTCCTCCAGCGCTGGCTGCTGGTGCCGGCCGAACGCGCCCGGCAGATGCTGCGCTTCCTCACCTCGCCGCTGTGGCGCGCGTACATCTCGACCTACGTCGAGGGCTACGAACTGCTCGACCGCTGGCTCGACGGTCCCGCCGCCGGAGTCGAACGCCCCGCCGCCGGAATCGAACGCATCGTCGAATCGGAGCGGGAGGCCGCCGAGACCAGGCTCGACCGATTCGGGCGGCTGCTCGACGAACCGCTGACCCCGGCGGCGCTGCGCGCGGAGTCGGCCACTTAAACTGGTCCCCATGACCCTGTTTACGCAGTCCCTGGCCGAATTGGATCCCGACCTCGCTGCGGCGATGAGCGGCGAGCTGGCGCGTCAGCGCGACACGCTCGAAGATGATCGCCTCGGAGAACTTCGTGCCGCGCGCGGTCCTCCAGGCGCAGGGCAGCGTGCTCACCAACAAGTACGCCGAGGGCTACCCGGGGCGCCGCTACTACGGCGGCTGCGAGTACGTCGACGTCGTCGAGGACATCGCCCGCGACCGCGCCAAGGAGCTGTTCGGCGCCGAGTTCGCCAACGTCCAGCCGCACTCGGGCGCGCAGGCCAACGCCGCCGTCCTGATGACGCTGATGGAGCCGGGCGAGACCCTCCTCGGCCTGGACCTGGCCCACGGCGGTCACCTCACCCACGGCATGCGCCTGAACTTCTCGGGCAAGTTGTACGAGAACGCCTTCTACGGCGTCAGCAAGGAAGACCACCGGCATCGACATGGACGAGGTGCGCAAGATCGCCCTCGACGCCAAGCCGAAGGTGATCGTCGCCGGCTGGTCGGCCTACCCGCGCACCCTCGACTTCGCGGCGTTCCGCGAGATCGCCGACGAGGTGGGCGCCAAGCTCTGGGTCGACATGGCGCACTTCGCCGGTCTGGTGGCCGCGGGTCTGCACCCGAGCCCGGTGCCCTACGCCGACGTCGTCTCGACCACCGTGCACAAGACCCTCGGCGGTCCGCGTTCCGGCCTGATCCTGGCCAAGCAGGAGTACGCCAAGAAGTTGAACTCGTCGGTGTTCCCGGGCCAGCAGGGCGGGCCGCTGATGCACGTCGTCGCCGCCAAGGCCGCCGCGCTGAAGATCGCCGCCAGCGAGGAGTTCGCCGAGCGTCAGCGTCGCACCGTCGCCGGCGCCCAGGCGCTCGCCGAGCGCCTGACCCACTCCGACGTCGCCGACGCGGGCATCACCCCGCTCACCGGCGGCACCGACGTGCATCTGGTCCTGGTGGACATGCGCAACAGCGACCTCGACGGCCAGCAGGGCGAGGACCTTCTGCACGAGGTGGGCATCACCGTCAACCGCAACGCCGTGCCGTTCGACCCGCGTCCGCCGATGACCCCGTCGGGTCTGCGGATCGGTGCTCCGGCCCTGGCCACGCGGGGATTCGGCGACGCCGAGTTCGCCGAGGTCGCCGACATCATCGCCACCGCGCTGGCGCAGGGCAAGGCCGCCGACGTCTCCGCGCTGCGTGCCCGCGTCGCGAAACTCGCGCTGGACTTCCCCCTCTATCAGGGACTTGAGTCCTGGGGGATGATGAGTGGGAGCTGATTTCGACTAAACTGTCGACCGTGGCTGTTTTGGACGAAGACGAACTGATCACGGCGCTCGAGAAGTCGCTCTCCACCCTCGCGGAGGAGCACGCCGAGGCCGCCGAAGACTGGATGCCCCACGCGTGGGTGCCCTGGAGCAAGGGGCGCAACTTCCGGTTCCTCGGCGGTGCGGACTGGGATCCGAGCGAGGCCGGTCTGAGCGAGACGGCGAACGCCGCGCTGCTCGCGCTGCTGCTGACCAAGGACAACCTGCCGTCGCAGCACCGCATCCTGGCGCTGCACTTCCCGGCCTTCTCCGACTGGCGCCAGCTGATCGGCGTCTGGACCGCCGAGGACAACCGGCACGCGATCGTGCTGCGCGACTACCTGGTGGTCACCCGCTGCCAGGACCCGGTGGACGCGGAGAACCGTCGTCGTATCCACGTGGTCGCGGGTTGGAAGCAGACCCCGGAGGCCTCCGACGCGGTCGGCCCGATGGACGCGCTGGCGCTGCTGGCCGTCCACGAGAACCAGTGCGTGCAGTTCATCGGCCGACTCAAGGAGTACGTCGAGGATCCGGTGCTGATCCAGATCCTCGACAAGATCCAGACCGACGACAACGTGCAGGCGTCCACCTTCCAGGCCTTCCTGATGGCCGGAATGGTCGCCGACCAGGAGGCCACGGTCCTGGCCGTCGACAAGGCGTTGCGCGAGATCGAGCACATCGGCAGCGACATCGCCGACTACGACACCCAGCGCGAGTACTTCTCGGACTTCGAGGACGTCTCGACCGATTCGGCCATCGCGCGGAAGATCGCCGACGAACTGAAGCTGGAGAGCGTCCAGGAGCTGAGCGAGGAGGCCGAGGCCGCCCGCCGACGGATTCTGGCACTGGCCGAGGGCCAGGTCTAGCACCCGGTCGCCGTTCTTCGAAGCCCGCGGGCTCTCCGATCTCGGAGATCCCGCGGGCTTCGCCGGCATCCGGCGGCGTCGAGGTCGTCGTCGGACGTCGTTCCGTAACACGACGTTCATCGTCGCGCCGTCTGCTCTCCCAGCAGGTCACCGGGTGCGCAGGTAGCGTCGGCATCGACGGGGCGCTGAAGCGACGGCCCGTCTTGGGAGGTTCGATTCGTGCACTGTGGAGTCACGAGAGGATCGGCCCCGGTCCTCGTCCTCGTCGGCTGACGCCGAACGGGGACGGCGTACCGACCGGCCGATCTAGATCTCGCCCGCGCGGGCGCCGCGCGGCACTCGGGAGTCCACCGTGACCGCACGCACCTATGTCCTCGACACCTCCGTCCTGCTCTCCGATCCGCGGGCGGTGACCCGCTTCGCCGAGCATCACGTGGTGATTCCGCTGGTGGTGATCAGCGAACTCGAGGGCAAACGCCACCACAGCGAACTGGGCTGGTTCGCCCGGACCGCCCTGCGTCTGCTCGACGATCTGCGGATCCGGCACGGGCGGCTCGACGTCCCGCTGCCGATCGGGAACGACGGCGGCACCCTGCAGGTGGAGCTCAATCACACCGACCCGGCCGTGCTGCCCGCCGGTTTCCGGAACGACTCCAACGACTCCCGCATCCTGGCGTGCGCACTGAACCTGCGCGCCGAGGGCGCCGACGTCACCCTGGTCTCCAAGGACACCCCGCTGCGCGTCAAGGCCGGGGCCGTCGGCCTGGCCGCCGACGAGTACCACGCGCAGGACGTCGTCGTCTCGGGCTGGACCGGCATGGACGAGCTGGACGTGGCCGACGGGGTGATCGACGAACTGTTCGCGGAGGGGATCGTCGACGTCGACGAGGCCCGCGACCTGCCGTGCCACACCGGCGTCCGGCTGCTCGGGTCCGGATCGAGCGCGAGTGCCCTGGGTCGGGTGACCGACACCAAGCAGGTGCAGCTGGTCCGCGGCGACCGGGAGGCGTTCGGGTTGCGCGGCCGTTCGGCCGAGCAGCGGGTGGCCCTGGACCTGCTGCTCGATCCCTCGGTCGGCATCGTCTCCCTCGGCGGCAAGGCCGGGACCGGCAAGTCGGCGCTCGCCCTGTGCGCCGGACTCGAAGCCGTCCTGGAACGCCGGGAGCAGCGCAAGGTGGTGGTGTTCCGGCCGCTGTACGCCGTGGGCGGGCAGCAGCTCGGCTACCTGCCGGGCAGCGCCGACGAGAAGATGGGGCCGTGGGCGCAGGCCGTCTTCGACACGCTCGAAGGGCTGGTCTCCACCGCGGTGATCGACGAGGTGCTCTCGCGCGGGATGCTCGAGGTGCTTCCGCTGACGCACATCCGCGGACGGTCGCTGCACGATTCGTTCGTGATCGTCGACGAGGCGCAGTCGTTGGAGCGCAACGTGCTGCTCACGGTGCTCTCCCGGCTCGGCGCCGGTTCGCGCGTGGTGCTCACGCACGACGTCGCCCAGCGCGACAACCTGCGGGTGGGGCGGCACGACGGCGTGGCCGCGGTGATCGAGAAGCTCAAGGGCCACCCGCTGTTCGCGCACGTGACGCTGACCCGGAGCGAGCGCTCGCCGATCGCGGCTCTGGTGACCGATCTGTTGGAGGAGTTCGCCCCGGGTCAGGGCTGACCGGCCTCGATCCTGCGCCCGTCCCCGGTTCGGCGGTTCAGGTGCGGCGCAGGATCGAGACGGCCCAATCGGATTCGGGCGTCCACGGGCGGAGATCCCAGGTGGCCAGACGCAGATCCAGCCGGAGGCCGGCCTGGTCGGCGGCGGCGTCGAAGGCGTCCAGGGTCAGATGGCGATCGGTGTGGAAGCCGACCACCAGGGGAGCGTCGTCCTTCAGGTGCGCGGCCAGGCGACGCAGCACCCGAGCCTCGGTGTCGGGGGCGACGAAGACCATCACGTTGCCGGCGCAGACGATCGCGTCGAACTTCTCGTCGAGGGCGGGGGCCTGCTCGCCGGTGGCGGTGCGCGCGGGTCCGTGCGGATCGGCCAGGTCGAGTTCGGCCAGGTCCCCGACCAGCCAGGTGGGCCCGGGATGGTCCTGCTCGGCCGCCGCGATCAGCTTCGGGTCGACGTCGACGCCCACCACCTCGTGGCCCGCCGCGTGCAGGTGCGCGCCCAGGCGCCCGGGGCCGCAGCCGGCGTCGAGGATCCGGGAGCGCCGCGGCACCATCGCGTCGAGGAGCCGGGCCTCGCCGGCGAGGTCGTCGCCGGCGGAGGCCATCGTCCGGAAGCGGTCGATGTACCACTCGCTGTGGCCGGGTGCGGTGTCGGTGATCCAGCGGGGAGGGGGCGTCGCCATGCCTCCAGCCTAACGGTGCGGCACGGTTCCGTGACCGGGTTGCATTCCGGTGACGGTGGTCTCCGGGGGTGGCGTGATCCCGGCATTCTTGGCACCATGGGATGGTGCTGAAGTTACTGATGGGCCGTGTGTGGCAACTGGGACTGTTGGTGACGGCTGTGCTCGTCGCCCTCGCCGCCGGTGCCGGCGCGGCCGCCGCCGACCCGACCACGCCGTCGCCCGCGCCGTCGCAGCCTCCGTCCGATGCGGGGACGATGCTGGAGAACCTGCTGCGGGGACTCACGCTCCCGGGAGTGCCGACGCCCGGTGCTCCGGCCGGCGGGACCGGTCAGATGATCGTCGTCTCGGTGCCGCAGAAGGCGGCGACGGTCGGCACGCTCACGACCTTCGAGAAGGACGCCGCCGGACAGTGGAGGCCCGTTCTGGGGCCGGTCGAGGCGTACATGGGCTCCCTGGGCATCGGTGAACCGCAGGACGACGTCCACCGCACCCCGGAGGGCACGTACGCGCTGGGTCAGGCGTTCGGGCGGCAGGACAACCCCGGCACCAAGATGAACTACAAGAAGGTCGACCGGGAGGACTGGTGGGACGGCAACCAGGCGTCGCCGACCTACAACCAGATGGTGCGCCGGTCCGACAGCCCCGGCCCGGGCAGCGAGAACCTGTACGACATGGGTCCCGCCTACGACTACGCGGTGGAGTTCAAGCACAATCCGTCCAACACCCCGGGCAAGGCGACGGCGATGTTCCTGCACGTCGGCAGCGAACCCACCTGGGGGTGCGTGGCGATCGACCGCGAATCGATGATCAAGGTCCTCAAGTGGCTCGATCCGGCCAAGAACCCGAAGATCAGCATCGGCGTCAACCAGTCGACGCCGAGCGACATCAAGGATGCGCCGTCCACGACGACGCCCGAAGGCGCCCCGCTTCCCGACGATGCGCTGACTCAGCTCATGCAGCAGCTCACGGCGTTCATTCCGCAGATCCTGGGGTCGGTGACCGGGTCCTGAGACGTCGCGGCGACCAATTCGGTGGCGCCGCGTCCGGACGGTCCGTTACCGTTCTCGACGAGGGCGGGCCGGAGACGGTCGGTTACCACTGTTAATGGGCGGGTTGCGGGTTCGAATCCCGTCGGAGTCGTTCGGGCTCCGTAGCTCAATCCGGCAGAGCGGCTTTCTCTCCGGTCGTCAGCATCACGCCCGCCCTCGCAGAACCACGCGCGACGCCGACGGTCTCCGTCGGCGTCGCGTGTTCTGCCCGCCTCTTCACCGCGAGATCACACCATGGACGTCTACCGCACCATCAGCACCGGAATCACCCCTCAGACCAGGCCCGCCGACCCTCGCCAGGAGGTGAACGGCGCAGGCGGTCACACCTTCACGGTGACCCCGCTGCAGCGGCTGCGTCGATTCCTGCTCCTCGGCACCGAGGGCGGCACCTACTACACGTCGGCTGCGGAGCTGACCGCGGACGCCGCGCCGACGGTGTTGCGCTTCGCCGCCGAGGAGACGACGGCGCTGGTCCGGGAGATCGTCGCGATCTCTCAGGCGGGACGCGCACCGAAGCAGCAGCCCGCCCTGTTCGCGCTGGCCGCCGCGGCGGGTCTGGGCGACGACGAAGGGCGCCGCGCCGCCCTCGACGCGCTGCCCGACGTCGCGCGGACCGGGACGCATTCGTTCCTGTTCGCGGGATACGTCGAGCAGTTCCGCGGGTGGGGCCGGGCGCTGCGGCGCGCGGTCGGCGACTGGTACCTGACCCGGCCGGTCGCCGACGTCGCCCACCAGGCGATCAAGTACCGGCAGCGGGAGGGCTGGTCGCACCGCGACCTGCTGCGCCTGGCGCACCCGGTGACCGACGACGCCGAGCGGCGGGCGCTGTTCGCGTACCTCACCCGCGGTGACACCGCCGGGGTGCCGCGCCTCGTCGAAGGATACGAGCGGGTGCAGGCCGATCCGCGGCGGGCCGTCGAGGGCGTCGTCGACTACGGACTCTCGTGGGAGATGCTGCCCGATGCGGCGCTGGCATCGCCGCCGGTGTGGGAGGCCCTGCTCGAGCGCGGTCTGCCCCAGACCGCGCTGCTGCGGCAGCTGCCACGCCTCACCCGGCTCGGTCTGCTGGCGCCCGGGACGGAGCGGGCCGAGCGGGTGGCCGCACAGCTGACCGACCCGGAGCGGTTGCGTCGTGCCCGGGTGCACCCGGTGAACGTGCTCGTCGCCCAGCGCACGTACGCCTCGGGAAGGTCGGCCCGCGGCGAGTCCACGTGGGTTCCGTCGACGCCGATCTCGGACGCGCTCGACGCGGCGTTCTACGCGGCCTTCGCCGCCGTGGAACCGTCGGGACGCCGTCACCTGTCGGCCCTGGACGTCTCCGGTTCGATGACGGCGCGGGTCTCCGGACTCCCGATCAGCGCGCGGGAGGCCTCGGCGGCCCTGGCGCTGGTGACCGCGGCGACCGAGCCGCAGCACTGGATCGTCGGTTTCACCGGAGACCCGAACGGCACGTACCGGGGGAGCGGGATCAGCGAACTCGACCTAGGTCCGCGGCGTCGGCTCGACGACGTCGTGTGCACGATCGAGAACCTGCCGTTCGGTGCGACGGACTGTGCGCTCCCGATCACGTGGGCGCACGAGAACGGCGTCGAGGTGGACGTGTTCTCGGTGTACACCGACAACGAGACGTGGTGCGGTCCGATCCATCCGCACCAGGCGCTCGCCCGCTACCGGCGGGAGGTGAACCCCGACGCCCGGATGGCGGTGGTCGGGATGACGGCCACCGGGTTCTCGATCGCGGACCCCGACGATGCCGGGATACTCGACGTCGTCGGCTTCGACTCGGCGACGCCCGCGTTGCTCTCCGATTTCGCCCGCGGGTCTCAGAAGTAGTCGAATCGGCCGGGCCGGACGACCCGGCGGTACGGGGTGCCCACGTCCTCGCGGAGTCGGCAGAGGCCGCAGTCGGGGGACGGTCGTGAACCGGACCAGCGGTAGACGCGGTATCCGAGTGCGTCGAGCCGCCGGTCCGTCTCGGTCTGGGCTTCGAGTTCGCGGAACAACTCGTCGACGTGCTGGTCGACGGCGCATCCGGGGTCGCCGGTGCACCGGTCGTCGCAGTCGGGAAAGGCGCACGCCGGAACCGGTTCGACGCAGAATCCGACGACGCGCTGGCGCGGCCAGACGAACGGCGGGGTGGCGACGGGTTCTCCGGCGTAGTCGTAGACGGTCTCGTACAGTTCGGGCCGGGTCATGCCCTCGCGGGCGAAGTACAGGCGGCTGCGGGTCTCGCCTTCGCTGCGCGACCGCTCGTCCAGGCGTTCCAGCTGCACGCGGACGTCGCCCTGGCGACGGCGGAGCAGACCCGCCTCGCGGACCAGCTGGTCGCGGGTGACGATGCCCAGCCGCAGCGCGCGGTCGGCGGTCACCACCCAGTCGTCCAGCAGGTGCGGGTAGGTCGGCACCATGTCGATCAGGGTGCGGGCCGGCGTGGTGGTCTCCACCCCGTCGAGGACCACCGACTCCCGGTCGCGCACCCGGTCCACGCGGATGACGGCGGCGGCGCGCGTGACGGACCTGCCGTCGCTCGCGTACTCCAGGAACTCCAGCGGCCGCGGGCGCGCGGAGTCGGCGTCGATCTCGATCATCCCGTGCAGTGCGGCGGCCGCGGCGCCGGTGAGGAGCGCGTCCCGGGTCCTCCCGAGCCGCTGGTACGCGGCGGCGGCCATGAGCAGCCGGTCGCGGCCGGTCAGCGCCGCGAAGGAGGGCGGACCGTAGAACTCCTTCCGGAACTCGACGATCAGACCGGCGTCCTCGGCGGCGCGGATCTCGCCCAGGGTGAGGCCCGCGGCCTTGAGGTGGTTCCGGTGGACGGCGTGATCGAGTGTGCGGAGGAATGCGGGAGCGGGCGTCTCTGTGCTGGTCATGCCCACCACGTTTCCCTCGGCGCCGCCGGGAGGGAAGGACCGAGCGCGGCCGCCTGTGGACGACGGGCGTCGTCCACAGATGCGCCGGAAGGTCTTGACTACGGGCGCAGTCGTGTGAGTCCGGTGGTCTGCGCGGCGGGGAACCCCTCGATCGGTCCCGTCGTCCTCGCGACCTGGGCCCGGGCCTGCTCGAGCACGGGCGTGTCCGGGTCGAGCACCGACAGGTACACGTCGTGCTCGGCGAGGGACCGCACCGCGATCTCGGTGAACCCCTCGACGTCGACCGCGTGCGTCGACCCGGGGCCGTTGACGAACAGCGCCCGGGGCCGGTCGGGTGCCTGCTCGTCGGCCTGCACCTCGTCGTAGGCGTCGACGACGGCCGCGGCGAACTCCCTGTGGTCGCGCTGATTCGGGAACCCGGGAGCCCACTCCGGTCCGCCGTACATCGAGACGACGAGGTCGGGCCGCACCCGTCGGAGGGTGTCGACGATCTTCGCGCGCAACTCCGGGGTGTTGCCGATCGCGGAGTCCTCGAAACCCCAGAACTCGACCGCGTCCACGCCGACCACCGCGGCCGAGGCGCGCTGTTCGTCTTCGCGGAGGGGGCCGGCCTCGGCCGGATCCATGCCCTCGATCCCGGCCTCGCCGGACGTCGCGAGCGCGTAGACGACGGTCCGGCCCTCGGCGGTCCACTTCGCCACGGCGGCGGCGACGCCGTACTCGGGATCGTCGGGATGGGCGACGAGCACCAGGGCGCTCGACCAGTCGTCGGGGAAGGCGGCGATGCTCATGGCCCCGACGCTACGCGTGCGCGGACGGCGGCGGGGCCATGGAGCGAAGACGGGCCGGGACGTCCTCAGATCAGGGCCACCACGGGGCCGTCGGACATGACCACCCCGGTGTCGACCGACGGGCGGGCGGTGCGCGAGAGCGAACCGTTCGGGTGGATGCGGTAGGTGTGCACGCGCGTCGTGACCCGACCGGTCAGGCAGTCGATGTTGTAGAGGAACCTGCCGTTCGGGTGCAGTGCGACCTGACCCGGCAGGGTCCAGCCGGGCCCGGGGTACGGCGAACCGGGCAGCGGCGTCAACCGGCCGTTCCGGTGGATCGAGAAGGCGGAGATCGACGTGCCGACGGCGTTGGGCACGTACAGGCGTCTGCCGTCGGGGGTGACGACGGCGCCGTGCGGCACACCGTGGGTGGGGTATCGTCCGCCGGGCAGGCGGGTCAGCGTCCCGTCGCGGTTCACCCGGAAACCGCTGAGACCGAAGGCGAACTCGTCGCTGCTGTACAGGTACTTCCCGTTCGGGGTGGTCACCGGTGCGACGGGCCCCAGTCCGACGGTGTCGGCGGCGATCCGGGTCACCTCGCCGTTCGGTCCGAGCCGGAAACTGGTCAGCCCGACTCCGATGTACGTGGTGGCGCGCAGGAAGCGGCCGTCCGGGTCGATGGACGACATGTTGACCATGCCCAGCCCGAGGCCGTCGATCGGGGCGGCCCGGTGCCCCGTGGGGGCCAGGGTGCCGTCCTTGCGGATCCGGAACGACTCCACCCGCCCGGGGAGTCCGGACTTGAGGACGTACAGGTACCTCCCGTTCGGTGCGACGCGGGCGCCGGTCGTCGGGAAGCCGACGCCGAGGGTCTGCACACTGCGCAGGGCGCCGTTCGAGGCGACCCGGTACACCGAGACGTGGCCGTCGGCGCGGGGGACGTAGACCGTCTTGCCGTCGGGTGCCGCGGTCACCGACAGGACGCCGAAACCGGTGCGGAACGGGCTGCCGGGAACCGGCGTGAGCCGTCCGTCGGAGTGCACCTCCAGGACGCTCAGCCCGAGGGCGACGCCCGCGGTGACCAGGAAATGTCGCTTCGCCTCGTCGGCACGGGTGGAGCCGGGGGCGAGAAGGCCGACGGTCAGCAGCGCGGTGAGCACGACCGCGAGCCAGAGGGTGGATCTCCGTATACGCATACCCGTGATGCTCCGACACGAAACCCCGCGGTGGATGTCCAGAAGCCTGGACATCCACCGCGGGGCCCACGGGTCCTGAGTGGCTGCTCCGGCCTACCGCTCCCGGTCCAGGTTGGCCATCTTGAGGACGTCGAGCCGTGCGTCGAGCTCCTCCTCCGACAGCGCGTCGCCGATCAGGCCGCGGTCGATCACGGTCTGGCGGATGGTCTTGCCCTCCTTCAGCGCCTGCTTGGCGACGGCGGCGGCCTCCTCGTAGCCGATGGCGCTGTTGAGCGGGGTGACGATCGACGGGCTCGACTCGGCGAGGGTCTTGAGCCGGTCCTCGTTCGCCACCAGGCCGCTGATGCACTTGTCGGCGAACAGCCGCGAGACGTTGGCGAGCAGGTTGATCGACTCGAGGACGTTGCGCGCCATCATCGGGATGTACACGTTGAGCTCGAAGGCGCCGTTGCCGCCGCCCCAGGTCACGGCGGCGTCGTTGCCGATCACCTGGGCGGCGACCTGGGTGACCGCCTCGGGCAGCACCGGATTGACCTTGCCCGGCATGATCGAGCTGCCCGGCTGGAGGTCGGGCAGGAGGATCTCGCCGAGGCCGGTCAGCGGACCCGAACCCATCCAGCGCACGTCGTTGGCGATCTTGGTGAGCGAGACGGCGATCGTCTTGAGCTGGCCGGACAGTTCGACGAGGCCGTCGCGGGCGGCCTGCGCCTCGAAGTTGTCCTTCGCCAGGCTCAGGGCGTCGACCTCGGTGAGCTTCACCAGTTCGGCGGTCACCTTGGTGCCGAACCCGTCGGGGGCGTTGAGGCCGGTGCCGACGGCGGTGCCGCCGATCGGCAGCTCGCCGACGCGCGGCAGCGCGGACTCGACGCGCTCGATGCCGGCCTGCACCTGGCGGGCGTAGCCGCCGAACTCCTGGCCCAGGGTCACCGGGACCGCGTCCATCAGGTGGGTGCGGCCGCTCTTGACCACGTCGCGCCACTGCGTGGCCTTGGTCGCCAGGGCCTCCTGGAGGTGCGTCAGCGCGGGGACCAGCGCGGTCACGACGGCCTCGGTGGCGGCGACGTGGGTCGCGGTGGGGAAGGTGTCGTTGGACGACTGCGACATGTTCACGTCGTCGTTCGGGTGGACGTCGACGCCGTTCGCCTTGGCGATCGACGCGATCACCTCGTTGGTGTTCATGTTGGAGCTGGTGCCCGAACCGGTCTGGAAGACGTCGATCGGGAACTGGTCGTCGTGCTTGCCGTCGGCGATCTCGGTGGCGGCGGCGATGATCGCCTCGGCCTTGGCGGGATCGAGCAGGCCGAGGTCCTTGTTGACCTGCGCGCACGCCGCCTTGAGCAGGCCCATCGCGCGGATCTGGGTGCGCTCGAGCGGGCGGAACGAGATCGGGAAGTTCTCCACCGCACGCTGGGTCTGCGCGCGCCAGAGCGCGTCCACGGGCACCTTCACCTCGCCCATGGTGTCGTGCTCGATGCGGTACTGGGTCTCCTCGGACTGGGTCATGCGGCTGCTCCTCGGCGCTGAGTGAAGTGATGAGAGGGACGATAAGGGTTGGCTAACCATATCGTGCCGATCCGGCGTGGAGCCGGGACACCCCCCCGACGTCGAAAGTGCCGGACGTCACTTCCCGATGTCGTTCCCCGCCGTGTCGTTCCCAGTCGTGTCGTTCCCCGCTGCGGCGTCCGTCGGCTTCTCGCGCGTCGACGGCCGGAGCAGCCGGTGGGCGACGACGCCCGCCGCCAGCGCCCAGAAGGCCGCACCGATCCCGACCAGGGTGGTGCCCGACGCGGCGACCACCAGGGTGACGGCCGCGGGGATCCGGTCGGACTCGGCGGCCAGCGCGCCCGCGCACGCCCCGGCGAAGGCGCCGAGCAGGGCCACCCCGGCCACCGCCTGCACCAGCCCGGCCGGAGCGGCGAGCACGGCGGCGCACAGACCGGTCGAGACGAGGCCGAGTCCGAGGTAGGCGACGCCGGTGCTCACCCCCGCGACCCAGCGCCGGGCGGGATCCGGACCGGCGTCCGGCCCGGCGGCCAGCGCCGCGCTGATGGCGGCCAGATTGATCGCGTGCCCGCCGAAGACGGTGCCCAGCAGAGAACCGAGCCCCGTCGTCGACAGCGCGGCGCGCCACGGCGCGCGGTAACCGAAACCGCCGAGCACCGCGACGCCGGGGATGTTCTGCGCGGCCATCGTCACGATGTAGAGCGGCAGCGCGATCCCGGTCAGCGCCTGCGGCGTCAGGGCGGGCGCGGTGAGTTCCAGGTGCGGGATCCAGGCGGACGGGGGCGGGACGTCGTCGTGCCCGATCAGGGTCACGGCGATCACCGCGAGGGCGGCGACGAAGGCGCCCGGCACCGCCCAGCGCGGCCGGAGGGCGAGCAGGACGACCCAGGTCAGCAGCACCGGTGCGATCACCGGCGGATCGTCGGCGAGCGCGGTGACCGGCGCGATGCACAGGGGCAGCAGGACGCCGGCGAGCATCGCCTGGGCGACGGCGGGCGGGATCCGGGTGACGAGCCGGGCGAGGGCGGGCCACAGTCCGGTCGCGACCAGCAGCACCGCGCAGACGGCGAACGCGCCGACCGCGGCGGGCCAACCGCCGGCCACCGCGCCGATGGAGACCAGCAGCGCGGCGCCCGGAGTGGACCAGGCGCAGGTGATCGGCATCCGGGTCCGCCAGGACAGGAGCACCGAGGCCGCACCCATCGCGATACTCACCGCGACCAGTCCCGATGCGGCCTGCGCCGGGCTCGCGCCGACCGCGCGCAGTCCGGCCAGGACCACTGCGAACGACGACGTGAACCCGACCAGCGCGCACACGATGCCTGCGCTCACGGGCACCGAAGTGGGGACTCGATCCGCGGTCGGGGCCGCGGGAGCGTCGTCGGGCACGGTCTTCACCTCCGCAATCGTTCCGTTCACAGAACGTTCTGTTCTCAGAACGTATCATCGGAGGGGTGAGCGCGGCAGCGGTGGGACGACGAGTACGGGAGATCCGCGTCGAACGCGGACTGAGCCTCTCGGAACTGGCGCGGCGCGCGGGGGTGGGGAAGGGCTCCCTCTCGGAGATCGAGGCGGGCGGCCGCAATCCGACCGTCGAGACCCTGTACGCGCTCTGCGAGCCGCTCGACGTGCCGCTGACCGCGCTGGTCGGCGAGACGTCGGGCGTGCACTCGGCGGCGGACGGCGGCATGCGCACGGTGCTGCTGTCGGTGCGGCACCTGCCGCACCGCACGGTCGAGGTGTTCCGGCTGGAGTTCCCGGCCGGCGCCGACCACGTGTCCCCGTCCCACGGAACCGGCGTGACCGAGCACCTGACCGTCGTGCTCGGGCAGGTGCTCGCCGGACCGGTAGGGGAGGAGAGTCGAGTCCCCGAGGGACGGACCCACACGTGGGTCAGCGATCGGCGTCATCGCTTCGCCGCACCCGACGGTCCGGCGGAGGCGGTGGTCGTGATCACCACCCCGCGCTGAGGCGCGGCGCGCGCGTCGGTCAGTGGTGGTGGCCGGTGCGCGCCGAGTAGTCGGCGGGGTCGGTACTCGTTCCGGGCGGCACCACCAGGAACTGGCCCATCATGCCCTCGTCCTCGTGCCGGAGCAGATGGCAGTGGTACATGTACGGGACCTCGGTGTCGGTGTGGTGTGCGAACGTCATGATCAGCCGGACCGTCGAGTCCCGCGGGACCCAGACGGTGTCCTTCCATCCGCCCAGATACCGCGGCGGCGGGTCGCCGTCGATGTCGAGGATCTGGAAGGCGGCGTCGTGGATGTGGAAGTTGTGCACGGCGTCCCCGCTGTTGGCGACGGACCAGATCTCGGTGGCGCCCGCGGTGACCACCTCGTCGATGCGCGCCATGTCCATCGGCTTGCGGTCGATGGTGCTGCCGCCGAGAGAGAAGCTCCGGGTTACCGTGGCCGCGGTCTCGGGGATCGGCGCGACGTCGACGAGGCGGTCGGGCACGGTGCCGACTCCGCCGAGATCGCTCGCGGCGCGGAACTCGGCGATCTCCAGGTGATCGCTCCCGCCGGCGAACCGTGCTCCTCCGGGAGTGGGCTCGCTCTGCAGGCGAACCCGCTCGCCCGGCCGGAAGGTCACGACCACCTCGGCCCGCTCTCCGGGTGAGAGCGGCACCGCGCGGACCGGCACGGGAGCGGGCAGCAGGCCGCTGTCGGTCCCGATGACGGAGAACTCGCGGTGGTCGTCGAACACGAAATCGTACGGCCGGGTGTTGGATCCGTTGAGCAGTCGCAGACGCACGGTGCGGGTCGTGACGTCGACGTACGGTCCGGGGGTGCCGTTGACCAGGACGGTGTCGCCGATGATCCCCTCGGACTGGAAGAGCGAGGTCGACGTGTCGAGCGTGCCGTCGTCGTGGAACCTGCGGTCTTGCACGATCATCGGGAGGTCGTCGATGCCGTACCGGCGCGGCAGGGCGAGCCGGGACTCGGCGTCGTCGTCGATGAGGAACATCCCCGCCAGACCGCGGTAGACGTGCCGGGCGGTCTCGCCGTGCGGGTGCGGGTGGTACCAGAGGCCGGCGGCCGGCTGGTCGATGTTCCACTGCGGTGTCCACGTGGCCCCCGGCTCGATCATCTGGTGCGGGCCGCCGTCCATCCGTGCGGGCAGGCGCATGCCGTGCCAGTGCAGGGTGCTCGCCTCACCGAGCCGGTTGGTCACCCGGACGCGGACCTCCTCGCCGCGCGCGGCGCGAAGAGTGGGAGCGAGGTGCGGGCCGTTGATCCCCCACGTGGGAGTCGCGGTGCCCCGGCCGAGGTCCGACTCACCCCGTTGCATTGTCAGGTCGAACACGCGGACGCCGTCCTCGACGCGTGACTCCGCGAGCGCGGGGATCCGCAACTCGCGGTCGAAGGTCACGGTGCCGCGTGTGTCCAGCGGCGCTCGCAGCACGGTGACGGCGACCCGGGCGCCGACCGCGGCGATCCCGAACACCGCCACCGCCACGACCGCCAGGGTGATTCGCAGCGTGCGGGAGCGCCCTCGCTCCGGTGGCGGCGGGAAGGTCGTGGGTGTCGGGTGTGCG
Organism: Gordonia sp. (in: high G+C Gram-positive bacteria); assembly: GCF_047600385.1. Lineage (GTDB taxonomy): Bacteria > Actinomycetota > Actinomycetes > Mycobacteriales > Mycobacteriaceae > Gordonia. The sequence continues at coordinate 232,932 of NZ_JASGKZ010000002.1, read as the reverse complement.
CCGGTCATGCCTCGACGATGAGAGCGCGACCGCCGCCGGTCGACGGATTCCGGCGGATCTCAGGGTGGGGATCAGGGTTTCCCCGGGGATTCCCCGAGGGGTCCGGCCGGGCCGACCCCCACCCGCTGGGTCAGCGCTCCTTGGACCGGATCCGCACGCCGCCGACCGGGACGCTCACCGCACCGGACGGATCGGTGAAGAAGTCGTTGCCCTTGTCGTCGACGACGATGAACGCCGGGAAGTCCTCCACCTCGATCTTCCACACGGCCTCCATGCCGAGTTCGGGGTACTCGATCACCTCCTGGCTCTTGATGCAGTCCAGGGCCAGGCGTGCGGCGGGGCCGCCGATGGAGCCGAGGTAGAAGCCGCCGTGGGTGTCGCAGGCCTGCGTGACCTGCTTGGACCGGTTGCCCTTGGCGAGCATCACCATCGAGCCGCCCGCGGCCTGGAACTGGGCGACGTAGCTGTCCATGCGGCCGGCCGTCGTCGGCCCGAACGACCCCGAGGCCATGCCCTCGGGCGTCTTGGCCGGGCCCGCGTAGTACACCGGGTGATCCCGCATGTACTGCGGCATCGGTTCGCCGGCCTCCAACCGTTCGGCGATCTTCGCGTGCGCGATGTCGCGGGCGACGACCAGCGGGCCGGTCAGCGACAGGCGCGTCTTGACCGGGTACTTGGTGAGTTCGGCGAGGATCTCGTCCATCGGGCGGTTGAGGTCGATCTGCACCACCTCGCCGCCCTCGATGTCCTCGGCGACGCCGGCGTCGGGCATGTACTGGGCGGGATCGGTCTCGAGCTGCTCCAGGAAGACGCCGTCGGCGGTGATCTTGCCCAGGGCCTGGCGGTCGGCCGAACACGAGACGGCGATCGCCACCGGGCACGACGCGCCGTGGCGCGGCAGCCGGATCACGCGGACGTCGTGGCAGAAGTACTTGCCGCCGAACTGCGCGCCGATCCCGAACGACTGGGTCAGCTTGAAGACCTCCTCCTCCAGCGCGGTGTCGCGGAAGCCGTGACCGGCCATGGTGCCCTCGGTGGGCATGTCGTCCAGGTAGTGCGCCGAGGCGTACTTGGCGGTCTTGAGCGCGAACTCGGCGGAGGTGCCGCCGATCACCACGGCCAGGTGGTACGGCGGGCAGGCCGCGGTGCCCAGCGAGCGGATCTTCTCGTCCAGGAAGGAGAGGATCTTCTTCGGGTTCAGGATGGCCTTGGTCTCCTGGAACAGGAACGACTTGTTGGCGCTGCCGCCGCCCTTGGCCATGAACAGGAACTTGTACTCCGGTCCCTTCGGACCCTGTTCGGTCGCGTAGATCTCGACCTGCGCCGGCAGATTGGTGCCGGTGTTGCGCTCCTCGTACATGGTGATCGGCGCGAGCTGGGAGTACCGCAGATTCAGTTTCGTGTACGCGTCGTAGACGCCGCGGGAGATCCACTCGCCGTCGTCGACGCCGGTCAGGACGCCCTCGGACTTCTTGCCCATGACGATCGCGGTGCCGGTGTCCTGGCACATCGGCAGCACGCCGCCGGCGGAGATGTTGACGTTCTTGAGGAGGTCGAGGGCGACGAACCGGTCGTTGCCGGAGGCCTCGGGGTCGTCGATGATCTTGCGCAACTGCTGGACATGCGCGGGTCGCAGGTAGTGGCTGATGTCGTGGATCGCCTCGGCGGTCAGCTTCTGCAGGGCTTCGGGCTCCACCTTCAAGAAGGTGCGGCCGTCCACCTCGAAGGTGGTGACGCCTTCGGTCGTGATCAAGCGATACGGGGTGTCGGAATGGTCGGCGGGCAGGAGGTCGGAGTAGAGGAATTCGGGGGCTGGGGCTGATTCACTCACAGCGGTCGATGGTACTTCGCACCCGCTCTGACCTGCAGGTCAGTGCATCCTAAGTCGTTTTCGGGCCGGCTCTCCGAGCGGGGGCGCGGGGCCGCTACTGTGACCTTCCGTGAGTGGAATCAACGATGCGGCCGGGGCGGTCCAGTACGTCGGCGAACTGGCGGGGGTGTTCGCCTTCGCGGCGTCCGGGGCTCTCGCGGCGGTCCGCCGGAACCTCGACATCACCGGCATCCTGTTGCTGGCGGTGGCCACTGCGCTCGGCGGCGGCGTGATCCGTGACCTGATCATCGGCAACACTCCGCCTGCGGCGTTCATCCACATGGAGTACCTGGGCACCGCGGTCGCCGCCGGCGTGCTGGTCAGCGTCTGGCAGATGCCCGCACGACTGTCTCGGTGGCCGCTGGACATCACCGACGCGGTCGGCCTGGGACTGTTCGCGGTGACCGGGACCCTCGTCGCGCACCAGTCCGGACTGAACGCGCCGGGTTCGGCGCTGCTGGGCATGACGACGGCGATCGGCGGCGGGGTGATCCGCGACGTTCTCACCCGGCAGGTGCCCAGCGTCCTCCGGCCCGGCGAATACCTCTACGCGATCCCCGCGCTGCTGTGCGCGATCGTGGCGACGATGCTGGTCCGCTACGTCGACTACCAGCCGTGGATGGGGCTGGCCTGCGCCGCCATCGCGACCGTGATCCGGCTGGCCTCGCTCCGGTTCGGCTGGCACGGACCCGAACCCTGGTATCGGAGTCGCACGACGGCCGAACCGGTGGATCAGTAGCCGCTGAAGTAGTCGCTGCGCGTGCCCGCCACGTGGCCGTGCAGCGAGGCCCGCACGGCGTGGACCATCGCGGGCGGTCCGGAGAGGTGGGCGCGACGTTCGGCCAGGTCGCCGATCACGTCGGCGAGGTCCTCGGCCCGGATCCGCGTCCCCGCCACGTGCGTCCAGTGCGGCGGCAGGTCCTCCGGAGGTTCCGGGGCCACCAGCACCACCGGGATCCGTGCCGCGACCAGTTCGTCCCGGTAGGCCACGTCCGAGGCGTCGGGGACGCCGTAGACCAGGACGAGGTCCACGTCGTCGTGCCGGGTGCCGACCTGGCTGACGAACGGGGTGATCCCGATCCCGCCGGCGACCAGCAGCACCCGCCCCGACCGCGGCAGGACGAAGTCGCCCGAGACGCCCGTCGCCCGGATCTCCGTGCCGGGTTCGCACGCCGTCAGCGCCCGTTTGAACGACGACGGCTCGGGCGGCACCCGCAGCGCGATCGTCACCTCGGCGGACTCCGGAGGGGAGGAGATGCTGAAGATCCGCCGGGTGCCGCGACGGTCCGCCCCCGGATGGGGCAGGTGCAGTTCCAGATACTGGCCCGGGACGAACCGCAGCGGGTGCGCGGGGGTGAATCGGAACTCCCAGATCTCCTCGGCGATCTTCCGACTGCCCGTCGACTTCAGCGTGATCCCGCGCCGCTGACCGCACGCGAAGCCGACCAGGTTGGCCGCGATCAGGGACAGTTCGGTGGTGGAGGTGAACACCCACAGCGTGAACGGCTGATCGGTGAGCGCGGGCCACAGCACCGGCAGCGACACGACGACGCCGGCCAGCGCCGCCGCGGCGAGCTGCTGCCGGTGCCGGGGCGGGAGAGTGAGCGGTTCGGACAGCATGAACCCGGCGAGGAACACCAGCGGATAGGAGGAGAAGGTCTGCTCGGCGGCGGCGAGCGGCTCGGTCCCCAGCACCGTCAGGCTCGTGAAGATCAGTGCGCCGCCGACCGCGACGAAGACCGCGCCGAGCGCGACCCGATGCGTCCGCCGCAGCACCAGCAGCGCCCCGACCAGGACGAACGGCAGCAGCGCCTCGGCGGCGACCCACCAGGTGGTGAACAGGCGGTCGGCCGCATCCAGCCCGAGCAGCTGCTGGATCACCACCGTCAGCAGCGGCCCGACCGCCGCCGGATTGAACAGGTGCCGTCCGCGGACCGCGAGCAGATACTTCGACGCGTTGGCCAGCACCGCGGCCCCGGCCAGCCACAGATACGACGACGCCGTGCCCGGCGGCCAGTACAGGAACCACATCAGCAGCGCGGTGATCACCGCCGACTCGGTGTGCGGTCGTACCCGGAACAGCAGCCCGAACAGCCGACTCGCCGCGACCGACGCCGTCAGGAGGACCCCGAGAGCCAGGGCCATCCGCCCGAGCGGGAAGATCGCCGCGTCGAGCACCCCGGTGGCGCTGTAGCCGAACGCGATCGCCGCCAGCACCGCGAGCACGACGGTGACCAGCCGGTACATGGTGACGCGTCCGAGGGCGTCGTCGAGCCTCGTCAGCGGAGTGAGCACGGTCATCGGGGTCGGGTCCTTCGCGTCGTCAGGAGAAGATCTCGCCGGGGAAACCGGCGGAGCGGCGCAGCTCGGTCGGCGACGGCATGATCACGTACTCGAACGAGAACGCCTCGGCGAGCCGTTCGGGAGCGGTGAAGAACAGCGCCGTCGCCAGCGCGTCCGCGGTGCGGGCGTCGTCGGCGACGACCCAGGTCGCGAGCGGTCCCGGCACCGGCACCCCGGTGCGCGCGTCGAGCACGTGGTGCAGGCCGTCGCCCCAGGCGCGGCGGTTCACCGCCGAACCGCACAGCGCACGGTCGGCGAGGGCGGCGACGCCGACCGCGGCGCGGGGGTTCAGGGGATGCTCCAGCGCGACGCGGAGGGCGGGGCCCCGTCGGACCAGGTCGCCGCTCGCATCCACGGTGAACGCCGGGCTCCTCCCGGCGGCGGCGCCGTCGGTGAGCAGTCCGGCCACCAGCGCGGCGACCTGGTCGGCCAGATAGCCTTTGCCCGCCGCACCGACGTCGAGCACGAAGGGCGCCGGAGTGGTCAGGTACGGCGGCGACCAGTCGACGTCGTCGAACGACGGCGCCGGGACCGGGTCGCCGGCCCGCAGCGAATACCGCGCGTCGTATCCGAGCGCCTCGAGTCCGCCGCCGACCGCGGGGCTCATCGCGCCGTCGGTCAGCGCGTACAGGGTGCGGTACAGCGTGATGAGCGGGTCGGCGTCGTCGGGGAGACGGTGGCGGCCCGCGGCGGTGCGGAGGGTCTCGACGACGGAGTCGGGACGGAACCGCGACCAGTCCCGGTCGAACCGCTCGACCAGCGCGAGCACCGCGCCGCGTTCGGGCTCGGTGAGCGGGCGCGGAGTGTCGATCTGCCAGCCGGTGCCGATGCCGTCGAACGCCCACTCGCAGGTTCGGGCGTCCGCTGCCGGGGAGTCCGACGAGGCGGCACCGGCCGACGGGGTCACGCCGAGGCCTCGGCGCGGATCTTCTCGACGGCCTGATTGAAACCGCCGCTGGTCAGCGACGATCCGGACACCTTGCTCACGTCGAGGTCGTCGATGGACTTGCCGACCACCTCGTCGGAGATCCCGCCGGCGAACTGGGTCTGGAACTGCAGCGAGTTGCCGCCCTTGGCCTCGGGCGTCACGGTGACCGCCGAGACGGTGCCCGCACCGTCGAGAGTGAGCGACACCGTGACCTCGGCGGGGCCGCCCGGGGTGGTGTAGTCGCCCTTGGAGGTGTACTCCCCGGCCTTGTACTCGCCCGAGGCGGATTCGGCGGCTCCGGATTCGATGGTGGTCGAGGCGCCGGTCGTGGTGGCGGAGTCGTCGGAGCAGCCGCTGAGCAGGAACAGGCCGGCGGCGGCCGCGACGATCGCGAAGGTCTTACGGAGATGCAGGGTCATGGGGGAGAGAAGCCTTCCTCGGAGTCGGACAACCTGGGAGAGTTGTCGGATTCCATCATGGTGGCTGAGGCTGCCCTGATCCATGGTTGTCGCTGTGAACTCTCTGTGAAACGGACTCCGGTCCGTCCGCCGATCAGTCGAGGTACTCGACGTCGGCGTAGTCGGCGACGGCCTCACCGAGCAGCCGGGCCAGTTCCGCGCCCTCGGCACGCCAGCGAGCGACGGCTTCGGGAGAGGGTTCGCGGTCCAGCCCGCAGATCGACGTCTCCCACTCATGCTGCCAGGCGGCGAGTCGACCGCTCAGCTCCTCCGACAGTCCGTACAGCTCGGGTCCGGTGGTGTAGCCGACGTTCCACGTCGACGTGCTGCTCTCCCACAGCGGATAGTCGCGCATGTAGTCGGGGAACAACCGCACGACACGTCGCGCCGGGGGCTTCCCGCCCCACGTGCCCTGCAGCGGAGGGGGAAGGTTCTCCAGTGCGGTCTCCGAGATGCCGTCGACGCCGCCCACCGGCACCCACGCGAAGGTGCCGGGAGCGGCGTCGATCAGGTCGGGATCCGTGGCGTAGCGCCCGGACCGGTCCCACTCCATGTCCGGAGCGGCGTCTCAGAGGTCGATGCGGGCGAACTCGCGCAGCTTCGCGGTCTGGTGACGCGCCTCGACGGTGCGGACGGTGCCCGACTTGGAGCGCATCACCAGCGAACGGGTGGTGGCGCCGTTCGGACGGTAGGTGACGCCGCGCAGCATGTCGCCGTTGGTCACGCCGGTGGCGCAGAAGAACGAGTTGTCGCCGCGGACCAGGACGTCGTTGGTGAGGACCTGATCCAGGTCCAGACCGGCGTCGGCGGCCTTCCGGCGCTCCTCGTCGTTGGTGGGCCAGAGCTTGCCCTGGATCTCGCCGCCCATGCACTTCATCGCGACGGCCGAGATGATGCCCTCGGGGGTGCCGCCGATGCCCATCAGCATGTCGACGGTGCTGTAGTCGCCCGCGGCGGCGATCGAACCGGCGACGTCGCCGTCGGAGATCAGTCGGATCTTGGCGCCGGCCTCGCGGATCTCGCGGATCAGGTCGGAGTGGCGGGGGCGGTCGAGCACCACGACGGTCAGGTCCGCGACGTCGATGCCCTTGGCGGCGGCCACCGAGTTGATGTTCCAGGCGACCGGCTTCTCGATGTCGATGGCACCCTTGGCCTCCGGGCCCACGGCGATCTTGTTCATGTAGAACACGGCCGACGGGTCGTACATGGTGCCGCGCTCGGACACCGCGATCACGGCGATCGAGTTCGGGCGGCCCTCGGCCATCAGGGTGGTGCCGTCGATCGGGTCGACGGCGACGTCCACCTCGGGGCCCTCGCCGTTGCCGACCTCCTCGCCGTTGTAGAGCATCGGGGCCTCGTCCTTCTCGCCCTCGCCGATGACGACGACGCCGCGCATCGAGACGGTCGAGAGGAGTTCGCGCATGGCGTCCACGGCCGCGCCGTCGCCGCTGTTCTTGTCACCGCGACCGACCCAGCGGCCGGCCGCGAGGGCGGCGGCCTCGGTCACACGGACCAGTTCCATGGCGAGATTGCGGTCCGGGGCTTGCTTCGACATGTGGTCGGCTCCTCTTGCGTCGGTGCTCAGGGGTTGCCCCGATTCTGTCATGGCCGGCGATTCGGCCAGGCCCCGGGCCGACTGCATACTGGTGGTCATGGCCGAGAAGAAACCGCGGATTCTGCAGGACAGCCGGGACATGGTGTGGTCGCTGATCCCGTTGCTGGTGATCTGCGTGGTCATCGCCGGTGTCGCGGGCAGCTGCCACTGGAGCTTCGGCGACGAGGCGTCCGAGCAGAAGATCCCGGAGTTCAACAGCGCCGCCGCCTTCCGGGCCGATGCCCGGTTGATGTCGTTCCCGATCCGGGAACCTGCCGTGCCGAAGGACTGGCGGAGCAACTCCGGATCCACCTCGACCGTCGGCGGATCGCTGACCAGCAACGTCGGCTGGATCACGGCCGGCGGCGCCTACGTGCAGCTCAGCCAGTCGGGGGCGCCGGAGGAGTCGCTGGTCCGCGGCCTCGGCGGCGATCAGGCGGTCGGCGCCGGCACGCGCGAGGTCGGCGGCCAGACGTGGGTCACCTACCGCAACGCCGACACCAAGCGGAAGCTCTGGCTCACCGACCTCGGCGACGTCCGGATCGGGGTCCTCAGCCGCGGCTCGGACGAGACCATGGAGACGCTGGCGAAGGCGACGCTGAGCGCGCAGCCGCTGCCGAAGAAGTGACCGCCGAATAAGCCGAGGCAGGGCGCTCAGTCGGCGGGATCGTCGGACTTCTCGAGCGCCTTCTCGATCCGTTCGGCGGCGCCGCGGAGCTGCGCCTCGCAGTGCGCGGCCAGGGCTTCGCCGCGCTCCCAGAGGGCCAGCGACTCGTCGAGCCCGAGACCGCCGCGCTCCAGGTCGGCCACCACCCGGGCGAGTTCGTCGCGGGCGGCTTCGTAGTCGAGTTCGGCGACCTCGACGTCGTCGCGGGAATCACTCACTGATCTGTCCTTCGTCGTCGTCGACGACGGCGAGTCTGGCGCCGTCGGCCACCCGGATGCGCACCCGCGCACCCGGTGGGAGCTGTTCGACGCTGCTCACCGCGTGCGGGGAGTGGTCGTCGTCGGCGAAACGCTGCACGACGGCGTACCCGCGCGCCAGCGTCTGCGCCGGGCCGAGGGTGGCCAGGCGGGCCGCGAGCTGGTCGACGTCGAGCCGCCGGGTGTCGACGCCGTGGGTGACGCCGCGCCGAAGATCGTTCCGCAGCCGGTCGAGGACGGCGTGCCGCTCGTCGATCAGCAGATGCGGTCGGGCCAGGACGGGGCGGGCCCGGAGTCCGTCGATCACACGGTGCTCGCGGTCGACCCAGTTGCGGAGCGCGTGGGCGCTGCGGGCGCGCAGCCCGGCGAGGGTCTCCCGTTCGACGGCCACGTCGGGGACCACTCGCTTGGCGGCATCGGTGGGGGTCGCCGCGCGCAGATCGGCGACAAGGTCGAGCAGCGGACTGTCCGGTTCGTGGCCGATCGCGCTGACCACCGGGGTGCGGCAGTCGGAGACCGCGCGCAGCAGCGTCTCGTCGGAGAAGGGGAGCAGGTCTTCGACGCTGCCGCCGCCGCGGGCGATCACGATCACCTCGACGTCGGGATCCCGGTCGAGCAGGTCCAGATGCTCGATGATCGCGGGCACCGCGTTCGGCCCCTGCACGGGGACCTCGCAGTGCCGGAAGCGGACGTCGTTCCAGCGTGCGGAGGCCACCGCGATCACGTCGCGCTGGGCGGCGCTGCCGCGGCCGCTGATCAGGCCGACGGTGCGCGGGAGGAAGGGGATCGGCCGTTTGCGACGGGCGTCGAACAGTCCCTCGGCGGCCAACAGCGCCTTGATCCGTTCGATTCGGGCCAGCAGTTCGCCGATCCCCACCGGGCGGATGTCGGTGATCTTCAGCGAGAGCGTGCCGCGACCGGCATAGAAGTCGGGTCGGCCGTAGACGACGACGCGGGCGCCCTCGGTGAGCGGGACGGGGCTGCGGCGGAGCAGATCCGGGCTGCAGGTCAGTGACAGCGACATCTCGGCGGCCGGGTCGCGCAGCGTCAGGAACGCGGTGCGCATGCCCGGACGGGCGCTGATCTGGGTCAGCTGGCCCTCCACCCAGACGTGCCCCAGCCGGTGGATCCACTCGGAGAGCTTGTGGCTCAGCGTCCGCACCGGCCACGGGGTCTCCGCCGTATTCGGTGTGGTCACGAGGGTCAGACGCCCGACTTCTTCTGGTGGCTGGCGATCCGGTTGTCGATCATGGTGACGAACGGCGTGCGGTTCTTGTGCGCGCGTTCGTAGGCGGCGAGCTCGGTCAGGTCCTCGGTGCTCAGCCCCCGCAGTTTCGCGCGCAGCTGGGCCAGGGTGAGCGAGTCGTATTCGAGCCGTTCGACGACGGCGGGCCCCTCTCCGGGAGCCGCCGCGGGCTTCGGTGCGGCGGGCGCGGCCGGAGTCTCTCCCGACAACCCGGCCGGCGGCGAGCTGTACAGCGCGAAGCGCCCCGAGTGCGCGTTCGGCGGCTCGACCTCCAGCGCGGCCTCCGCGGGGGGAGCCGGAGCGGGCTTCTCGGCCGGCTTGCGGGCGGACTTCTTGGCGGCGGGCTTGCGGGCCGGGGCCTTCTCGGCGGCCGCGGCGGGCGAGGTCGGCGCCGTCGCGACGGGGGTGTTCGGTGCGGCTCCGGTGTTCGGTGAGGCTCCGGCGGCCGAGGCCTCGGGCGCCGGAGGCCCGGCGGTCGCGGCCCGGGTGGAGAACGCGGCCGGGATCGGCACGGTGGGCTCGTCGTCGTCGAACCTGGCCCACTCGGGCTGCTCTTCGGCCCTCTCGCACCACGGGGCGAAGAACTCGTCGCCCTTGATGGCCATCTCGGCGATGTTCTGCTGCAGACGCATGCCGGCCTGCAGTCCGCGGCTCACCGCGGTCATCGGGAAGGTGAGGATTCGAGTCGGCAGCCGTTTGGTCTCATCGAGGGCGGTGACCAGGACACCCGCGGCCACACGAGCCGGATACGGAGGACGTCTCATGCCTTCACTGTGCCACACCCGCATCCCGGGGGTCGTGGCCGATCCCGAACCCTCGCCGCGGAGCTCGGCCGAACGCATCCGGCCGGTCGAGCGTTCGGTGGACGAGGCGACGAACCCGCCGTCGGGATCCGGGGGCCGACGGCGGTCGGCATTCGGTGGGGCACAGCGGTTCTGGAGTCGCCGTCGGTCGATCGGATGAATCCTGCGCCCGGCGTTGACCGGGTCGTCGTCGTGTGCAGGAATGAATGGATTCGGCAGGTATCGACGGAGCAGAGGGGTTGCGGTGGCGGACGGATTCGACGTCTTCATCTCGTATTCGCGATCCGCGTCGGCTCCGCTGGCGATCGAGATCGAACGTCGACTCCAGCAGCTGGCGAAGCCCTGGTATCGGAAGCGGGCCGTCCGGGTGTTCCGCGACGACTCGGCGATGGCGGCGAACGCGGGACTGTGGCCGACGATCCAGGCGGCGATGCGGCAGGTGTCGTGGCTCGTCTACATCGCCACCCCCGAAGCCGCCCGCTCGAACTACGTGAACCAGGAACTCGCCGAATGGCTTCGGTACAACGATCCGTCGACGATCCTGATCGTCCGCGGCGCGGGCACCGTCGAATGGAACCACCGGGTGTCGGGTCGCGCCGGTCACGGGGCGTTCGATCCGGCCAGCACGGCGATACCGCGGGTGCTCATGACGGCCTTCCCGGTGGAGCCCCGGTGGGTCGAGATGGGCTGGTTCATGGAACCGGGATCCCTCGGTCCGGAGGATCCGCGTTTCCTCGATCGGATCGCCGACCTGGCCGCACCCGTCCGCGGGATGGAGAAGGCCGAACTGATCGGCGAGGACGTCCGCCAGCACCGCCGCGTCCGCCGTCTCGCCCGCAACGGGATCATCACGCTGACGCTGCTCCTCCTCGTCGCGGTGACCGCGGGCATCGTGGCGTTCGTCCAGCGGAATGCAGCCGAACGAGAATCGCTCAACGCCCGTTCCCAGCTGCTCTCGTCGACCGCGATCGACCGCGCCGACACCGACATGCAGTCGGCGGCGCTCCTCGCCGCGACCGGGTACCGCTCGAAACCGGGGACGCAGACGAGGTCGGCGTTGCAGCGGGTCGTCGAATCGTCACCGCATCTGGTCGGGTTCCACGACTTCGGTAAACCGGTCGAACTCGTGGATGCGACGGCGGACGGCCGGATGCTGATCGCCGGGACCCCGACCGGTGAGGTGATGACGCTCGACCGGAAGTCCGGCGAGCGGAAGACCCTGTTCGACCTTCGGGTCCCCCTCCGATACCTGGACTCCAGCGACGACGGCGAGGTCGTCGTCGCCTCCGGCTACAAGACCACGAACTCGATCGACTACTCCGACCAGACGACGAAGATGTGGAAGCGGGGGAAGGTCGTCGACATCCCCCGGACGGCCGTCGCGATGACGCGTTCGGGGAACGAGGTCGTCGTCCGCGAGGTCGGCTCGAAGAAGGAGGAGGTGAGCATTCTGGAAGCAGGGCGAGAAGCTCAAGACGATCCGGGCGTTCACCTCGTTCGTGGCGACCGACGGGGAGAGCGTCGTCGGCGTCGACGGTTACGGACGGGTGGGCAGAACCGACATCGCGTCGGGAAGATTCCAGATCGCCGGGCGGATCGACATGGGGCTGCACATGTTCGGCGGAGCGATCTCGGCGAACGCTGACCGTTTCACGTTCATCCGAGGCGCCCCCGAAGTGGAGGTCTGGAGCCTGGACGGCGGGGTCGGCGCGGAAGCCGATGCGAAGGCCGCGACCGGTTCCCCGCTGACCAGCCAGGTCGAACTCAGCGACGACGGTTCTCGTCTGGCGACGATCGCCGACGGCCGGATCTACGTCGGTACCGTGGTCCCCGCCGGCAAGGCGTCCAAGACGACGCTGCTCGCCGGCGCGGGACCGGAGACCTCACGCATCCGGTTCGCCTCGTCGTCCCGGCTGGTCAGTGCGGCGGGCAGCGCCGTCGCGCTGTGGGATCTCAACCAGGAGGGACGGCTGCGGACGTCGGTGGCGGCGACGCTGACCGGAGACTGCAACGCCTGCGCCGCACCGCCCGTCGCCGTCTCACCCGACGGCGACAAGGCGGTGCTCGTCCCGACGAGCGGGTTCGACACCGTCGACTTCCGGACGGGGAAGGTCCGATCCTGGCTCGACGAGGACGAGGACGAGGACGAGGACGACGACGCCGCGGCGGAGGCGTTGACGGAGTCCTCCGTCGTCGTATGGCTCGACGACGAGCGGCTCTTCGCGTACTCCCCGGAGGAAGGACGGGCCTGGATCCTCGGCGGTGCGGGACTCGACCGGGTGGAGGAGACGATGTCCGCACCGCGGATGTCGCAGACCGCGGCCGCTCCGGGAGTGCTCACCGACGACGGCAGGGTCGCCGTCGTCCTCGACAAGCAGTACCTCGTGATCGACCCCGCGACCGGCGAAGGCGAGACCGGCGACATCCCGAACGCCGTCGCCTCGTCGGCCGACGGTCGATTCGTCCTGTCCAAGCAGGGGAACGCGGAGAGCACGGGCTACGAGATCTACGACGCGCGATCGGGTCAGATCGTCTACCAGGGGGCCGAGAAGGTCCTGCCGGTGGTCGGCCGGATCGGCGACTCCGCGGTCGTGCTCGCCGCGTCGCCCACGAGGGAGGCGAGAGCGGGTTTCGACATCGTCCGACTGGACCCGGGGAAGGCCTCACGAGTGATCGGGCGGACCGGCAGCCATTCGACGGCCTACGTCGAGCGGGACGGGTACCTGTACGTCGAAGGGCGCGGGGAGATCCTCCGATACTCGATGACCGACGGGTCGCGGTCGACGGTCCTCTCGATCGTCTCCGCTCCGGCGCAGGCCAACCCGGTGGGAATCGCCGCCGACGGCACCGTCGTCGTGGCGAGCGAGTCGGAGAAGAAGTTCATCCAGAGCACCGCGAATCCCGATCGGTGGGTCGAACTCGCCTGCTCGCTGGCTGGGCGGCCGCTGGCGGCGGAGGACGTCGCCGGGGTCGTGGACAGCACCGGGGGCATGACGCCCGGGTGCGGATCGACCCTGCCCGACTGAACACACCCGACCGAACACACCCGGCCGGCACGCCACCCGGCTACCGGTACAGGCCCAGGCCGCGGGCCTTCTCGACGGCGTGCGCGGCTCGTCGTCGTTGGTTCGAGTTGTCGCCGTCGTCGTGGGTCAGCTCGACCCGGCGCAGGTGCCCGTCGCGTCCCACGGACAACAGCGTCTTGCCGTCCCGGGTGAAACCGAGTGCGCGGACCGGCTGGGGGCTCGGCCGGCGGACGGCGACCACGGTGAAGTCGGCGGTGTTGAAGACGTGGACCGCGCCGTCGTCGAACCCGAAGGCGATGTACCGGTCCCGGGGACTGAGCGTGACGGCCGCGGACCGGTGGACGGGCTGCAGCAGGAAGGCCAGTCGGTCCAGTTGTTTCTCGGCGTCGAAGCGGATGCGCGCGGCGCAACCGAAGTTGGCGGTCGAGTGCCCGCCGGTGAAGACGTGACCGGTGCCTGCGGTCACCACGAGCGGATCGGCGTCCTGCATGCACCCGGTGCCGACCCGATCGCGGTCGCGCAGGGTCTCCGGATCGAGCTCGAACACGAATCCGAAGTTGGTGCCGATGTAGAGCCGGCCGTCGCCGCCGCCGACACTCGTCGCGAACTGGTCGGTCTCGACGACGTCGAGGTCGCCCGAACGCAGGTTCAGGCGCCCGACTCCGCGTGACGAGCACGCGACGTAGGCGACGGATCCCGGGCCGGGGAGATACAGATCAGACGGGGCGCAGGAGACGGGAATCCGCCGGACGGACCAGTCCGACGTCGTCACGACGTGAACCACGCTCTCCGAGGAGGCGGTGTCGACGGCGGCGATCAGGGCGGTCTGCCCGTCGGGCGAGAGAGCGAGCACGCCGGTGTGCCCCGTCTCGGGCAGGTCCAGGTCGACGCGTCGGGTCAGCGCCCCGGTCTTCACCTCCGCGGTGAAGAGGCGTCCGTCCGCGGTCAGGAGCAGCATGCCGTCGGAGTCCGGGATCTGGGCTCCGGCGGTCCAGCGCCCGTCGCCCGACGCGGTGACCGCTCCGACCGGTGTGGGCCAGTGCACGACGTCGCCGGCATCGGTGAGAGCGTCGATCCCGGTATCGGCGGCCCGGATCGCGCGGAGCGGAGAACCCGCCCCGCGCAGGGTCAGGGGCCGGTTGCGGTAGTGCACGTCGACCAGGAGGATCTCCGCGCCGACGGCGACTCCCAACCAGGCGTCGTCGGGTGTCCAGGCGAGGGCGACGCCGCGTCCGGACAGGGGAACGGAGCGGTAGAGCCTGCCGTCTCGGCCGGTGACCGCGATCCGGCGTCCTCCGTCGGTGAGTCGAGCGCGGAAGCGCCGGTCGCCGCTTCGCGCCGTCGTCTCCGCGGTCCGTGCGCGGAGCACCGAACCGAGCGGGGACCGGCCGACGGGCACGACGGCGTCCGGGAGCGGGACCGAGAACGCCCGGGCGAACTCCCACCGGGCGACCTCGCCGTCGGACTCCGTGTGCGACAGCAGCTCCAGGTGCCGGTAGGGACCGACGTGGTAGGCGTCCTCGTAGCGGTTCGCCCGGTCGAACGACTCGATCGCCTCGTCGATCTGTTTCGCGGACCTGTCGAAACCGTTGTAGACCTGGACGCCGAGCATGAGGAGGACCAGCGTGAGCACGATCCCGGCTCGACGCCACGACTTCCGCCGGCTCTGCCGGGTCGCCGCGGCGCGCACGAACGCCCGCACCACCGGCGGCGGTTCCGCACCGGCGGGCCGAGACCGCAGGAACTGCGTATAGCGGATGAGCGCGGCGCCGGTGACGAGGGACCGGGCCGGTCGGCCGGTGTCGTCCCACTGCCCCGCACGGGAATACAGTTCGGCACGCAGCCGGTCGTCGTCCCCCTGCAGCTGCCCCATCCGATGCAGGACGTCGTCGACGGTGCGCGCCGAATCCGGCCACACCATCAACTGCGGAACCTGCCAGAACTGGGCGGCACGGACCTCGGCCTGACAGTTCTCCGACTGCCGCCAGCGCGGAGTGTCGATCACGACGACGAGCGCGGCGCCCCGGATCCCGGCTTCGATCTCCTTCATCCAGGGCACGGTGACGGGGATGCTGCGCTGATCGATCCAGACGCGGAGGCCTCGGGCCCGGAGTCGATCGGCGAGCCGGAGCGCAGCCGGGCCGTCGGCGCGGTTGTACGAGATGAAGACGAGATCGTTCACCGGTCGGCGGCCTTCGGTTTCGGGCACTCGGTGAGTGCGAACGTGGAGCGGGTGGCCCCGGTGAAGACCGCCAGCGTCTCGTTCGGATAACAGAACCAGCGCCGTTCGCGAATCACCTCGAAGAGCCGTTCGAGCGAGCCTCCACAGCCGGCGCACGAGGGGAGCGACCAGGAGCGATCGTCGTCGGTCCGGATCCAGATCCGGTGCGTCCGGACATCCCACCGGAGGTCGGTCGCCGCGCGGGGCCCCACGTCCGCCCGGCCGGCGAGGGCCAGGGCGCCGTCGTCGGACACGTCGATCTCCGTGACGACGCCGGCGTCGGTGCCGACCGCGACCGTGTTCCCGTCCGGCGTGACCGCGGCGACCACGGGAGTGCCCTCGCCGAACACCGGACCCGGAGCCCACCGGGCGGTCGCGCCTCCCGCGGCGGCCGGCCTGCGGAAGTCGAGTCTGGACGTCGTGCCCTTCCGGGCGATCGTGACCAGCGCATCGTCGTCGAGAGCGATGCGGGTACCGGAGGCCTCGGCGGATGCTCCGGACGTGCCGACGGCCGCGGAGGGCGTCTGCGCGCGGGAGAGGTGACGGGTGAGCTCGTCGATCATCAGATTCCCCCGACTACGACAGACCAGGCGTGAGCGGTGGGCGTCGACGACGACCCGGTCGACCGAGTCGAAGGAGTCGCAGACCTGGGCGATCGTGCCGGAGGCGACGTCGAGCACCCGGGCACCGGAATGCGTCGACGCGAAGACGACGAGGCCGTCGTCGTCGACGGTGACCCGCTCGGTGCCGCGGGTGGTCGTGACGCCGAGCGGGCGGAGGTCGCCGCCCGTGCCGACGAAGACCGCTCCGGAACCGTCGACGAAGACGACGGTCTCGCCCGTCGGCGAGACCCCGGATCGATCGAGCCCGTCGGGGTCGGCGGTCGCCGGGAACCGTTGCCGGATCCGGCCGGTGGCGACGTCGACCACGGCGATGCGTCTGCCGTCTCGTACGGCGGCGAGGATCCCGGAGGGACCGGCGCGAAGCTGGTGGATCGCGTCGAACCGGCCGGTGCGTCTCGCCGTCCACCGGCCTGCCGAGTCGGCGGTGACGGCGAAGAGCTCCTCGCCGACGGCTGCCGCCGCAGCGGTGCCGTCCGCGCTGAGGGCGATGTGATCGGGGTAGTCGGAGAGGGTCGTCTCGGAGGATCTGCCCGACTCGACATCGGTGATGCGGAGCACCTTGCGATCGTCGTAGGTCAGGACGGTCCTGCCGTCCGGAGTCGCCGAGAGGTCGTACAACGGTGACCCGCCGATCTGCCTGCGGGTCGTCATCCCCCCGTTCCGCAGATCCCAGCGGGCGAGGGTCCCGATGCTGTCGGCGGTGACGAGCACGGAGGGGTCCGCGGTGAACGCGGCGCCGTTGAGGTGGGCGTCCTTGCCGAAACCGATCACACCCAGGCCCCACGGGTGCGCCATCGTCGTGATGAGCTTGCCGTAGGCGGCGGACGGGACGGGGCGGTCCGCCTCGATCTGCTGTTGGACGAGTCCGGCCGTCTTGAGCGCCTGGAGATCCGCGCGTTCGTCGTTGTCGGAGACCGAGAGCAGGCCGCCGGCCAGCAGATTGGCGGAACGGCGTTCGGTGACGGCCTTCCACCCGGTCACCGCGATGAGGGCCACCGCGCCGAGGACGGCGAGTCGGAACAGCCATCGTCGTGAGCGTCGCCTCGCCTCTTTGCGGACCGAGCGGTGGGAGGCTTCGAGGAAGGCGCGGACCTGGTCGTCCTCCGGTCGTGCGACCTCCGCGGCATCGGAACGGTCCGCCCGCTCGAGCGCCCGGACGACCGCGGCCCGGTCGCTGATCAGAAACCCCGGATCGCCGCCGGACGCCCGCCACGCGGCGGCCTGCGCCCGGAGGCTCTGCGCATCGCGGTAGCGGTTCAGATCCATGCGGAGCGCCGTCATCAGCTGGGCGTTCCGGGCGCCGACCTCGGTCGCCGGAGTGTCCCAGAGGATCCAGTTCAATTCGCCGAGGAACTCGGGAACCCGGGTGTCGTCGACGGGGCCGACGCGGATCGGGATCAGCTTCGCGGTGCGCCGCGCGGACAATGCGGCCATCATCTCGGGATCTTCGAGGAGACGGTCGGACACCGCGATCATGATCGCGTCGTAGCCGTCGTCTGCCGGGCGGCCGTCTGCCGGTGAACGCAGAACCGTGACGCCGCGGTCGTGAAGCACGGCGCCGATCTCAGCGAGTGCCCGGTCGTCGTTCGGGGAACCGAGGACGAGGACGCTCGTCTGATCGTTCACGCACCGAGTGTAGCCAGGTGTCCGACGGTATTGGCGGTGTCGCCCGACTCCTCGTCAGCGCGAACACCGCCGCCACCACGGCGGCGCCGAGGGCCAGCGCGGCCGCCACGGCGACCACGCCGCGGTGATCCGGCTCCTCGGGCACCGGCGCGGCGAGCACGACACCGGCGCGCGGATCGGGGAGGTCGTCGACCTCGGGCAGCTGTGCGGTCAGGGCGGCCACCGGATCGACGACGCCGAAGCCGACCGCGGAATCGGGATCGTCGCTGTCGAAGGCGGCACCGCCCTGCGCGGTGCGGACGATCCGGTCCCGCACCTGCTGCGCGGTGAGCCGGGGATGGCGGGCCCGGACCAGTGCGACGACACCGGCGACGTACGCCGCCGCGTAGCCGGTCCCGGTGAGCGGGCGCGGGCCGTCGTCGCCGTCGAGCGCGTCGACCAGCCGGGTGCCGGAGCCGGTACCGGCCAGGCTCACCGTCGCGGTGCCCGGTGCGGCGACGGTGACCCACGGTCCGCGCAGACTGAACTCGGCGGGGGCGCCGGTGCGGGTGTCGACGGCGCCGACGGTGAGGATCTCGCGCCCGAACCGCGCCGGGGTGGCCAGCGTCTTCGGGAGCGCCCACGCCGCCGCGGGGCTCGCCGCCGCGACCGGGTTCTGATCCCGGCAGCCCCCGGACCGGCTCAGGTTCCCCGCGGCCACGACCACGACGGCATCCCGGCGTCGGGCGAACTCCAGCGCACTGGCCACGGCGTCGTCGTTCAGCGCCGAATCGCCGGGAACGCACGCGGCCTCGGAGACGGTGACCACGTGCGCACCGAGGTCGACGGCCCGCACGATCGCCCGGGAGAGGGTGCTCAACGGCCCGTATCCGGCGCCGACCGTGGGTTTCGGGACGGTCCGGCCCGAGACGGGCGTCTCGGGCACGGTGGAGGCGTACGCGCCGCTCGACTGCCGGACGGAGATCAGTTCGGCCTCCGGCGCGACACCGGCGAACCAGTCGTCGGGCGACGGCCGGCCGGCGATGATCCCGGCCACGAGGGTGCCGTGCAGATCGCAGTCGGACAGGCCGTCGCCGGCACCGACGTAGTCGCCGCCGTCGTCCACGCGGGGGAGTCGGGCGTGCGGGGTGATCCCGGTGTCGATCACCGCGACCCGGACCCCGGCGCCCCGACTGAACCGCCAGGCCTGCGGCACGTTCAGGGCGCGGTGGCCGGCCGGGAGCGTCGCCGGATCGGTGGTGGAGCGGGCGGGCGTGGCGCAGTGGGTGCGCCGCTCGGTCGGTTCGGCGGGACCGATCGGCTGCGCGGAGACCTCGACCAGCGCGGCGACCCGCGGACGCGTCGCGAGGGCGGTGCCGGGCACCAGCGCACCCGGTAGTGCGACGGCGCAGGCCAGACACAGCGCCGACCGGAGCAGACGGCGCATCACAGCTCCCGCACCGCGCGGTAGGCGTCCAGGAGCCACAGCAGCAGCGGGACGATCACGGCGATCACCGCGTACTCGGCCAACTCCAGCGCCCGTCGTTGCAGCGGCGAGAAACTGTGGGAATCGGCCGTCACCCCGATGAGGAAGGCCGTCGCCGCCAGCGCGAATCCGCTGAGACAGAGGATCACCGCCGACCCGGTGCCCGCGGGCACGGCGAGTACGCAGACCGCGCCGCCTGCCAGGAGGGCGGTGCTCTGCACCCGGTCGACATGCGTACGACCGCGGGCGAGCAGGGTCGCCGCGACCGCCGCGCAGAACAGCAGCGCCTGGACGGTGCCGCCGTACGAGAACGACACGGCCAGGACGGCGGCGGCGGTCACGCTCACCGCACCGAGGACGATCCCGGTGAGGTACTCCGAGGCGAGGGCGGAGCGTCGTTCCAACTCGCCCAGGTCGACCAGGGCCAGGTCCGCGACCGCCTCCACCGGGTCCGGTGCCATCGCGTCGACACCGTCGATCGGGTGCTCGGCGACCGTGTTCTCCGGCGCGGGCGGCAGCGTCGACGGCACCGGGGGAAGGGGGAGTCGGCTCGCGGCGATCGCCAGGCGGGCGGCGACCACCACGGTGAACAGGCCGACGACGGCGGTCACCGCGGCCGCCCCGCGGAACCCGGTCGGGAGCCCCGTCGCCGCGAGGCCGCCGACGACCGACAGCGCCGCGACCGTGCCGAGCGCCGCGTGCAGACGCGGCGCGCATCCGGTGGCCCGATGGACCACGAGCACCGACACCAGCCCGCACGCCGCGGCGATCACCGTGCTCGACGCGGCATCGGCGGGCGGCACGAACGACCCGGCGAGGGCGGCGGTCGGGAACGCGCACCACGACAGCGTCGCGATCCCCCGCGGATCGGCACCGAACCGGGCGCCGAGCACGGCCGCCGCCGTCAGGATCACCGCGCACACCGCGCTCACCGTCCCGATCAGCAGCGGCGCGTCGGCGGCCGCCCGCCCGGCGAGCACCGCCAGCGCGGTGACGGCGCCGCAGACCGCGTACCCGAGCACCCGCGCCGAATCGGTGGTCCATCCCGGCGCTCGGGCGTCCGCGAGATGCGCGAGCCCGTCGACCACGTCGTCGACCAGGGCACCCGGCGCCTCCGGCAGATTCCGGTGGATCACCAGGAGCTCGCCGTCGACCACCCCGGCCTCGGCGAGCGAGCTCTCCACCGGCAGCGGCGGTGCGCCGATCCGAGCCAGCGTCCAGCGCGGGAGCAGGTCGATCGAGTCGGGATCGTCGGTCGGCGGGTCCGGGACGCGCAGCAGAACCAGCAGATCGCCGATCAGCGCGGCGATCGGCGTCCTGGCCGGAAGCGCGACGTCGACCTGCGTCGAGGCGCCCAGAATCGAGATCCGAACCGGTTCCGGTTCTGCCGTTACGGTCATTCCGCAAACCCTCCCCCGAGGTTCTTGATACAACCTTCATCATCGCCGTGAGGCGGTGATGGACGTCGACTCAACCACGAGATCCGGTGTCCGCGAGGCGATTCGGGGGAATTCGCCCGCACTTCGACTTCGGGGGGAGTCCGATGGAATCGACCGTTGCCTTCGTGCGCCGAGGACGTCCGGCGCCACCGGTGCCGCCCGGCGGCGAACTGACCCTGACCGGGCCGCCGGAGGTCGGCCGCGCGGTCCCGCAGAACATGCTGGTGCGCCTGCTGCCGGTGGTGATGGTGATCGGCGTCGTCGGGATGATCGCGCTCATGTTCGTCACCGGAGGACGCGGGACGCTGGCCAATCCGCTGTTCCTGATGTTCCCGCTGATGATGCTGACGTCGATGGTGGGCATGCTCTCCGGCGGCCGCGGCGGACCCGCCCGGGCGGCCGAACTCGACGAAGACCGCAAGGACTACCTGCGCTATCTCGCGCAGACGCGCGGCCGGGTGCGGCAGACCGCGACGCGGCAGCGCATCTGCGCCCTGTGGAGTCATCCGGACCCGGGCGCGATCCCGGCCCTGATCGGCACGGCGCGGATGTGGGAACGACGCCCCTCCGACGCCGACTTCGCGCAGGTCCGGGTGGGTGTCGGCACGCAGGCGCTGGCCACCGAACTGATACCGCCCGAGGTGGCCCCGGCCGAGGACCTGGAGCCGGTCTCGGCGCTGGCGCTGCGTCGTTTCGTGCAGGCGCACGCCGCGGTCCGCGGCCTGCCGACCGCCGTCTCGCTGCGGAGCTTCCCGGCGATCGGACTGCAGGGGTCCGGCGACGACGCCCGGTCCCTGCTCCGGGCGATGCTCGTGCAGCTCACCGTCGCCCACGGCCCCGATCACCTGCGGGTGGCGGTGGTGACCGACGATCCCGTCGCCCCCGCCTGGGACTGGGCCAAATGGCTCCCGCACGTGGCGCACCCGGTGCTGCGCGACCGCCTCGGAGCGGTGCGGATGATCTACGACGCCCTCGACCGACTGGAGGAGGACCTCGCCGACGACCTCGCCGAACGCGGACGCTTCTCGCGGTCGGCGCCACCGGTCACCCACCGTCCGCACCTGGTGGTGGTGCTCGACGGCGGCCGACGCACCGGCGACGAGGAACTCGCCATCGGAGCGGGCCGCGAAGGTCTGACGGTGATCGAGGCGGCGCCGGACCCGGAGTCGTTGGCGGTGCGGCGCGGTCTGCTGCTGGCGGTGGAACCGGGCGGGCTCGCGGCGTGCACCGCCGCGGGCGTCGAACGGTTCGCGACACCGGACGGACTGTCGCTCACCTGCGCCGAAGCCTTCGCCCGGCGGCTCGCGCGCTACCGGTTGGCCGGCAGTCTGCCGCTCGCCGGGCTGGAGACGTCGCACACGGCGAGCGACCCGGGCCTGCCCGCGCTGCTCGGCATCCCGGACGCGTCGGCCTTCGACCCGGGACGGGCGTGGCGCGGCCGTTCGGCCGTCGACCGGCTGCGCGTCCCGATCGGGTACACCGCCGACGGCACCCCCGTCGATCTCGATCTCAAGGAGAGCGCCCACGGCGGGATGGGCCCGCACGGGCTGTGCATCGGCGCGACGGGAAGCGGGAAAGCAGAATGCGTATAGAGGTACCTATTGAGAGGTGACTTAGGTTACACGAAAGGGGCTGCGACGGTGGTCTCCCGGAGGTTGTGTAAGAAATGAGAATCTGACGAGACGCCGTTTCCGCAGTTCAGAAGGGGTAAACCGGGATTGTGTAAGAAACGGGGGGTCGATTTCGGAAACTTTCCACAGACGGACACAGAGGTCGTCGCCGTGATCTCAGCCGCGTCTCCCGTCCATCGTTTCAATACCCTGGGGGGTATATCGCTCTTCTAGGGAGGAGGAAACACCCCTCAGATGCGGGACAGGAAGGATGTTCCAGAGGCCCGTCGACACCGTCCGTCGATGCCTACCTCGTGGGGTGTCGACACCGTCCGTCGGCGTCTACCGTCGGCGTCTACCTCGTGGGGTGCCTCAGTCGGGTGTCGACACCGTCCTCGTGTACCGGATTCGAGGGGTGTTCACTCCTCCCTAGAAGAGCGATATACCCCCCGGGGTATTGAAACGGTGGATTGGAGCGTCATCGCAGTGAGGATCGTGGCGGACTCGGGCATCGAAAGGTCGGCGACGACCGCTGCGTCCGTCTGTGAAAAGTTTCCGAAATCGACCCCCCGTTTCTTGCACAATCCCGGTTTACCCCTTCTGACCTGCGGAAACGGCGTTTCGTCGGATTTTCATTTCTTACACAACCCCGGTGGTCGCCCGTGTGAACCCTCTCGTGGCGGCGCCGCTGCGTCCTTCTCGGCGTCGGTGGGGAAGTGATCGTCGAACGGGTGTCGGCGGGGTGCCGGCTTTCGTCGACCGCGGCGACGGTGTTCCTCGGGCTTCGGTGTCGAGGTGGTCGATGGGGGAGGTCGCCGGCCCTTCGGTTCGATGATGTGTCCGATTCCGCAATGCGTTCCTTTGTGAAAAGTTTCCGAAATCGACCCCCCGTTTCTTGCACAATCCCGGTTTACCCCTTCTGACCTGTGGAAACGGCGTTTCGTCGGATTCTCATTTCTTACACAACCCCGGTGAGAGGTGTCTCGGACGGGCTTCGGGGGTCGCCTATCGCTGGATGATCCATGAGGTCTGTCGCTGGATGATCCAGACGTTGCCGTGAATGTCGATCCGCGGGTTGCGCAAACAAATTCACTTGTGCTGAGATGGAGGCAGTTCGAATCCGATGTGATCAGACGATCACGCGAGCGAGATCGACGACGTGGCCGGCGGATGAGCCGTCCGTCCACATCGAAGATCGGCTTCGTTCCGGCTTGCCGGAGCAGGTTTACGTGTGCGGTCCCGAGATCGCTTAAGAGACTATGGCAAGGGGCTGATTCTCCCCCGTAGCGGTGACAGGACCCGGATTCGGTCCTGGTAGCTGGGAAGCCGAGGTGGCAGGAGTCACCGTGAGAGTCGGGTGGTAGGTGGATGCGGGCTCACCCACATAACTGAGGTACGGCGGATGCGCGTTGCATCCTCACGGGGCCGGCCGTCAGGGACCCGGCGCAGCCATGTCTGCGCCCTGTCTCTGGAGGCCCCAGACGATGACTCTGTCCCCCCATCGCATCGACGCGGTCGATCCCGACCTGCAGGCGACGCTCGCCGTCGCGTCCGTCGAGCATCCGATCCGCCACTACCTGGGTCTGCCGGGAGCGCCGACGCGGTCGACCGTGATCTGTGCGATCCGCAACGGGGAGCTCGCGGCCCATTTCGTGGGCCGGGAGTACCGGATCGCCGAGCGCGATTTCGCCGCGTGGATCGACTCCCGCCGCATCGCCGCCGATGAGGCCGATGTCGCCCCGCACAACCGCCGTCGTCACCGCCGGCACGATCGCAATGCCCTCGATCCGCGGACCCGTGACTGGCTCGACGAGGTCCTCGCGGATGCTCCGCCGATCCCGGCCGAGCAGGCCGGCGCCGTCGCCCGCCTGATCATCGCGGGAGGCGCGGCATCGTGACCACAAGCGAAAACCCCGCCGGTCAGGGCGGGGCCTCGAAGGAAATGGGCGTTTCCGGATCCCAGGGTAGCAGTGATACCCCCACCGGTACCACCGGTCGGCATCGCCGCGCTGATCGAGGACTGGCGGGACGGCCTGAACCGGATCACGCGCGCCGACGTCGGCCCCGACGTCAAGGTCGAGATGCTGGCCGACCTGTGGGCCGAGGCCGACGGCATCGCCCGCGAGTCTCGGAACGATCAGCTGCGGCGTGAGGTGCAGATCATCGCCTCCCGGCTGACCGAAGCCCGCTACGACGCCGATACCGCCGTCGACGATGAGGGACTGGACCGGATCGCTCGGCAGACCAGGCGGGCCGACGTCGAGGCCCGTGCGGTCCTGGCCGAGACGACGCGGCCGACCGCGGCCCCCGACAGCTACCTCGACAGGGGCGAGCAGACCAAGATCGCCGCCCCGCCGCCGAGCATGGTCATCTCCCAGGTCGTCGCCGCCTACTGCGCCCCGAGCAAGCGCGCCTACCTGCGCCGTTTCAGCGCCGATCGGGTCGCCGCCGGCCTGCTCGGTCGCATCAACGAGGCCCTGGACACCCGCAACGCGGAGATCAAGGATCCCAACAGCGCTCTCGTCGGACGCAAGGCCACCCCGCGTGAGGAGCTTCCCGTCTTCGCCGTCGCCGCGCTGGTGGCGACCATGCACGACGTGGTGCTCATCCAGCCGGAGACCTCGGCGACGGTCGACACGGAGAAGTCGGCCCTGGGCATCTACGACGCGGACCGGGCCAGTCGCAGCCACGGCATCTGATCTGACCATCGACGACGAGATCAGGAAGGCCGCCGCGCGGTACCGCCCGGACATGGACACTCGGATGTTCACGGAGGTCCTCGTGCACCTGCGCACGCGCTGGGCCAGGCGCGTCACCCGTGCCACGGACCCGAATCTGGTCGCCTGCGCGAACGGGATCGTGGACCTGAGCGATCGCGACGCCGAGGGCGTCCCGAGCTTCCGCCCGTTCCACCCCCGGTACGTCTTCACCTCCAAGCTCGCCACCGCCTGGAATCCCACCGTCCTCGACGTGCCGATCGCTAATCGCGAGGGCTGCATCGAGGGACACACCGATCCCGCGCAGTGCGAGAAGAACGGCCACCGCTGCACCCACTGGAACGTCGAGACCTGGATGGACTCCCTGCACGACGACACCGAACTGGTGGCGCTGACCTGGCAGATCGTCGCGGCCGCCCTGCGCCCCGGTGAGTCGTGGAACAAAGCGGCCATGTTGTACTCCGAGTCCGGCAACAACGGCAAGGGCACGCTCGTCAGCTTGTTGCGCACCATCATCGGCGAGGGTAATTACGCCAACATTCCGCTCGCGGATTTCAGCCGGGACTTCCTGCTCGAACCGCTGACCCGCGCCTCGGCGATCCTCGTCGACGAGAACGCGGTGGGCGCTTTCATCAAGGATGGTTCGCTCTTCAAGGCGGTGGTCACCAACGACATCATCACCATCAACCGCAAGTACCGGAATCCGATCGCTCATCAGCACCAGGGATTCATGATCCAGTGCATCAACAGCTTACCGCCGTTCTCCGACAAGACCGACTCGTTCTACCGCCGGTCGCTGCTGATCCCGTTCGTCAAGTGCTTCACCGGGGCCGAGCGCAAGTACATCAAGGATGATTACTTGCGGCGCCGCGAGGTGCTCGAATACGTGCTCTACCGCGCGCTCCGCATGGATTTCGATACGCTCAGCGAGCCGCGGGCGTGTGCGGCGCTGCTGGCCGAGTACAAGATCGCGAACGATCCGATCCGGGCTTTCTGGGACGAGATCTCTCCGGAGCTCAAATGGGACCTGGCACCCTTCCCGTTCGTCTACGACCTCTACGTCGCCTGGATGAAGAGGTACATGCCCAATGGGAAGCCGGTGGGCAAGCTGGCGTTCACCCGGTCGCTGGTGACCGTGGTCCAGGGCGACCCCGGGTCGAGGTGGGTCTGTGACGATCATGAGCGTCAGCACCGCCCCGGTCAGCGCATGAGCATCCCCGAGCCGCTGATCCGCGAATACTGTCTCGAACACTGGGGCAGCCCGGACGCCTCCGACCGGGTCCGGCGCTGCACGCAGGTCGAGACCAAGTCGAGTTACCGCGGTCTGCTGCGTAAGGAGGAGGCGCTCAAGGAGAGCGCCGAGATCGCCGAGGCCTTCGCCGCCGCGCCACAGATGGACGCCGCCGGGGAGGAGATCTACGAGCGGATCCTGGCCGGCGCCGACGACGCCGCCCTCCAGGCCCGTCACGTCCGTCCGGTGATCGACCTGACCGTGGGGCAGATCGCCTCCGAGCCGGCCGATCCCGAAACGGTCGCTCCGACCCCGGAGACCGAGGTCGCTCAGCAGGTCGCCGACACCGATGAAATGCCTGTTCAGAGTCCCGCCGAGACCGCGGCCACCGAGGACCGCCGGTCCTGGGAGGAGGCCATCGCCTCGGCCTCGGCCGCCGCGATCCCCGCCGCCGAGCCCGAGCCCGCCGACGACGGCGACGTCTACGACGAGTACGCCGTTCCCTTCGAGAACGGCACCTTCGACGAGGCCACCGAGAACGCCTACATGGAGCTGCTCCGCGAGGAGGAGCGCGAGAACGCCGCCCGCGCGGCCCAGAATCCGACGCCGGTCGTCGGTCTCGACGGCAAACCGCTGATCCTGACCGCCGATTCTCCGATCGTCCTGGCCGGGCTCGCGGAGGCGACCCCGCGGGGCGCCCACGGTGAGGGAGCGGTGTCGTGAGCGGGGGTCGGCGTGACGCCGATCCCGTGCCGCTCAAGCGCGAGGGCCACCGGTGGGGCTTCTACGCCGCGGTGATGGGGGTCTGCCTGCTGCTGTCGATGGCCGGAAACGGGCTGCACGTCTGGTCGCAGTGGCACACCGACGTCGCCGCGGGCGTCGATCGCGGCGACACCTCGCCGTGGGTGCCGACGGCGGCGATCATGGTCTTCCCGGGGATGGTCATGGTGATGACGGAGATGGTCGTGATCTCCTACCGGCGCAACGCCGGTGGCGTCCGGACCGTCATCACCGTGATGGCGGGACTGGTCGGCCTCATCACGCTGGCGGTCTCGTACCTCGGTCTGGTGTACGTCTGCGGGACGATCCTGGGGATCCCGGGGTGGCTCGGTTATCTGGCGCCGCTGGCGATCGACGCGCCGATCATCGCTGCGACGATCGGTCTGTGGGACGTGGTGAACACGATCCGCGTCGACCACGTGGCCGGTGCCCGGCCGGTGGCCGACCACGTGGTCGATCATGTGGCCACCGGTGGCCGGCCGACCACGTGGCCGGTGGTGGCCGACCGGGTGGCTGCTCCGGTGGTCGAGGGGCCGGTGGCCGGAGGCGAGCCCACGGCCGTGACGGTGGCCGACCACATGGCTGATCCGGTGGCCGACCACATGGCCGACATCGAAAAGCCGCAGTTCAGGGCGCTGTCGGCCGACTGGCCGGTGGTGGCCGCCAGTGCGCCGGCCACCCCTGCGGCCACCGTGGCTGCTTCGTCGGCGGCCGAGGATGCCACCGATGGCCGACCGGCCGACCACGTGGCCGATCTCGTGGCTGCTGTCCGGCCGGTGGTCGGTGAGGTGGCCGACCGCGTGGCCGGTGGCCGGTCGGCGGTGGCCGATCAGCCGGCTGGCCGGCCGGCGATGGCTGCTCGGGTGGCCGATGATCCGGAGGTGGCCGACCACGTGGCCGGTGGCCGGCCGGTGGCTGATCCGGTGGCCGCCGGTGAGGTGGCCGCCCCGTCGGCGGTGGCCGGCGACCGGCTGATCGAGGTCGCCGAGCGGGTCCACGCGCGGGCGAACACGGCCAAGCCGATCGAGGACGTGCTCGCGGTGGTGAGGTTGCTGGATCGTCAGCCGGAGATGTCTCGGCGGGCGATCGCCGGTGAGACGGGCGTGGGCCGGTCGACGGTGGACAAGTGGGCCGGCGTTTTCGACGAGGTGCGCCGGACGGAACTGGAACCGGTCGGCGGAGCGTCCGTCGGCGCCGAGTAGGGGAGATGTGGATGAGCGACAGGCCGGTCGACTACGACGAGGGCGACGAGGACGACGACGTGATCGCGTGGGACGGCGTCGACCCCGCGACGGTGCCGCCGTCGTGGTTCTACGACTACTGAGCGACTCCGACTGAGCCCCCGGCGACCGATGGTCGCCGGGGGCTCGCCGCTGTTCTGCCGGCGGATCCCCGCGGACGTCTCCGAAGCCCGAATCGGGGTCCTTCTCGCACGTCGTCGGCCCCTGCGGAGGCCGCACCAGAATGCGCCATCTCGCGGTGTCCACACCTCGCAGGGTCCAGCGCTGCGACCTGCGTGAATACAGGCTTTATCAGATATGTGCGAGCCACATCGCAGGTGGGATATGTGGTGCGGGCGAGGGTGGACGGGGTACCTGCGAGGGTCCCTGACCTGCGGCGACGCGAAATCATGGGTGAATCACCGGGGGAGCCCGCGCGCAATTGCTCGATCAGAGGACAAGGGCGAGTGGTGCACCCGGCTTCTGACGTGCCTCGCCGGTCGTGTCCGTCGGCCGTAGTCCGCCGGCGGGCTCGGGTCGATCCCCGGCGGCTCGGCCGGGGCAGTCTTGGCCGCGGGGCGACCCGCGTCGTCTCTCGCGGCGTCGGCCGCGCTCGTCGCCGCGTCAGCGGCATCGTGCCTGCGCGTCCGCGAGGGCGCCCGTCCTGCTTGGGGTCCGGGGCGCGCAGCGGCCCCGGCGAGATCCCGCGTACCCCCGAAGCGTAGCGAGGGGGCGTTGAACAGGAGGAGCGGAGCGACGACTGTTTAACGGCAGGGAAGCTTGCTGGGGTGCTCAGCTACAGCGCGGAAGCGACGGTGACAGAGTACTGTGAGGGGCATGGCGACGGCGGACGGCGGCGATGAGAAGGACACCTCGGCGACAGCCGAGGTGTCCTTCGATGAGCTGGCGGCCGCCGTCGCCTCAGCGGTGGCCGGGCCGCGCGCCGGCGCGCCGGCCGCCGGCGTCGTCGCCGAGGCGCTGCGCCGGCGCGACGCCGGCGAGAGCTTCGAGACGATCGGCGCGGCGCTGGCGATCACCGCGAAGCGGGCCTCGACCTGGTGCCGCACCGCGGCGCGCATCGACCCGCGGTTCGACGCGCGGGAGGCGAAGCCGCGCAAGAAACGCGTCGAGTCTCAGGCCCGCACGCCGTTGGAGAAGTTGATCGGCTGGCGGCCCCGGCCGGGTACCCGAGAGGTGTTGGAGCGTCGCGCCGAACAAGAGGGCCGGTCGCTCACCGACCTCGTCCAGACGGCCGTCGATGCCTACCTGGGCCGGAAAGCGGCCGGGGTCGAGGTGCTCGTTCGGCGGGAGCTGCGCAAGGGTCTCAAGGCCGAGCTGGTCGCACTCACCGCGGCGCTGGATGCGCGGGAACGGGACCTGGCGCGGCAGGGGAGCAATCTCAATCAGCTCGTCAAGTTTTGTCATCGCTACCGTGAGTTGCCGGTGGCGATCACCGGGGAGCTCGCTGCCACGCGGACCGAGTTGGAGGTCACACGAGCCGAACTGACCGCTCTGCGAGAGTCGGTCGATCGGCGGCTGGCCGAATGACCACGCTCAGCGGTTCGACTCTGTACGACGCCGGCGGCTTCGACGACTACCTCTCGTCGGCGGCGTCGCACGATCAGGACAACCCGCACGGAGCGAGCGCCCGTGTGGAGCTGATGAGCACTCTGGGTGACTGCTCGGCGCGGACCTTCATGGACGACCTGCGCCGCACGCGCGTGGCGTACGGCAAGGCGCATCTGGAGGTCGAGGCGTACAGCTATGTCCTGTCGCACGCGCACGAGGAGGCCGACCCGCTCGACGACGAGGCCGGACGGCGGGTGCACGAGCTGGCCCGGGAATGGGCGGCCGACGCCTTCGGTGGCCGTCAGGTCAAACTGGTCACCCAGCGGGACAACGGTCGCTGGGAGGGCGACGGCGACGATCGGATCTGGGTCGAGGGTCACTGGCACACCCACATCGTGGTGGCCAACGTCGCGGAGGAACCGGTCACGCTGCGGTGGACCGACGCCGAGGGCGTCGTCAGGACCAAGCATTACCGGGCCGGTCGTGCGATCGACGGCGACCTGAAGAACATCTACCGGCTGCGCGGGATCACCGATGACGTGGTGCTGCGGCGATGGGGGTACGACAACAAGGCCTATGTCGAGGCCTGCCGACGGTTCAACGAGGGTTCGGCGAGCAAGCAGGATCTCGCCCAGCGCGCCGAACGCGGCTACTCGACCTACGACCAGGTCCGCGTGAAGCTGCGCGAGGCCCGCTCGCAGGCGGACTCGTGGACCGACTACGTCACCCGGCTGCAGGCGGTCGCGGTCGACGTGCGGGTACGCGGCAAGTCCGGCGTGAGTTACGCCTGGGTCGGTGACGACGGCCTGGAGCGCAAGGCCAGGGCGAGGGGCAAGGCCGGTATCGGCGCCGAGTTCACCAGGGTCGAGGTCGAGAAGCAGTGCGCGACGAACGCCGAGACCCTGGCTCGCGGGGAGAGTCTGGAGGCGCCCGAGCCGGTGCTGGTGATGCCCTCGACCACGGTGCTCCCGGACCGGCCGAAGCCGGTGTACCTGACCCCGGACGGGAGACCGCCGTGGGAACAGGCGGACGCGCGGGAGGACTACGTCGAATACGTGAAGGCCACCGGCGGCACCTACGAGGGCCGAGCCGCCGAGGCGCTCGGCGTCGACGCCGAGACCGCGGCGCGGGCCGGGGTGGACATCGGCGTCGAGACCGGCACGGTGGTCGCGACGGTCGACGCCGGTGACGGGCCGGTCGGGTTCGAGATCGACGCGGGGATCGTCGAACGACGGCTGGAGCTGGAGTCGGCCGAGGCGCGGTTCGACCGGCATGTCGAACAGGCCTCCGCCGCGCTGGACTCCCGCGCGGCGGCGATCGAGACCGACCGGACCGCGGCGGTCGCCGCCGGCCGTGCCGAGGGCCTCGCCGCGGGACGGGCCGACGCCGTGACGGCGGTGCGCGAGGAGACGCGGCAGGCCCGGGCCGAGGCGGAGAAGACCGGCTACATCGCGGGGGAACGCGCCGGCCGGACCGCGGCCGAGACCGTGTGGGCGACCGAGACCGAGCCGGCTCTGCGCCGTCGGGTGCGTACCGAGGTCGAGAGTGAGGTGCGCGCGGAACTGAAGGAGGACGTCGACGCCGCCGCCGAAGATCGACGAGCCGCGGCCGCCGAACGCCGGCAAGCGGCGGACGAGGCGGCGCGGATCCGCGCCGAGGCCGCCGCGCGCGCCGAGAAGATGCTGACCGAGGCCGCCGCGGAGCTGGAGGTGGTCCAGGGGCTGCACACCGAGGCCGATGCCCGGCTGGCGCGGATCTCGGCCTGGGATCCCGAGCGTGCCCGCGACGGGATGAACAAGTGGGTCCACCAGGCATTGATGGAGGATAAGACCACCTTCCCGGGGAGTACGGCGTACAAGCATTACGCGCGTGAGGGGGAACAGCTCTACAAGAGGAGACGGGGCATGGGGTACCAGGAGGATCCGCGTGAGACCGTCGGCCAGGCCCGGGCCAGGATCCAGGCCCAGCTCGGTCAGGCGGGGAGCAAGATCAACAGGGTCAATCAGCGGCAGCGGCAGACCGACCAGACCTACGGACAGGACTGATGAGATGACGCACTTCCTCGGGTGGGCGGCCGAGGCCGACCTTCTCGATCAGCGGGCGGCGTTGCTGGAGGCGCAGGCCGACGACCGCTACGACCGGGCGGCGAGGTGGTACGGCGGCGTAGGGCACGGATTTCTTCATTTCTGATCGAATCTTGTGTCTAGTGTCGTGTGTCGTTAATTCCTAAATTATTTGGGGGTGAGAGAATGTTTTATGGTGAACTCTCTCGCCGCGTATGGTGAAAGGTGAATAACTTTCTATTACACCAATAGGGGCGCTCGAGGCAGTTTTGAAAAAATGCAACATTGCGTGCTAGTGACACATCGACGGTTGATAAGGGGGGGCATTCTTCTGCTGGTGTGGGCGCCATTCTCATGCCGGCGGGCTGGTTCTCTATGCTGTCGAGTTACCGGCCACGGTAGGGATTGGGATCGAGCTGACCATGCGGGGTCTCCTCGGTTGAGTGTGACGGCTTCATCGGTCCCCCTTGGTCTTTGCTGCACGGTGTGTCTAGTGGATTCGGATATGATCTTACATCGGCGTGTAAGTTGTGTAGAGGAGTCTTGGTGAAGGTTGATTCTGGCGATGACCCGGGGGATCCGATTATGTACGGTACCCAGTCTTCCAAGTGTGGCTACTTGTAGATTCGGAATGTGATAATCATCCTAATAATTTGATGTCAACCTTGAAGTTATTGACAGGTTGGGTATAATCAAGTTACCAACAACAGGTTTAAGGAGGCGAGTTAAGGGTGGAAGAATTTTATCTCCGTACTTTTCTCTATGTTTCACCGGAGGAGGGGGCTTCAGATGTAGTTAATGTATTGAATCATGTTGCAGTGTCTGATGAATTTCTTCGGACCTATGCGCCAGTGTTCAAAGAGTCGAGTCAGCAGGGTAGGGTTTCGGTAACTTTATCCCTCAATGGAAATTCCCTCGAGGAGGCTCGGCGCGCGGCGGACGAATTCCTTAGTCGCCTCTTGAAGGGGTACGAAGAGCATGTTGGTAGAGTCGCTGTCGGTGGAGAGTCATTGCTATCCTATGCGTAGGTGAGTCTGATTTCTAAGGAATGGATATTTAGCTCTTTCCGGCACTACGCTCCACAGATTGTTCTTGCTTTTGGCACAACTATAGTGGTGCCTGTATCTCTAATGAAGAGTATTGGATTTCGGCTTGGTCAAGATTACTATCTTGAATTTAAGATTTGGCTAGCCGTGCTTTCATGCCTTCTTATTGTGGCGGGAACCCTCTGGAGTGGTCGACGATCCTTCCGGGTGCAAGAGTTGCAATCAAAATATGGTCAAGTGGAAGCGATTGCAGAACGCTATAAAGTCGGTGTGCAGGAGATTGTGGATAAGCAGTTCTTCCAGTTATTGGAGGAATGTGAGCTGATCAAGGATGGTGGACTTCCGAAGGGTGAAGTTAGAATTACTCTCTACTTTCATGTAAAGTCATACTTTATCCCAGTGGCAAGGATTGCTGGAAATCCGAAATTATCGCAGATGGCAAGATCTTCCTATCCTGACGATGAAGGCTTGATTAAGTTTGGCTGGGAGAAGGCGGGCGGTATTGTCGATTTTCTTCGCAGCGATGAGGATGAGCTGACTGCCAAGGAGTGGATTGAAAGAGTCACTTCCAACGGCTGGAATGCGCCGTTAAGTAAAGAGGCTGCTTCGAAAATTCGCATGAAGTCGTTAAAGTATTATATGCATAGACTGCATTATGGATCGGAGGCTATAGGCCTTATTGTTGTTGAGAGTACAGTCAAAAATGGATTTCCCAATAATGTGGAAAATAAGCTGAAGAAGGCGAACTCAATTCAAGATCTTTGCCAGTTGTTAAACACTCTAAAGTCTTCGCATATATCGAATATCTGTGATGATGAGATCGTGTCCTGCGAGGATTGACAGCCCGCTGCGACGTGGAGCTGTATCGGGGCGACGGTGCGGGACCTCCTGGATCTCAGCGAGTTCCTGATAGTGAGGTAGGCAGGGCTGAAGAAAAGTCGTGATTCAGCAGGTCAGGATCCATGCTGTGGTCTGGTCTGGATTCCGTTCGTGGTGGCGTAATCCCGCGGCGATATTGGTCCATTGTGTTTGGTAGCTCTAGGGGTGTACTCACAGCTTGCTGGAAGATTCAGCAGGGCGCGAGGTCGGGTGGGGTTGAGCTGCCTCGGTTGCGGTGCGGCCGCTCTCGTCAGCGAGCAACTTGTGGACGGTAGCGACCGACACCCCGACCCCGGCGGCGATTTGACGGATCGACTCGTCGCGGTCGCGCCGAGCCATGATCGCTGCGCACTTGTCGTTGACCACGCTCGGTCGGCGTGAGCGCTGGGTCCAGGATCCGGCTGCGCTCGAATTATTCGATCCACGGCAGCTGAAGACCCCCGTGACCGAGTAGGTCACGGGGGTCTTCAAGTGCGTGGGGTCAGCGGCGCGGGACTAGGGTGACGTGGTCGACGGAGACGGCGCCGAATTTCATCTCGTCGCGGTAGCTGCGTTCGCTGGCGCGGTCGTTACGGGTTGAGATCGGCCCAGGTGAGGAGTGCGTCGGGCTCGTCCAGGAACCACGCGTAGGACTGGCGAGCGATAGTGGGGATGGCCTTCTTGAACGGTGGAGCGGTTCGGCTGGCGAACGCAGTGAGGAACCTGCACTGTTCCTGGCGTACTCCGTGCGCGGTAGCCCAGTCGAACAGTGCCTTTTGGCGCGACTCGTCGATGGGGCCGTCGGTCGCCACCACCTCGATCATCCAGACCTCATCCCGGCTCGGGTCCAGGTCCATGAGTAGCAGGTCCGGGAGCAGCGTTTGCTGGTTGATCGGAAGTCCCAGGGAGGCGAGCATAGCACCGTCGACGACGTTGACCTTCTCTCCAGACTGAGAAATGAAGATTACCGTGGGATTCAGCAGGTAGGACGTGGCAAACTCCTCAATGACACCCCTGATGATCTCGCTGCTCAGGCCTACATGCAGTGCCCGGGTCGACCCGTCTGGGAGCGCGACGTTCACCGCCGTCGCGCTCTTCGACGCCTGGTGGGCGCGGGCTGCTCGGGCCTTGCCCGTTGCCGAGAGGTGCAGCTTCTGCCAGGCTGCGATCGCGTTGTCGAGCGGTTCTCCGGTCAATTCCGGATCGAGGAGCGAAGCGAACTCCTTGGTGAGGGTGTACCTCGCACCGGACGAAGTGGTCTGGACGGTGCCGATGTCGATCGCGGCTCCGTTGACAATCCACGCCTTCATCGTGTCATCGCGGATCGATTCCCGAGTGGTGTTCGCGTACCAGAGTTCTGTGGGAGGAGTGCCCCAAGCGGCCTGGACCTCGTCCACCGCCTTGGCGCTTTTCAGAGACGCATTGTAGTAGGCCAGGCGTTCCTGGTCCTTCTGGTGATGGGTGATCGAATCACGCATCCAATAGACTGTCGCCGGCCTGACTGGGTTGACGCCGTCGATCGCCCCGACGTACATCATCGTGAATGCGACCGTCGCTGCTGTTGGGTTGGCCGCATGGGTTGTCCCGGTGATCGACTGTGGCAACACCTTTTCGAGGCGCTCCTGGTATGCGGCCCGGTCGGCGAGCAGCGCGGGCAGGGATGTCCCCGGCTTGGTCATGTCTACACTCCATAGGCGGCATCGACGGCAACGGCGAGGTCGGCATCGCCCAGTGCGGACCACGACTCGATCACTTCTGCGTCAGGCAGCGGAAGTGCGGACAGTTCATAAGCGGAGACCGCGACGGACCCCGTCATGCACCGGTAGAGCCGATCGACGGCGGCGCTGGCGAACAGCGCGTCGACGATCCGCAGAGTGAGTACTGACGAGGAGTCCGGGCAGCTGAGGACGTTGACATGGTTCTCGATCACGATCTCGCCGCCCCAATCGTCGAGCGTTGCTTGGTCGAGCGAGGCGCCTACGAGCCGGCGCGCCTGCTCGGGCGCAGTGGTTCGCTGCAACACGTAGGCGGGCTCTGTGCGGACGTGGCTACTCCGTGTGCGGGGGGTGGCGGGTACCATGTAACGCTGGCTGTCGCGGCGGATGTCGCGATGGAGTTTGCCGCCGTCGATGTCGGCCGCCCAGAGGATCGCTACCGCGGTCTTGCACGGCTTCTGGCGGATCTCATCCTTGTGTCGATTCCAGACAAGCGGTCCGGTGCTTACCGACCACCCGTAGTCCGCTAGGCGATGCGGCATTTTCGCAGCTATCCGGAGCAGTGCGACATCGGCTCTTTCTCGGGGCAACAGCCACGGCTCCGCGCTTTGTGCCGGTAGGGCTCCCGGGCCGATGTACTTGCGTTCGGCATGTCCGTTGACGGTGAGACGGTTCTGGTGAACCCCCGTGCGTCGCCCGCCGACTACGAATGTCGCCAGCACAGTCTCTTGTAGTGCCCCAGTAGAAAACACACCTCCGCGCTCGGTGACAAAGGTGACCCGTCGGGGCGGAGCCTGATTGGCAAGGATCGTCCGCAGGCCCTTGAAGTATGAGCCGCCGAGCCAGCCCGCGGGGATCAGCGCTGTGACGACGCCTCCGGCGACGACCTGCTCTACTGCGGCGGCGAGGAAGAGTGCATAGATGTTGGCGTGGCCAGTGAGCGCGTGCGCCCACCGCTGGCGGTCGACGTCGGTGAGGGTCACCCGACCATAGGGTGGGTTCATCACAATCGCTGCCGCTGGCGGGCCTTGGGTGTCGAGGCCATCGCGAACGGTGAGCAGGGCAGGCAGCTTGCGTCGCCGGGACGCAGGAACCGCAACCCATAGGGGCAGTAATTCGGCGGACAGGATGAGATTGCCCAGCCAGACCGCAGCGGAATCGAGGTCGCGTCCTGCGACAGCGGAAGTCACCGCGGCCAGCGCGAGCTGCGGGTCGGTGGTGCGTTGCCCGGCGAGCCAGGTGCGAAGCGGTGGTAGGAGTAGGCAGCCCGCACCGGCAGCTGGATCAAGGACGAGTCCGTCTGGGTATCCGCCAGCGGTCTTCAGGACGTTGGCCCAGAGCTCCTGCGCGAGCAGAGCCGGGGTGTAGTGACGTCCGTGCTTGGCGCGGACGGTCGGAGCTAGACCAGTCACGTACGCGTCGGCCAGTTGCTCGGGACTCGCGTCGAGGAGGTCCTCGCGAATAGGCACGTCCTCGATGTCGATGTCTTCGGGCAACGGCGCGGCCACGGACTCGAGCGCATCAGTCGCCCGGCCCGATAGTCCGACGGCGCAGGCTCGTCGAGCCCACCACTTCGGCGCGGTGGCGAGTACGCGAAGCGCTTCTATCGGTAGATCGATGTCAGCTGCGGCGGAGCTCATCAGGCCGCGGCTACTGCGATTAGCACGCGGTTCCTCCTGCGGCACAGCTGTTCTCCTTCGGTCGTCTTCGGTCATTGTGCCGTACCCGTGAGGATCGACCGCATCGCCGTGCCGATACTTGCTCATCTACGTGAAATCCTTCCGGGAACTGGGTTCCTCCAGGGACGGTGGCGGGCTAGGGTTCGCTGGCGCATCCGGGCCCAGCCGAGGGGCCGCTCCGGCGTCGGGTGCGTTGATCGTCATTGGCGGTCAACGGCCAGCACCTTATGGACGGTGCCGACCGAGACGCCGACACCGGCGGCGATCTGGCGGATCGACTCGTCGCGCTCACGCCGGGCCCAGATGGCGGCGCGCTTGTCGTCGTCGACCACGCTGGGTCGGCCGCCGACCCTGCCGCGACGGCGCGCGGCCTCCAATCCGGACTTGGTCTTGCGGCTGATGTCGCGGCGCCGGTCCTCGGCCAGGGCGAGCGCCAGGTCCAGGATCAGTGACCGCTCGGTGTGCTCGCCGGCCGCGACGCCGTCGAGGACCTTGACGCCGACGCCGCGCTCGAACAGGTCGGTGAGCACGATCAGCCCTTCGAACAGGTTGCGGCCGAGGCGGTCGACCTCCAGCACGGTGAGCAGGTCGCCGGTCCGCAGGTACTCCAGCGCCGCGGTCAGGCCGGGGCGGTCGTCGACGGCGAGCTTGCCGGAGATCTTCTCCTCGAAGACCTTGACGCAGATCGGGGCCAGTGCGTCGTGCTGCCGGCGGGTCTCCTGCTTGTCGGTGCTCACACGCACCAGTCCGACGAACGCCATGCGCCCCCTCCGTTCAACAAACGAGTTCAACTACTGAGGTTGAGCCTACCAGTAGATGAACGGGTTTATGAACACTTGGGCGTGGTTCTGGGACGTGTCGGACGGGGCGTTCGGGATGTTCAGCCAACGACCGTTTGTTGAAAGGTTGAACGCGGTTGCGCGTCGGGCTGGGACCGTGGACGGCGACCGGTGCGGCGGGCAGCGCTGGAGAAGTTGAGCGTGTCGTTCGTATGAACACGGACCCGCGACAGATGTCGCGGGTCCGTGTGGGTCGTGCTGCGAGTTCGGTGCGCTCAGCTGGCGTTGTCGAGATCGCCGTCGAGCAGATTGATGGTCCCGCCGCCTCGGGTCGGCGACAGCGTGCCCAGCATGTCTCGGGCGAGTTCGAGGTCGTCCTCGGTGATGCGGTCGTCCTCGGGGGTGAGGATCTCGAAGTTGCGGTCGAGTCGGGCGACCAGGTAACCGGGGTAGGCCAGGCGTTCGTATCGGGGATGCTCGATGGGCTCTCCGGTGATGCGCAGTAGTCCGACGACGATTCCGCCGATGATGACGATGAGGTAGCCGGCATCGGCGATGCGGTGACGTCCGGAGTTCTTCCACCAGCGATGCGTGGCGGCGAAGAACTCTTCGTCGCTGTAGTCCTCGGACAGGCCCGAGGACTGACGCCGGACGATCCAGTCCGGGAGCAGCAGGTCGGCGTCCTCGCTCGGATCCTCAGGGGTCCTGACGCCCATGCGCAATGCCGGGATCGGTGCGCCGTCAGGTGTGCATGCGGAGATGAGGATCGGGCATTGCGCCAGCTGAGTGACGGTCAGGATGCTCAGGTCGGGGATCCAGCCGGCGTCGACGGCTTTGGTCAGGGTCGGTGCGGCGATGCCGGTCATCCGGCGGACGAAGGACGGACGTGCCGCTTCGCTGGGTGTCGGGGAGTTGGTGGTGACAACAGGCATGAGCTGTTCCTTTGTTCGGCTTCTTCGGTGTGCCGGACAGGCGTGTCCGGGTTCGTGCTCGGCGACTGGCTGAGCAAGCTCAACCCTACAGGATCATTTTCTAAAATGGCAAATGATCTTCGAGGTGAGGGGTCGACCAATGCTTGGCGTCCGGCCGGGAAGTGGCTCGCGGGGGTCTGAGACCTCGGCGAGAAAGTGTCACATGGGTCGAATCTGGGCCCTGTTGTTACGCGATGGTCGGCAGCCGGGGAGTGTCTCACCGGGAGTACCCGTGTGGAACGAACGACTGTTCGAGGGGGTGTGTCGTCGGATCGGTGGACGGACCAGAGCTGTCGGTGGGGTCCGATAGGTTGCTCGCATGACTGACGAGGATGACTTCGACCGCAGAGACGCTGGGGCCACCAGGTACGGCTGGTGGAGGTCCAACGAGCACTTCAGCGCCCCGGGGTCTTCGCCTGAGGCGGTCTGTGGCGTGGCGGGTTCAGGTCCCGGAGCGACCAGACGAAGTCGGCGCATTGTCGAGGACGACGTTCGAGACGAGATCAAGGTGTTCACGCGCAAGCCGGTGATCGCGGTCGACTTCGGGCACGGATGGTCATATGCCTACAAGGTGGATGAGGACGGACTCGTCGACAGCCGCGTCCGATTCCCAAAGCAACCGCGCAAGTACAATCGCGTCCGAAACGGAGAGACCACCAACCGGGGCA
Source organism: Gordonia sp. (in: high G+C Gram-positive bacteria) (assembly GCF_047600385.1). Classification (GTDB taxonomy): domain Bacteria; phylum Actinomycetota; class Actinomycetes; order Mycobacteriales; family Mycobacteriaceae; genus Gordonia. The sequence continues at coordinate 193,460 of NZ_JASGKZ010000002.1, read as the reverse complement.
ATCTGGGACCGGTGCCGCCGCGCGAGGAACTCGAGATCACCCCTCGTCCGCTGGACGAGACGGCTCCCAGCGAGCCGAGCACGGACCTGGACACCGACGAGGCAGGCGCCGAACTGGTGTCCGCGATCGCGCTGGGTGGCGAGATCGAGCGCCGGTACGCCGAGCGCGTCGTGTGGCAGCGGCTCCACCAGCCCGAGCTTCGCAGGATGACCCTCGATCACCACGGGACCGCCTGCGCGTACTGCGGCATGGATGTCCCGCAAATCGTCGAGGCGGCCCATCTGGTTGCCGATTCCGAAGGCGGCGCGGCGAGCACGGAGAACACGCGGCCGATGTGCCCGAACCACCACCGGGCTTTCGATGCCGGACTCCTGGTCTGGGACGGAAATCGGTTCGAGCCGGCTGACGGTGCTCCGTCGGTGGGGCCGGCTCCGGACTGGGCGTAGACCTCTCGTCGTATCGCAACGGGTCCCGTAGCCGTACGCGGACCCGTACACCCCTTGCGAGACTCGGCGAGCTGGGCGGACGGCGGTCGAGGGGCGGTGCCGACACTGTCTCACTGGACGGTCGGCTTACGGACAGCGGGGTGGAGTGTGTCGTTCATGTGGCTGACAGGCTCGACCACCGGGATGGTCCAGAATCTGTCTATGAGTGGAACGCCTACGCCGGAGTCGCAGCCGGAGTCGCAGCCGGAGTCGCAGCCGGAGTCGCAGCCGGAGTCGCAGCCGGAGTCGCAGCCGGAGTCGCAGCCGGAGTCGCAGCCGGAGTCGCAGCCGGAGTCGCAGCCGGAGTCGCAGCCGGAGTCGCAGCCGGAGTCGCAGCCGGAGTCGCAGCCGGAGTCGCAGCCGGAGTCGCAGCCGGAGTCGCAGCCGGAGTCGCAGCCGGAGTCGCAGCCGGAGTCGCAGCCGGAGTCGCAGCCGGAGTCGCAGCCGGAGTCGCAGCCGGAGTCGCAGCCGGAGTCGCAGCCGGAGTCGCAGCCGGAGTCGCAGCCGGAGTCGCAGCCGGAGTCGCAGCCGGAGTCGCAGCCGGAGTCGCAGCCGGAGTCGCAGCCGGAGTCGCAGCCGGAGTCGCAGCCGGAGTCGCAGCCGGAGTCGCAGCCGGAGTCGCAGCCGGAGTCGCAGCCGGAGTCGCAGCCGGAGTCGCAGCCGGAGTCGCAGCCGGAGTCGCAGCCGGAGTCGCAGCCGGAGTCGCAGCCGGAGTCGCAGCCGGAGTCGCAGCCGGAGTCGCAGCCGGAGTCGCAGCCGGAGTCGCAGCCGGAGTCGCAGCCGGAGTCGCAGCCGGAGTCGCAGCCGGAGTCGCAGCCGGAGTCGCAGCCGGAGTCGCAGCCGGAGTCGCAGCCGGAGTCGCAGCCGGAGTCGCAGCCGGAGTCGCAGCCGGAGTCGCAGCCGGAGTCGCAGCCGGAGTCGCAGCCGGAGTCGCAGCCGGAGTCGCAGCCGGAGTCGCAGCCGGAGTCGCAGCCGGAGTCGCAGCCGGAGTCGCAGCCGGAGTCGCAGCCGGAGTCGCAGCCGGAGTCGCAGCCGGAGTCGCAGCCTACCCCTGAATCTCCGGGGAGGTGGCGAAGGGTAGGTCGTTGGCTATCCGACCCTCCGTGGTGGGTGAAGGACATCGTCATCGCGCTGCTGGTGGCTGGGTCGGTACTGGGCATGTCAATGGTGATTGATGATCGTCGGTCGGATAGGGAGGCGGCGGCTGCTGCCGTATCCGCGGCTCGTGCTGAACGTGCGGAGAATTTGCGATTCGTTCGTGAAAGGTCTAGTCCGGACGTCAACCTGAGGCGACCTTTTGGGGGGCTCGATCTTACTGGGCAGAACCTTCGGGGGCTGGAGCTAGCTAAGGCGGATCTGTCGGGGGCGGATCTGTCGAAGGCGAATCTGGAAGAGATTGATCTTCGAGAGTCGGATCTGGAGTGGGCGAAGTTGGAGTTGGTAAATCTGGAAGGGGCGTCTCTGGTGAGGGCGTCTCTGGTGAGGGCGTCTCTGGTGAGGGCGAACTTGCTTCAGGCGGATCTGTCGGGGGCGAGCTTGCTTCGGGCGGACTTGCGAGGGGCGATTCTGGCGGTGGCGAACCTGGAGGGGGCGAACCTGAGGGGGACGAACCTGATGAACATCAGCCTGGAGAGGGCGAACCTGAGGGGGGCGAACCTGTCGAGGGCGTTTGTTGGAAGGGCAATTCTGGTGGAGGCGAACCTGGTTGAGTCGGATCTGTCGGGGGCGGGCCTGGTTGAGGCGGATCTGTCGGGGGCGGATCTGTCGGGGGCGAACCTGTCGAGGACGTACCTGAAGGAGGCGGATCTGTCGGGGGCGAACCTGTTTGGAGCGGATCTGACGGAGACTGAAGTGGATTCAATTTGTTGGAATTCCGGGACTAGGTGGCCGCATGGATATAAACCTCCCGATTCTAATCCCGAATCGTGTGTTCTTTTTTAGGGTGGCAGAGGAGGTGCTGACCTTCGACTACGAGTCGACAGTGGGTCTCTGTGCTGCAAAAGATCTGATCTTGACAAAGCTGCCGGTGACCGAATTTTGAAGACCTCGGCGAGAAAGTGTCACATGGGTCGAATCTGGACCCTGTTGGTACGCGATCGCCGGCGGCCGGGGAGTGTCCCACCGGGAACACCCTGATGAGACACACGAGTGTTCGAAGTGAACTAGCGAAGGTGAGGTCGGCGGTGGGCGGTGTCGGCTACGCTGAGCGCACCGTCTAGGGGAGCCGGAGAGGGGTGCGGGATGACATCGACATTCATGGGTCGTCGATGGGATCTTCAGGCAGTGGTCAATGCGCTGCTGTTGGGGACGCACAAGGCAGGAGTCGCTGAGTTCCTTGACGAGTACTTACATGAGGAGTGGCCCGATAAGGATGTGGTGGAGGTTGGGGTCAATCTGGTGATGGCTCAAACATACGATGATGTAGATGCTCTCAAGAAGGGGATCAGCGACATCTACGATGCCATCACCTGACATCGGGTGTGCGAGTGTCCCGCTGGGTTCATCGCTGAGGGAGTAGTGAGCAAGGAACCCCGGAGCCGTCGAGGCTCCGGGGTTCTCTCTATTCGGCGGTCTCGTCGCCGCCGGCCGGCCGGAGCGCGGCGAGCATCTCACGCAGGATGCGCACCTCGGCCTCGGCCCGCTCGGCGGCCAGCTCGGTTGAGCGTGCGCGCTCGCCTGCCTCGGTCGCGGCCTGGCGCTCGGCGGTCAGCTCGACCCCGGCGGTATCGAGCCGCCTCGTCAGGTCGGCGGCCTCGGCGCGGGTGGTCCGTAGTGCCGCGGTGGCGTCGTCCCGGGCGGCGGTAACGACGGTGAGTTGCTCGGCCAGCTCGCCGCGGGCGGTCTGCTCGGCGGCCAGCTCCTTGCGCACGGCCTTGATCTCGCCGGCGATCTCGGCGTGGGCGATCTCAGCGGACCGCGCCGCTTCCTCGGCCTTGACTCGGGCGGCCTCGGCGGCGGACATCGCCGCCTCGTGGGTGCCGGCGGCAGTGCGCAGATCGTCGGCCGCGCGCTCGGCGGCGGTGAGCGCGACTTTCAGCTCGGCGATCTCGGCTCGTGCGGCGGTGAGCTGGGCCTCGGCCTTCTCCTGAGCGGCGATCGCGCGGTCGGCCTCGGCGTCGGCCGTGGTGAGCTGAGCCTGATGCTCGGCCGCGAGCTGGGCGCGGGCGACGTCGAGGGCGCGTTCCCACAGCGGTTGAAGGTCGGAGACCAGCCCCTCGGGCATGGGCGCGGCTCCGCGTGCGGCGGCGGCGACCTGGCGACGCTTGGCGCGGGCCCAGCCGGCCACGGTGGTCTGTCCGAAGCCGGTGATCTCGCGCAGCTGGGCGTTGGTGGGCTCGGAGCCCTCGTCGACGAGGGCCTGCCAGGCCTTTTCCAGGGCCGCGGCGCGGTCATCGGCGGTCTCGGGGGTGTCCGGGGTGGTTTCGACGAGCATGAGTCGTGCCTCTCTCGTGACGGGTACCAGTACCGGTACTAGTACCGCATATATCGATGATGCCACGGATCCGATGTGATCGCCGGTCCTGGTACCGGTACCAGGACCGGCGACCGGTGCGCTCTCGTCGGATCGGGCCTGACGCGGCCTGGGGCCTCAGTCCCAGGGCGGCGACCACGGCAAGGCGCTGGTCAGGGCATCGGCATCGACGGATTCACCCGTCGAGAGGCGGTATTGCTCGGCTCCGGCCTCGATCTGGCCGGGATTCACACGGAGCGTCGAGCCGTGCCGGCCGGTGTCGTCGCCGTCGGTCAGCTCGACGGTGATGCGATCGGCGATCTCCTCGGCGTCGGTGGACAGGACGGCGCGGGCGAGTCGCTGCGGGTCGGTGATGGCGGGGTGGTCGGACACGATGGTTCCTCCTCGATCGACGGGTCGGTCGAGGAGGAGGTCGTCGACGGCTCCGCCGGCGGGGGTCAGCGTCGGCGGCGCGGCCGGTACTGGCGGGCGCCGATGACGACCTCGGTGTCGTGGTCGAAGGTGAACTCGTGCTCGCCGAGGCCGTGGCCGCCGTTGTCCATGGCCTGGGTGAGTACGGTGACCCGGTCGTCGGCGACGGTGATCGCGGTGACTCTGGCGATGCAGACGCCTCGGCAGGGGTTCGTGAGGTCGTCGCCGATTCGCAGGTCGGCCGCTGGGGTGATCTCGGCGAGTCCGGCGGCGACGGCCGCCTCGTCGTAGAGCCGGTCCAGGCGGGCGAGCTGCTGCGGGTCCGGCTCGTCGACGGCCTCGACGATGCGCTCGGCCTCGGCGAGGGCATGGAGCGCGTCGCCGATGCGCTGGGTGCGCTCGAACTCGTCGTCGATGTCGTCGTGGTCGTGGTCGGTCATGGTCTTCAGTACATCCTCTCGATGGTCGCGGTGAAGGCCGAACCCCGCACCGGGACTCGTCCGGTGCGGGGTTCGGTGGTGCTCAGTCGTCGCGGATACTGCGCGGCGCGATGACGCGCAGACCCCGGCTGTGGTCGTTGACCAGGCATTTTCCGATGTGGAGGCCGCCGTGGGAGACGTCGACGCCGTAGGAGAGGTGCCCGCCGCCGGCCTCGACGAAGATCACCCTGCAGGTCACCGGCCCGTCGAGGAGTTCGTCGTCGATGCGGACGTCCTCGGCATCGACGACGACGAAGTCCGCCACCGGTGCCGGCTCGGGTCGGGCCTCGGGGATGAGGCCGAGTCGGGCGAGCCGGGCCGCGGTGGCGGCCAGGATGCGCCGGCGGACCGTGATCTGAGCGGCGAGGTCGCCGTAGACCCGGCCGTAGCTCGACCGGGCGGTGCCCGGGTCGAAGATCGCGATCTCGTGCCGGATCCGCTCGTACTCGGCGTCGGGGGTCGACCGGCCGGTGAGGACGCGGGTGGCGGCTGCGATGTCGTCGCCGGTCAGCCTGTCGTCGACCCAGGCGCAGGCGGCGGCCAGGGCGGGGCCGAGGTGCTCGTCCTCGAACTCGTCGTCGTCCTCGGGGTCCATCAGGTGCTCCTCTCGTAGGTCGCGACGATGCCGAGTGCGTCGAGAAGCTCGCCGGATCCGATGCCGTGGTACTCGGGGAAGGCTTCGTCGAGTCGGTCGCCGGTGACGACGTCGAGCGTGTCGCGTAGCCGGCGGACGACGTCGGTACGCAGTCCGTCCGGGGCTTCGACGTAGACGACGTCGTACCCCTGACCTGCGGCGTCGGCGGCGATCTCGTCGGCCCATGCCTCGGGGAGCAGGTCGAGCGCTTCGGTGAGCAGGTCGTGGCCGGCCATCAGTTGTCCGCGAAGACGTAGACGGAGCAGTCAGGAGCGGTCTCGACGGTGTAGCCCATCTCGAGGTCGCGGATCCAGCTGTCCCAGTCGAAGTAGCGCTCGACCTCCTCCGGAACATCCTGGAGGAGACCGAGGTCCTCGGCGAGCTGGTGGGCGTAGTCCCGGAACGACGTCCAGCAGCCTCGGTACCGGTCCTCGAAGTCGGACAGGCTCGGGATGTCGGAGCTCCCCTCGGCCACGTAGGCGCCGCTGCGCACCCAGGCGGCCACGGCCGGCCAGCGGTCGCCGGCCTCGGTGAAGCACTCGCCCCAGGCCGCGGCGTCGGTGACACCCATCTCGGTGTCGACCGGCAGGTCGTCGGTGTCCATGACCCAGATCTCCTCGCAGCCCTGGGCCTTCCAGTGCACGCCGGAGCCGCGGTGGACGGAGGCCACGTCGACCTCGGCGCAGTCGGTGACGTCGTACCAGCGGCCGACGAGGCGGCCGCTGTTATAGCAGCCGAGGCAGCCGATCCAGGCACGGGGCTCAGCGGTGATGGTGGTGGTCATGGCGGTCTCTCCCTCGGACGAGCGGGCTCGGTCGAGAGAGCTGGTGGCCGGCGGCTTCGCCGATGGAGCGGGGGAGGAGACCTACGCGAGCCGGAGCGTGTCGTGCCAGGACGGGAGGAGGCGATGCAGGTCGAAGCTCTTCGCGCCGTGTCGGCCAGGGGCGACCCTCACGGTGAGGAAAGCCCTGATCAAGCGCCTCTTCTGCTCCAGCAGGGCGACCTCGTGCCACCAGGTGCCGATGTCGCCGGCGTCGGCGAGCATCGCCAGCGGATTGGTGTCGCCGGCCTCGGAGAGGGTCCTCACGCGCTCGGCGGCGTCGGCGGCGAGGTCGGTGAGCTGGGAGTCGATCAGGGTGAGGGTCGTGATGTCGATCGCTCCGGAGGGGAAGGCCTCGGCGGCCTCGCGTCGGCGGCGGTCGACGTCGTCGCGGTCGCGCAGGGCTTGGGCCAGATGCCAGCCGTGACCGTCGTCGGCGGTGGCGGCGCTCAGGGCCGCGGTGATGTCGGTGCGCTCCAGGCGGGCGACCATGAGGGCGTCGATCGCCGCGTCGGTCTCGTCGGTGCCGATGCTCGACGTGCTGGATGTTGGACTCCTTGCGGGTCTTCTTGCACCCGTAGTAGGCGAAGCGCCCGGCCTTCAGTGCGCGGCTGCGGCGGTACATGGGCTCGCCGCACGGACAGAGCAGCAGGCCGGACATCAGGTACAACGGCGTGTTGCCGACGTGATTCATCTTGCGGGAGGGGTCGTCGAGGGCGCGCTGCAGCTGGTCCCAGGTCTGCCGGTCGAGGATCGCCGGCCACTGACCGGGGCCGAGGATCTGGCGGTTCTTGAGCAGTCGGACGCCGCGCTCATCGGTGGGCAGGTAGGTACTGATACCGGCGATGTAGGGATTTCTCAGGATCGTGCGCAGCGTCGGGCTGGTCATCGCCGCGCCGGTGGTGGAGGTGAGGCCCTCGGCGTTCCACTGGATGCAGAGGGCGCGCAGGCTCATGGTCCCGTCGATCGTGTGCCGGGCCGCGGCGCGCAGGGCATCGGCCTCGCGCTCGATGATCGTGGTGCCGTCGGTCTCGTAGCCGAACATTCTTCGGCCACCCGTCTTCGGTTTGCCCGTCGCGGCGCGGTGCCGGTAGGCGGCGCTGATGCGCTCGCTCTTGTGCGCGCTCTCCTGCTCGGCGACGGCGCCGAGAATGGTGGTGATCAGCACGGCGTTCGCCGAGCCGGGATCGATGCCCTCACCGGTGACGGTATGCACGGTGACGCCGCCGGGCTTCATCCGGTCGATCAGGTCCAGCAGGTCGCGGGTGCGCCGGGTGAGTCGGTCGACGCTGTAGACGTAGACCCGGTCGATGCGGCGCTGTGCGATCGCCTCGCACAGGGCGTCGAAGCCGGGACGGACGACGCCGGTGTAGGCCGAGACGTCGTTGTCGGAGAAGACCTCGACGACCTCGTACTCGTGGAGTTCTGCGAGTCGGCGGCACTGCGCCTCCTGTCGCTCGACGCCGATGCCCTCGCCGCTCTTGTCGAGGCTGATCCGCGTGTAGATCGCCGCCCTCGTCGCGGTGGTGGTCGTGGTCATGTCACTCCCTGAGGTCGGTGACTCGATGGGTACCTCTATCCACATTCTAGTAAATCGGAATTTCTCAAAACACTGGTGCTGGCTCTGATCGCCACCCATTCGCCCGACGAACTGAACCTCGTCCTCGTCGACTTCAAGGGCGGCGCCACCTTCCTCGGGCTCGACGGCGTCCGCCACGTCGCGGCGCTGATCACCAACCTGGAGCAGGAGCTCGCGATGGTCGACCGGATGGCCGACGCGCTCTCCGGCGAGCTCAACCGGCGCCAGGAACTGCTCCGCGCGGCGGGCAACTTCGCCAACGTCGGCGAATACGAGCGGGCCCGCGAGGCGGGCGCACCGCTCGATCCGCTGCCCGCGCTGTTCATCGTCGTCGACGAGTTCTCCGAACTGCTGTCGCAGAAACCCGAGTTCGCCGATCTGTTCGTCGCGATCGGGCGGCTCGGCCGGTCGCTGCACATCCACCTGCTGCTCGCCTCGCAACGGCTGGAGGAGGGCCGCCTGCGCGGACTCGACAGCCACCTGTCGTACCGGATCGGGCTGAAGACCTTCTCGGCCAACGAGTCCCGCACGGTCCTCGGCGTCCCCGACGCCTACCACCTGCCGAGCACTCCGGGCGCGGCCTACCTCAAGTCCGACTCCGATGCCCCGGTGCGGTTCAGCACGTCGTTCGTCTCCGGGCCGTATCAGCCGCCACGGCACGACGGCCCCGGTTCGGTCGCCGGCGGCGGGCGCGGCGAGGTCCTGCCGTTCACCGCACTGCCCCGGCCGCTCCCGGTCGACGACGCCGACCCCGAACCGGACGCGGTGACGTCCCGACCGACGCTGCTGGAGACCCTCGTCGGTCGGATCGCCGGGCACGGTCGGCCGCCGCACCAGGTGTGGCTCCAGCCGCTGGAACACGCCGTGACCCTCGACGAGCACCTGAACGGCGAACCGGAGCGGATCCCGCTGCACATCCCGATGGGCGTGATCGACCGGCCCTTCGACCAGCGCCGGGAGATGCTGCGGCTCGATCTCGGCGGGTCGGCGGGCAACGTCGCGATCGTCGGCGGACCGCAGACCGGCAAGTCGACGGCCCTGCGCACCCTGATCTGCTCGGCGGCCGCCGTCCACACCCCGCGGGAGGTCGTGTTCTACTGCCTCGACTTCGGCGGCGGCGCCCTCGGCGCGCTCACCGGGCTCCCGCACGTGGCCGGGGTCGCCGCCAAGAGCCGCCGCGACGCGGTCCGGCGGACCCTCGCCGAACTCACCGCGGCGCTCGCCGGACGCGAGGAGTTCTTCGCCGAGCACGGACTGGAGTCGATGCGCGAGTTCCGCGCCGGCTGCGCGGAGGGCCGGTGGACGTTCGACGACGACCTCCCGCCCGGCGACCTGTTCCTGGTGATCGACGGGCTCTCGGCGCTGCGCGCCGATTTCGAGAGCCTGGAGGACGAGGTGAACCTGCTGGTCGCCCAGGGCCTGTCGTACGGGATCCACGTGGTGGTGACGGCCTCGCGGTGGGCCGACGTCCGGCCCGCGATGAAGGATCTCCTCGGCAGTCGCCTGGAACTGCGCCTCGGCGATCCGCTCGACTCGGAGATGGGCCGCAAGGCCGCCGCGACCGTCCCGACCGGTCGCCCGGGCCGGGGCATCACCGCGGAGGGGCTGCACCTGCTGGTCGCGCTGCCGCGCTGGGACGGGATCGCCGATCCGGAGACGACTCCGGCGGGCACCGCCGCCTTCGTCGCCGACTGCGCCCAGGTGTACGACGGTCGTTTCGCACCCCGCGTGCGGATGCTCGCCGCCGAGGTCCGGGCGGACGCCGTCGCCGAGATGCTCGCCGCCCGGCAGGGGCCGCTCGGGCCGGGGCAGGCGGCGATCGGTCTGCGCGAATCGGATCTGCGGCCCGCCGTCGTCGACTTCTCCGCGCAGCCGCACCTGCTGGTGATCGGCGACGTGGAGGCCGGCAAGACGCAGACGCTGCGGACCCTGGTGACCGGACTGGTCGCGAGCGGCACCGCCGACGAGGTGAAACTGGTGCTGGTCGACTACCGGCGGACCCTGCTCGGGCTGGTCGACGACGACCACCTCGCCGGGTACGCGAGTTCGGCGCAGACCGCGGGGCCGATGATGGCGCAGCTCGCCGAATACCTCACCGCCCGGCTGCCGGGGGAGGACGTGACCGCCGAGCAGCTGGCGCGCGGCGACTGGTGGACCGGGCCGACGGTGTACCTGGTGATCGACGACTACGACCTCGTCGCCACCGCCCTGGGGAACCCGATCCTGCCGCTGCTCGAACTGCTCGGTCACGCGCGCGACGTGGGGTTGCGGGTGATCCTGGCGCGCCGCTCCGGCGGCATCGGGCGGGCCCTGTTCGACCAGGTCGTCGCGGCCCTGCGCGACCTCTCGTGCGATGTGCTGCTGATGTCCGGCGACCCCGACGAGGGGTACGTCGTGGGACGGCATCGCCTGCAGAGACTTCCGCCCGGACGGGGTGAACTGGTCTCGCGGTCGCACCGCGCGGAGGTCGTGCAGGTCGCCCGGTGACCGCCCGCGGGGCCGGTCCGGGACCGGCGGTGGTCGACCTGGCCGACGCCGCCTTCCTCACCGCCGTCGACGACCCCGACGGCGTCCACGCCCTGACCGTCGGGCTGCGCGCCTGCGGCGTCGGCCCGGGGACGACGACGATCGGGTACCCCAGCACCTGGGGGCGGCCGCGCCGGGAGCGGTTGGAGTGCGCTCTGGTCGGGCTCGGGTACGGGGCGTCGCCCACCCCGGTGCCGCGTGCGCTGCTGATCGCCGCGAGTCACGCCGACGCCGCGGTCATGACGTGCGTGGTGATCGAGACCCTGCTGATCCCCGGCGAGCCGCCCGACGGCCGGGCGTGGAGCGCGCAGCGGGCGGTGCGCGACGGCGGGGCCTGGCGGATCGACGCGGGCACCGCGGGGGAGATCGACGACGATCCGGCCCGCCGGGAACTCCTCGACCTGGTGGCCGGAGCGGACCTGGTCCTGGTCGACGGCGCCGCCGCCGGCTCCGTGTCGTCGGCGACGACGGCACCCGGGCGGCGCGTGATCGCGGTGGACCGCGCACTGGTACGACGGCACGGAGAACGCTGGTCGGGGCCGTTCCGGCACGGTGCGGCGCGGCTCGACTTCGGGTTCCCGCCGCCGCCCGACGCGGTGTCGCGCCGGGCGGCGCGGGTGGTGCTGGTGCTCGCGGCGGCGACGGTGCTGGCCCTCGGTGCGACGGGGGCCGTCGCGCGCTGGTCGCGGCCCGGGGCCGCGGCGGTGTCGACGCAGCGGGTGGGCCCGGTCGCGATGGAGGTGCCGGCCGGCTGGGCGCGCACCGAGCTGTCCGGCGACCGGCCCGGCGACGGCCGCGGCGTGCGCGCGGTGTTCGCCGACCGCGACGACGGCCGACGGCTGATCGTGGTGGTCACCGCGCTGCGGCCCGGCGCCACCCGGGCGAGCGTCGCCGAGAGCATGGCCCACCGGATCGGGCAGCGCGGCGACGACGTCGTGGTGGAGTTCGCGGCCGGGGCCCGGTACGCCGGGCGGTCGGTGATCGCCTACCGCGAGGTCCCGGCGTCGGGTCCTGCGGTGCGGTGGTACATCGTCGTCGACCCCGGGACCCCGTTGCAGGTGAGCATCGGTTGTCAGGCCGGTTCCGGGGAGGTGGAGGCGGTGTGCCGGTCCGCGGTGGCCTCGGTCGTCACGGGGTGACCGGGTCCGGGCGCGTCACCGGACGGGACACGGGAAGGCCCCGCCGGGAAGGGTTCTCCCGGACGGGGCCTCGGTCGAGGACGGCGAGACGGTCTACAGCACCTTCAGGACGTTGCCGTTGGCCACGGTGACGCCGCCGTCGGCGAAGTTCGCGACGTCGGCGAGCGCGGCCTGACCCTCGGGGGAGCCGAGGGCGGCGCCCATGTCCTCCGGGGAGGCGAAGGTCAGGGTGGCGATCTGGTAGTACGGCGGCTTGTTGCCCTCGGCATTGGGGTCGAGGACCTGGACCTCGACGGCCTCCAGGTTCGGGATCTTCAGCGCCAGCGGGGCGTGGGTGCCCTGGTAGTAGGCGTCGAAGGCGGCGGGATCGCTGGGATGTCCATACATCACGGTGAGGCGGTAGCTCATGCGCCGAACGCTAAGCGGCCCGGTCGACGGACCGGTGGGTAACACCGAATCTGTCCGGAATGTGAACACCCCCGCCGGCCCGGTGGCGGCCCGACGATCCGAGCGCTCAGGTGTACAGGTGCACGGTCTCGCGGGAGTGGGCGGGCGCGACGGCCTCGGCGAGGAGGAACTTCGCGACGTCGGTGCGGTCGATCGGGCCCATCTTCTCGCCGGGCGCCAGCTCGGCCTTCACCCGCACCGGCTTGTCCGGGGTCTTCTTGACCAGCATCGACGGACGGACGACGGTCCAGTCGAGGTCGGTCGCGCGGATCGCCTCCTCCTGCCGGTCCTTGTCGGCGTAGACGGTCCGCAGGATCAGCGGCCGGGCGAAGTAGTCGTAGTACCAGGGGCCGTGGCCCTTGCTGTCGCCCGCGCCCATGCCGGTCACGACGATCAGCCGCCCGCACCCGACCCGGGTCATCGCGTCCATGAGGTTCCCGGTGCCGACCTCCAGCAGGTCGCGGGAGTCCGCGGTGAACGGCTTGCTGCCGAGGCAGCTGACGACGACGTCGATGCCGTCGAGGGCGGCCACGAGGCCGTCCCGGTCGCGGACGTCACCGGCGACCACGTCGTCGGCGACCCCGGCGAGCGCCTGCGGGTTCCGGGCCAGCGCGCGCACGCAGACGCGCGGATCGTTCCGGGCCAGCACCGCGCGGCCCATCGGTCCGGTCGCGCCGATCAGCAGGACGTTCGTCTTCTCGCTCATGCCGGTGAGGGTATGCGAGCCCGGTGGGCGCGGTCAGCGGGGGACGGTCGCGCTGAGGGTCAGCCGCACCTCGTCGGCCACCTTGACCGTGCCCATCATCAGCGAGAACGGCTTGATTCCGAAGTCCGACTGGGTCACCGTCGTGTCGCAGACGAAGCCGTAGCCGTCGGCGACCACCGTCAACGGGTGCGGCCGGGTGACGCCGTGCACGGTGAGCTCGCCCTCGACGGAGTGCGTGTCGGCGTCGTGCGTCACCGCGGTGGAGCGGTAGGAGACGGTCGGGTACCTCTTGGCGTCCAGCGACTTGAGGGCGTTGTTGCGGGCGATGCCGGGTTCGGCGCCGGTCCACGGGGCCAGACCGCCCTCGCCCTTGAGGACCTCGAGCGAGTCGACGTCGACGGTGAGCTCCACGGCGGCGGGGCGGCCGTCGTCGTCGAACTCGGCTCGGGCCCGCCAGCTGTTCATCCGGATGGTCAGCTTGTGTCCGGTGCGGGCGGCGCGGCCCGCGGTGCCGGTGCGCAGGATCAGTTCGCCGTCGGCCTGGGTGAGTGTGCGTTCGATCATCGGTGCATCCCTATCAGGTGTTGTCGGCCGCGTCGAGGCGTTCGGCGACGTCGGCTGGGAAGCCGCCGGTGGCGATCGGACCCCAGCGCGTCGGGGTGATCACGATCAGCGACTTGTTCTGCAGTCGCATCGCGGCGCGGTACTCGTCCCAGTCGGAGTGTTCGCCGGCGATCGAGCGGAAGTACTCCACCAGGCCGTCCTCGGCCTCGGGCATGTCGAGCACCTCGGCGTCGCCGTCGACCTGCACCCACGCCTCGTGCCAGGCGTCGGAGAGCACGCAGACGCTCGCCGCCGGATTCCGCTTGAGGTTGACGGTCTTGGCGCGGCCGGGATAGGTGGCGACGACGATGCGTCCGGCCGGGTCGACGCCCGCGCTCACCGGCGACGTCTGGGCGGTGCCGTCGGCGCGGTAGGTGGTCAGGATCATCCGGTGGCGCGGGCGGACGAATTCGAGCAGTTCGTCGAGGCCCACGCGGTTGTTGACGGCGATGGTGCGAGGCATGTCACAGAGCCTACGTGTTTTGACCCGAGTCGAACGGCTCCCGTACTCTGGATCGCTGGTGCCTGGTCCACGTGCGCTCGCCTCTCGCCGGTGAACGTGGAGATCGGCCCCGGGTCCCCACCGGTCGCCGGGAATCGCCGTACCAGACCACTCGACCGGCAGAAGAGAAACAACAGTGAGGACTACTGTGCCTACCTACACCCCGAAGGCCGGTGACGTGACCCGCGAGTGGTACGTCATCGACGCCACCGATGTGGTGCTCGGCCGCCTCTCCGTGCAGGCGGCGAACCTGCTGCGCGGCAAGCACAAGCCGACTTTCGCCCCGCACGTCGACGGCGGCGACTACGTCATCATCATCAACGCCGACAAGGTCGCACTGAGCGGCAACAAGGCCAACGACAAGAAGATCTACCACCACTCGGGTCACCCGGGCGGCCTGAAGTCCCGCACCATGGGCGAGGTTCTGGCCACCCGTCCGGACCGTCTGGTGGAGAAGGCCGTCAAGGGCATGATCCCGAAGAACAAGCTCGGTGACCAGATCGCCTCGAAGCTGAAGGTCTACGCCGGCCCGAACCACCCCCACGCGGCCCAGCGCCCCGTTCCCTTCGAGATCAAGCAGGTGTCCCAGTGACTGACGAGAACGTGAACAACGACGTCGAGGTCGTCGACGAAGAGGTCGTTCTGGAAGACGGCGCTTACACCACCGAGTCCGACGACGCCCCGGCCGCCGAGGTCGTCTCGCGCGGTCCGGTCGTCATCGACCACCCGATCCAGACCGTCGGCCGCCGCAAGGAGGCCGTCGTCCGCGTCCGCCTGCTGCCGGGCACCGGCGAGTTCAAGCTCAACGGCCGCACCCTCGAGGACTACTTCCCGAACAAGGTGCACCAGCAGCTCATCAAGGCTCCGCTGGTCACCGTCGAGCGTCCCGACGTCTTCGACATCCACGCCAAGCTCGTCGGCGGCGGCCCCTCGGGCCAGGCCGGTGCGCTGCGTCTGGCGATCGCCCGCGCGCTGATCGAGGTCAGCCCCGAGGATCGTCCGGCCCTCAAGAAGGCAGGCTTCCTGACCCGCGACGATCGTGCCGTGGAGCGCAAGAAGTACGGCCTCAAGAAGGCCCGCAAGGCTTCGCAGTACAGCAAGCGCTGATCGCTTCGCAGACTGTGGCTCGCCTTTTCGGCACCGACGGCGTCCGGGGCCAGGCCAACGACCAGCTCACCGCAGAGCTGGCGTTGGGTCTGGCCTCGGCCGCCGTTTGCGTTCTCGGTGCAGATGCTCTCTCGTCCGGCAGTCGACCCCGCGTGGTGGTCGGCCGCGACCCCCGGGCCTCCGGGGAACTCCTCGAAGCCGCGCTGTGCGCGGGCCTGGCCGCCGCCGGGGCCGACGCGATCCGGGTCGGCGTGGTGCCGACCCCGGCCGTGGCCTTCCTGACCGCCGACTACGCGGCGGACTTCGGCGTGATGATCTCCGCCTCCCACAACCCCATGCCGGACAACGGCATCAAGTTCTTCGGCGCGGGCGGGCACAAACTGTCCGACGACGTCGAGGACGCGATCGAAGAAGCGATGGACGGCCCGCAGCCGCGCCCGGTCGGTGCGGCCGTCGGCCGCCTGGTCGACGCCCCCGACGCCGTGCACCGCTACCTCGATCATCTCGTCGCCTGCGGCGGCAGCCACCTCGAGGGCCTGACCGTCGTCGTGGACTGCGCGAACGGCGCGGCGTCGTCGATCGGTCCGCAGGCCTACTCCGCGGCCGGTGCGCGCGTGATCGCGATCCACTCCGACCCCGACGGCCTCAACATCAACGACGGCTGCGGCTCCACCCACCTGGAGAACCTCCAGGCGGCGGTGCTCGAACACGGCGCGGACCTGGGGCTGGCGCACGACGGCGACGCCGACCGCTGCCTCGCGGTGGACTCCACCGGGGCCGTGGTCGACGGCGACCAGATCATGGCGATCCTGGCGCTGGCCATGCATGAGCGCGGCGAGCTGACCGACGACGTCCTGGTCGCGACCGTGATGAGCAACCTGGGTCTGCACCTGGCCATGAAGCAGGCGGGCATCGAGGTCAGGGTGACCGGTGTCGGCGACCGCTACGTGCTCGAAGAGCTCCGCTCCGGCGGGTACGCGCTCGGCGGCGAGCAGTCCGGGCACATCGTGATCCCGTCCGCCGGGACCACCGGCGACGGCGTCCTCACCGGCCTGCTGCTGGCCCGCCGCGTGGCCGAGACCGGCACGCGACTGGCCGACCTGGCCGGGGTGATGTCGGTGCTCCCGCAGGAGCTGATCAACGTGTCGGTGTCGGACAAGCACGCCGTCGCCGCCGCGGACACCGTGCAGGCGGCCGTCGCCGAGGCCGAGGCCGAACTCGACGGCAGCGGCCGGATCCTGCTGCGGCCCTCGGGTACCGAGCAACTGGTCCGGGTGATGGTCGAGGCCACCACGGCCGACGATGCGCGGTCGATCGCCGAGCGCGTGGCCGACGTGGTCGCCGCCGTCTGATCCGACTCGTCCGCACCTTCCCGGCGACCGGCGGTCGCCGGGAGGGTCGGCACGGGGAATCGGCGTGTCGAGGGAACCGAACTCGGCTCCGCTGCGTCTAACCCTGTATGAACGACGCACTCCGGCTCGACACCGACGCCGTGAAACATCTGGTCACCAGGCAGAACGCGGTGGCCGTCGCACTCGAAGGCTCGGCTCGCCGACTCGACCGAGAGCACGGCTGGGCGCACACCCCGGTTCACCGGGAGGCCGCCGAGGCCCTCCGGTGCCGCCTGGAGGAGATCGCCGGGCGCCTCAGCGCGTGCGCGACCGGGCTCGCCGAACTCGCCGTGCGCGCCGGCGCGCACGCCGACGCGGTGGCCGAGGCGGACCGGGAGATCCCGGGATGAGCCCGATCGAGGCGTTCCTGGCCCTGCTGCGGAGTTGGCGCGACCGCGGGGCGGTGGTCTTCGACGCCGACGAGGTGGCGGCCCCGCACGCCGCGGTGACGGCCTTCGATCTCGGCGCGTTCGGGGCGACGGCCGAAGCGTTGCGGACCGATTCGGCCCTGGTCGGCGACACCCTCCGCCGGGTGGCGGGGGTGCGCGCCGAGGTGCCGCTGAGCTGGACCGGAACCGGGGCCGACGCGCTCGTGGGCGCCTCGACCCGGATCCTCGACGACCTCGCCCCCGCCGCGGAGGCGTTGGCGATCCACGCCCGCATGATGTCGGCCGCACACCTGATCCTCGGCGAGGTGATCGACGACTACCGGTCGGCGATGACGGAGGCGGCCGAGCCGCTCGCCGTCACGATGAGCACGGGGGAGGCGCGCACCGAGCTCGGTGCGCGCCTGGATCTGGTGCACGCCGCGGGCACCGCGGCCTCCCGGGCGGTGAACGACGGCATCGGCGTGCTGCACCGAGGGTGGCGTTCCCCGGGCGAACTGGTCCTGGCGGGCGAGCGGTGAGCCCGCTCGCGGAGCTGGAGGCGATCGCGGCCCGGGCGCGGGCCGAACTCGCCGTCGCCCGGCGCCGGTACCGACGGCGCCGGGTACCCGGCGATGCCGGACGCGCGGAGTCGGCGCGTCGCCGCGCCGCCGTCGAGTCCGACTCGCTGCCACCGCTGATGACCCGCGTCGGATACGGGCGTACCGGGTCGGCCGCTGGCGATAGGGTGGAGCCGTGATCGGGAAGAAGAAAGTCGTCGCGCCGCCGCCGGATCAGTCGATGAAAGACCTGGCGCGCCGCGGGCCGCACAAGGTCGATCGCGGCGATCTCGGCATCGTCGGACTCGCCGGGCAGGTGTTCGCGCCCCGGACCGGCACCGACCTGCCGGCGATCGCGTTCGGGCACGCGTGGCTGCGCGACAGCGCCGCCTACCGCGACCTGATGTTCCATCTGGCGTCGTGGGGCATCGTCGTCGCCGCGCCCGATTCGGAACGGGGTCCGCTCGCCTCGGACATCGAACTGGCCACCGACCTGCGGGCCGCGCTGACCGTGGTGCAGAGCGTGCGGCTGGGCACCTCCGACGCGATCACCGTGGACCCGGAGAAGGTGGGGCTGGTGGGGCACGGCTTCGGTGCCGCGGCCGCCGTGCGCGCCGCCTCGGCCGAAGCGCTCCTGGGTCGGCCGCAGATCCCGGTGAAGGCCCTGATCCCGCTGTTCCCGGCACCCACCACGGCCACGCTGCTGCCCGCCGCCGAGAGCGTCACCGCGCCGACGCTGATCGTGGCCGGCGCCGGTGAGATCGATTCGATGGCCGGCAACGCCCTGGTGCTGGCTCAAACCGTGGGCGGTGACGTGGTGCTGCGCACACTGCCCGGCGGCGACTCGAAAGGTCTGCTCGAGCGCTTCTCGCCCAAGTCGCTCATCGGGATCAACGGTGCCGAGCGCAAACTCCACGCGGCGGTCCGGGCGCAGGTCACCGGCTTTCTGCTGCACCGCTTGACCGGTGACGAGAGGTACGCGGCCTTCTCCGATCCGGAGGTCGCGATGGGCGGTCTGCTCGTCGTGGATCCGGCCACGCAGCGGCGCGCCGACGTCGATCATTTCGCCCAGCTGCTGGGGGTGGCGCCGTTCGACGCCGCCGCCGAGCCGCCCGCCGACGAGCGCGACACGAAAGGTCTGCCCGCCGCCAGGTAAACTCGACGACCATGTGCGGAATCGTCGGATACGTGGGGCATCGACAGGCCCTGCCCATCGTCATCGAGGCCCTGCGACGCATGGAGTACCGCGGTTACGACTCCGCGGGCGCCGCCGTCGCCGACGGCGACGGGGCGATCGCGGTGGAGAAGAAGGCCGGTCGTCTGGAGAACCTGGAGAAGGCCATCTCCGAGGTGGGCGCGGACACGCTGTCGGGCACCACCGGCATGGGCCACACCCGGTGGGCCACCCACGGTCAGCCGACCGACCGCAACGCGCACCCGCAGCAGAGCACCGACCACGAGTTCGCGGTGGTGCACAACGGCATTCTGGAGAACTACGCGCCGCTGCGCGCCGAACTCGAGGACTTCGGCATCGAGTTCGAATCCGACACCGACACCGAGACCGCCGTGCATCTGCTGGCGCGCGAGTACGCGTTCGGCGCCCACGCCGGCGACTTCGTGGGCAGCGCCTACGCCACGCTGCGTCGCCTGGAGGGCGCGTTCACCGTCGTGTTCATGTCCGCCGAGCACCCCGGCACCATCGTCGCCGCGCGCCGCTCCACCCCGCTGGTGGTGGGCGTGGGCGAGAACGAGATGTTCGTCGCGTCCGACGTGACCGCGTTCATCGAGCACACCCGCGACGCGATCGAGCTGGGCCAGGACGAGGTCGTGGTGATCACCGCGGACTCGTTCGACATCACCGACTTCGACGGCACCCCGACCGGCGGCAAGCCCTTCCACATCGACTGGGACCTGGCGGCCGCGGAGAAGGGCGGCTACGAGTACTTCATGCTCAAGGAGATCGCCGAGCAGCCCGAGGCGCTGGTGAACACCCTCCTCGGGCACCTGCAGGGCGGGCGCATCGTGCTCGACGAGCAGCGGCTCTCCGACCAGGACCTCCGCGACGTCGACAAGGTCTTCGTCGTCGCCTGCGGCACCGCCTACCACGCGGGCATGATCGCCAAGTACGCCATCGAGCACTGGACCCGACTGCCCGTCGAGGTGGAGCTGGCCAGCGAGTTCCGCTACCGCGACCCGGTCCTGGACCGGTCGACGCTGGTGGTCGCGATCAGCCAGTCCGGGGAGACCGCCGACACGCTGGAGGCGGTGCGACACGCGAAGGACCAGAAGGCGCGCGTCCTGGCCATCTGCAACACCAACGGCGCCCAGATCCCGCGCGAATCCGATGCGGTGCTCTACACGCACGCCGGTCCGGAGATCGGTGTCGCCTCCACCAAATGCTTCCTGGCGCAGATCGCCGCCGCCTACATGGTCGGTCTGGCGCTGGCCCAGGCCGTCGGCACCAAGTACCCCGACGAGGTGGTCGCCGAGTTCCGCGCGCTGGAGGCCATCCCCGCCGCGGTGGAGAAGGTCCTGGAGCAGATGGAGCCGGTGCGTGAACTGGCCCGCAGCTACGCCGCCAGCGACACCGTCCTGTTCCTGGGCCGGCACGTCGGCTACCCGGTGGCGCTGGAGGGCGCGCTCAAACTCAAGGAGCTCGCCTACATCCACGCCGAGGGATTCGCCGCGGGCGAGTTGAAGCACGGCCCGATCGCTCTGATCGAAGACGGGCTGCCGGTGATCATCGTGATGCCGTCGCCGGAGGGCCGTGCGGTGCTCCACTCCAAGATGATCAGCAACATCCGGGAGATCCAGGCCCGCGGTGCGCGCACCATCGTGATCGCCGAGCCGGGTGACGAGGCGGCCGCCGCGGTGGCCGACCACCTGATCCCGATCCCGCACACCCCGACGCTGCTGCAACCGCTGGTGTCCACGGTGCCGCTGCAGGTGTTCGCGGCCACCGTCGCCCAGGAGCGCGGCTACGACGTCGACAAGCCGCGTAACCTCGCGAAGTCGGTGACGGTCGAGTAGCCGTGATCGGCTACTACACCGCGGATCAGATCCGCGCCGCCGAGGAGTCCACCGGTGAACTGCTGACCGGCGGCGTCCTGATGGCGCGTGCCGCGAACGGGGTGGCCCGGGTCGCCGCCGCGGAACTCGTCGCGCGCTGCGACGGCGTGTACGGGCGGCGGGTCGGCATGGTGGTCGGCGCGGGCAACAACGGCGGGGACGCGCTGTACGCGGGAGCGTTGTTGCGTCGTCGCGGGGTAGCGGTCGACGCGGTGCTCCTGGCCCCCGATGCCGCTCACCCCGG
The DNA here is from genome assembly GCF_047600385.1 of Gordonia sp. (in: high G+C Gram-positive bacteria). Taxonomy (GTDB): domain Bacteria; phylum Actinomycetota; class Actinomycetes; order Mycobacteriales; family Mycobacteriaceae; genus Gordonia. The sequence goes on along the minus strand of NZ_JASGKZ010000002.1, from coordinate 172,921 downwards.
AGGGCTCGCGGCGTTCCGCCGGGCCGGTGGGCGGGTCACCGAGCGTCTCGCACCGGACACCGATCTGGTGATCGACGCCGTCGTCGGGTTGGGCGGGCGCGGACCGCTGCGCCCGAACGCGGCCGAGGTGTTCGCGGGCGTGTTCGCCCCCGTGCTGGCGGTGGATCTGCCGTCGGGCGTCGACCCGGACACCGGAGTGGTGCACGAACCCTCGGTGCGGGCGGACGTCTGCGTCACGTTCGGCGAACGCCGGCTGGCGCATCTGCTGGCCGCGCCGTCCTGCGGCCGCATCGAGGTGATCGACATCGGCCTCGACCTGTCGACCCGACTCGTCCACCGGTGGGGGCGGCAGCGGAAGAGCATCGAGACCGGGAACAGGGAACCCGGTGTCGCCTGTCTGACCGATCGAGACGTCGCCCTGCTGTGGCCGCGACCCGGACCGCAGGACGACAAGTACTCCCAGGGCGTCGTCGGGATCGTCGCCGGTTCCGACCGGTATCCCGGGGCCGCCGTGCTCAGCACGGCGGGCTCGGTGGCGGCGACGTCGGGGATGACCCGCTTCGTCGGCTCGGCGGCGCCCCAGGTGGTGGCCCACCGACCCGAGGTGGTGGCGGTGACCGACTTCGACGACGCCGGTCGGGTCCAGGCCTGGGTCGTCGGCCCGGGCCTGGGCACCGACGGTCCCGCCGAGGAACTCGTCGAGCGGGTGCTGGCGACCGAGCTGCCGGTGCTGGTGGACGCCAATGCGCTCACCGTCGTCGCGCGCCGACCCGAACTGCTGGAGCGAGACGCGCCGACCCTGCTGACGCCGCATGCCGGAGAGTTCGAACGCCTCGCCGGGGCGCCCGTGGGAGCGGATCGGCTCACCGCGGTCCGGGAGCTCGCCGCGCGGCTGAACTCCACCGTGCTGCTCAAAGGACGGATCACGCTGATCGCCGAACCGGGCGGCGGGGTGCTCGGCAACGACGCCGGGGGCTCGGCGGCGGCGACGGCGGGCGCCGGCGACGTGCTGGCCGGGATCGCCGGAGCGCTGTTGGCCGTCGACCGGCCGTCGTCGCTCTTCTGGGGTGCCGAACGGCCGCCGATGCTCGACGCGGCGGCCGCGGCGCGTGTGCACGCCGTGGCCGCGCTGCTGGCCAGCGGCGGCGGCACGATCCCCATCGGCGCCTCCGACCTGGTGGCGGCGGTGCCCGAGGCGTTGCGCCGGGTGCTGGATCCGTCGTCGGACCGTTCCGGGGAGGAAGACTGACATGACAGAACCGACCGTTTCCGGGGAGACCGTCTCCGGGGGGACCGCTTCCACGGCCGCGGGCCCGGCCATGCCCGCGCCGCTCACCGTGACCGTCGACCTCGACGCGATCGCCCACAACGTCCGGGTGATCACCGACCGGGCGGGCGTGCCGCCGATCGCGGTGGTCAAGGCCGACGGCTACGGCCACGGTGCGGTGCCCGTCGCCCGGGCCGCGCTCGCGGCGGGTGCGGCCGAACTCGGCACCGCGCACGTCAGCGAGGCTCTCGCTCTCCGCGCCGCCGGGATCGACGCGCACATCACGGCGTGGCTGCACAGCCCGTCCACCGATTTCGCCGCCGCGATCGCCGCCGACGTCGACGTCGCGGTCTCGTCGTCGCGGCAGCTGGCCGCCGTCGTCGCCGCGGCCCGTGAGCTCGGGACCACGGCCACGGTCACCGCCAAGGTCGACACCGGACTCGGTCGCAGCGGTATCGGGCACGCCGACTGGGCGGACACCGCCCGGGCGCTGGCGAGAGCTCAGGCCGAAGGCGCGATCACGCTGCGCGCGATGATGTGCCACCTGGCCTGCGGTGACGAGCCGGACAATCCGCTCAACACCGCGCAGGCGCAGCGGCTCGACGAGGCGACCCGCGAACTGGTCGCACTCGGCGTGACCCCGGAACTGACCCACGTCGCCAACTCGCCTGCGGCGCTGACCCGCCCCGACCTGGCCCGCGACCTCGTGCGGCCCGGCGTCGCGCTCTACGGGGGGCGGCCGATCCCGGAACGGGGCGACTTCGGTCTGATCCCCGCGATGACGCTCACCGCCGAGGTCGCGCTGGTGAAGCGGATCCCCGCCGGGCAGGGCGTCTCGTACGGGCACCGGTGGGTCGCCCCGCGGGACACGGTGATCGCGGTGCTCGCCGCCGGATACGCGGACGGGATCCCGCGTCTGCTCTCCGGCCGGTTCGACGTCGACGTCGCGGGCCGGCGCTTCCCGAGCGTCGGACGCGTCTGCATGGACCAGCTGGTGATCGACCTCGGACCCGACGGCGGCGGCGTCGCCGAAGGCGATCGGGCGGTCCTGTTCGGCGCGAGCCGGTCCGGCCGGCCACCGGTGCCGACCGCGACGGAGTGGGCGGCGACGATCGACACCATCGACTACGAGATCTTCACCGGGATACGGGGCCGGGCCCGTCGTCGCTATGTCGGAGGCGCGGCCGAGAACGCGGACACGCCGGGCCCGGACACCCGGGAGGCGGCGCGGTGAGCGAGTCCGATCCGACGGCACCGGAGCCGGCGACCCCGGCTCGTGAGGCTCGGGGAGTCGAGACGCCCCCGGCGAAGAGCCCGCAGGCACAGCGCGCCCTGACCTCGGGGCTGAAGGACGTCGGCTCGCTCGGCGCCACCGTCGGCGGCAACGTCGCTGCGGCGTCGTCGCCGCCGGCGCAAGGGCACCGACGTCGATCCGCACGTCGGCGTCGACTTCACCACGATCTACGACGACGAGCCGTCCACCGTCATCGCCGACGACGGCGTCGGGCTGGCGGTGCGCACGTGTCGGACCGGGGACCCCGCCGACGAGCGTGAACCGGAGCTGACGGTGATCTTCGTCCACGGTTTCACCCTGCGCATGGCGGCGTGGCACTTCCAGCGGTACGAGCTCGCCCGGCGCTGGGCCGATCGGCGGATCACGATGGTCTTCTACGACCAGCGCGGCCACGGCAAGAGCGATCCCGCACCGGCGGCGAGCTGTTCGGTCCCGCAACTCGGCGAAGACCTCGCGGCGGTGATCCGGGCGACGGCGCCGACCGGTCCGGTGGTGCTGGTCGGACATTCGATGGGCGGCATGACGGTGATGGCGCTGGCGCGCCGCCACCCCGACCTGTTCGGTCACGAGGGCCGGGTCAGCGGCGTCGGCCTGGTCTCGACCGCGGCCCGCGGCATCACCGAGGCCGGGCTGGGCGAGGGGTTGAACAATCCGATCGTCGACGCTCTGCGTCTCTCGGTCCGGCACTTCCCGCGCCTGGTCCAGGCCGGTCGGGGCGTCACCCGGCGGGTCGTGTACCCGGTGCTGGTCGCCGGGAGCTTCGGCCCCGACTACTACAGTCCGGCCACCGAGCGCGCCGCGGAGAAGATGATCCAGAACACCTCGATCTCGACGATGGTGAACTTCCTGCACGCCTTGGAGCGCCACGACGAGTCCACGGCGATCCCGGTGCTCGCGCAGGTCCCGTCCGTCGTGATGTGCGGCGACGCCGATCGGGTCACCCCGCTGCCGAACTCGGTGCGGATGTTCTCCGCACTCGGTGACGATGCGCGGCTGGTGATCGGCGAGGGCTGCGGTCACACGCTGCCGATGGAGTACCCGGATCTGGTGAACGACGCGCTCGACCAGCTGGTCGAGCGCGCTCGTCCGGCGCATCCGCGGCCGACCCGGCCGCGTCCGGTGACGAGCTGGTATCGGGGGTCGCGATGAGCGGGTGCGCACGCGGGGTCCCCGGCAGCCGGGTGCTGCCCGAGACCGCCGACACCGAGGCGCTCGGCGCCGATCTCGCCTCGATCCTGAGACCCGGCGACCTGGTGATCCTCGACGGCCCGCTGGGCGCGGGCAAGACGGCCCTGACCCGCGGTCTCGCGGCCGGTCTCGGGGTGACGGGTCGGGTGTCGTCGCCGACGTTCATCATCGCCCGCCAGCACGCCCCCGGAGTGCCGGGCGGCCCGGGCCTGATCCACGTCGACGCCTACCGGCTCGGCGGGCTCGACGACCTCGACGCGCTCGACCTGGACACGGATCTGGCCGATTCGGTGGTCGTCGTGGAGTGGGGCGAGGGGGTGGCCGAGCGGCTGGTCGACGAGTTCCTGCTGGTGCGGCTGCGCCGGACCGAGGCGAACCCTCCGGGGACGCTCGACGCCGGGAACGACGTGAGCGGGTCGGGGGTGTTCGACGCCGGGAACGACGTGAGCGGGTCGGGGGTGTTCGACGCCGGGAACGACGTGGGCGGGTCGGAGACCCCGGCCGACGAATCAGAGGTGCGGACGGCGACCTGGGAATGGGTGAGAAATGACTGAGGCGACCGAGCGGTGGATCCTGGCGCTGGACACCGCGACCCCGTCGGTGGTGGCCGGAGTGGTCCGGCTGGGCTCCGACGGGTCGATCGAGTCGCGGGCGGAACGGAAGGTGGACGATCATCGTCGTCACGCCGAGGTGCTCACCTCGCTGATCGGTGAGGTGCTGGCCGACGCCGGGATCACCGGTGCGGACCTGGCGGCGGTGGTGACCGGGTGCGGTCCGGGGCCGTTCACGGGTCTGCGCGTGGGGATGGCCACGGCTTCCGCGTACGCCGATGCGCTCGATCTCCCGGTGTACGGGGTGTGTTCGCTCGAATGCGATCGCGGCCGCGGCGACCGAGTCGCCGGAGATCCTGGTGGTGACCGATGCGCGCCGCCGCGAGGTGTACTGGGCGAGGTACTCGGGGGGCGCACGGGTCGCCGGCCCCGAGGTGAGCGCGCCCGACGTCGTCGAACCGGGTGCGGCGGCCGTCGTGGCCGGTACTCCGGGATTCACCGATCGTTACGGACCGCCGGTGTCGTCGGCGACGGTGCCGACGGCGGCCTCGCTGGTGGCCGCGGCGCTCGCCCCTTCGACAGGCTCAGGGAGCGGGACGGAAAGCTCGGGGAGCGGATCCGAAGGCTCGGGGCTCGGTGCGCCCGAGCCGTTGGTGCCGCTATATCTGCGTCGTCCGGACGCCGTCGAGCTGAAGGATCAGCGGCGCAAGTCGCTGCTGTGAGGACGCCGTCGTGATCGTCGACGCGCTCACCCCGCGTGACCTGCCGCGGTGCGCGGAACTGGAGATCGAGCTGTTCGCGGGGGACTCGCCGTGGCCGCTGACCGGTTTCGTGAGCGAGCTCGCGGCACCGCACAACCGCTATTTCGCGCTGCGGGAGGCCCCGGACGAGCCCGTCGCCGGGTACGCGGGGATCAGCGTGCTGGGTCCGCCCGGCGACCACGAGTGCGAGGTGCACACCATCGCCGTCGCCCCGGGACGGCAGGGGACCGGGGGCGGTCGGGCGTTGATGGATGCCATGCTGGCCGTCGCCGACGCCCACGGCGCACCGGTGTTCCTGGAGGTGCGCACCGACAACGCGCCGGCCGTCAGACTGTACGAGAACTCGGGGTTCGCCGTGGCGGGCGTGCGCCGCAACTACTATCAGCCGTCCGGCGCCGACGCCTACACCATGGTGCGGCCCGCGCGGGAGGAGGAGCCCGGCCCGTGATCGTGATGGGGATCGAGAGTTCGTGCGACGAGACCGGTGTCGGCATCGTCTCGTGGGACGGAGAGTCGGCGACGCTGCTGGCCGACGAGGTGGCCTCGAGTCAGGACGAGCATGCCCGCTACGGCGGCGTGGTGCCCGAGGTCGCCTCCCGCGCGCACCTGGAGGCGATGGTGCCGACCATGCGGCGGGCCCGCGAGGCCGCCGGGATCGACCGGCCCGACGCGATCGCGGTGACCATCGGACCCGGCTTGGCCGGTGCGCTCCTGGTGGGGGTGGCCGCGGCCAAGGCGTACGCGCTGGCGTGGGACGTGCCGTTGTACGCGGTGAACCACCTGGGCGGGCACGTCGCCGTCGACACCCTGGAACACGGCCCGATGCCGTCGTCGGTGGCCCTGCTGGTCTCCGGCGGGCACACGCATCTGCTCGGGATCGACGATCTGGCCCGGCCCATCGACGAGCTGGGCACGACGATCGACGACGCCGCGGGGGAGGCCTTCGACAAGGTCGCGCGGCTGCTCGATCTCGGCTACCCCGGCGGCCCGGTGATCGACGCGATGGCCCGCGACGGGGATCCGGAGGCGATCCGCTTCCCGCGCGGCCTCACCGGGCCGCGGGACGCGCCGTACGACTTCTCGTTCTCCGGACTCAAGACCGCCGTCGCCCGCTACGTGGAGGGCGAGGTGCGCGCCGGTCGTGCGGTGAGCGTGCCCGACGTGGCGGCGAGCTTCCAGGAGGCCGTCGCCGACGTGCTCACCGCCAAGGCGATGCGGGCGTGCACCGAACGCGGCGTCGACACCCTGGTGCTCGGCGGCGGGGCGACCGCGAACTCGCGGATCCGGGCGCTGGCCCGGGAGCGGGCGGACGCGGCCGGGGTGGAGCTGCGCGTCCCCGCGCCGCGGCTGTGCACCGACAACGGGGTGATGGTCGCGACGCTCGGCGCGCACGTGATCGCCGGCGGCGCACCGCCGTCGCCGCTGACCGTGGCCACCGATCCCGGGATGTCGGTGCAGGTCAGCAAGCTGTAGTCCGGGTCACCGGGTGCGGAGGTCCGCCGCGAGCAGGTGCGCCCACCACGGGAGGTCGTGGCCGCCGGCGTAGGTCGTCAGCGTGACCGGCCAGCCCGCCTCCGCCAGTTCCCGGGCCAGTCCCGTGACCGGTGCGGCCAGGAGCCGTTCGTTGCGGCCGACCGCGAGCCGGGTCGGCCGGGGCGCCGCGTCGGCCAGGAGGTCGGCGATCCAGGGGCGACCGCCGTCCCAGTCGGCGGGGCGGGCGGGGCCGTCGGGGGAGAACCACAGCGAGGGCGAGTAGACGATCAGCTCGTCGACGGCGTCGGGGAACCAGGCGGCCGCGGCCAGCGCACTGAGGCCGCCGAGGCTCTGACCGGCCCAGACGGCCCGCGCTTCGGTCGCTCCGAGCACGGTGCGGGCCCGCGGCAGGGCATCGTCGGCGATCGAGGCGAGGAAGGCCCGGTCGGCGCCGAGCTGCCGCCGCCGGGAGGGACCGTCGCCCGGCGCGTCCACGCCGAGGATCGCCACCGGGGCACCCGGATCCCCCGAACCCGAATCCGCCGAACCCGAACCTGCTGTGCCCGAACCTGCTGCGGCCAGCACCCCGGGCAGGTCGCACCGATCGAACCACTTCTGGGCATCCGGGACGACGACGATCCGCGGTTCCGCATCGCCGTCGCCGATCGGCTCGGTCAGGCGCCACCGGGTGCCGTCGGCGAGATGCCCCGACTCCACGGTTCGGGGACCGGGCCGAGCGGCCGCGCCGCGCCGCCAGCGGCGCAGGTCGGGGGCGCCCGGGGTGCGCAGCACGGAGCCGAACGGCGAGTCCGGAGCGCGGTGATCGGCGGGGTCGTCCACCGCGGCGTCGGCCACCGCCCGGGAGTACTCGAGGCGGCCGTCGTGCACGGCGGGATCGTCGGCGTCGTACGCGTAGAACCGGTACGACGCCATGGTGCCGTTCGGCACCGAGAACTCGGTGAACCAGAGATTCGTCGCACCCCACCGGCGCAGCAGTCCGTCCGGTCCGTCGGGGTCGTCGGTGATCCGGTTGACCCAGACGTACACCCCGGCCGCGCCCTCGTGGGCGACGTGGGCGAGCAGGACCCGCCGCGCCGTCGGATCGGCGGGGTCGACGGTCACCAGCGGGGTGCCGTGCGCGGCGAGCGCGTCGATCACGGCCGCCGCATCCCGCCCCGGCGCATGTTCGACGATCCGCGCGCGCAGGGCCGCGGTCGCCTCGGCGGCGCGGCCCCCGCTCTCCGGTTCGGCGGTGTCCCCGGATCCCCGGGGGCCGGCCGATACGGGGCCGTTGAGGATCGCGGCCACCGCGGCGAGCGATTCGGGCGAGACCATGCCCGGGTGCGTCACCGGGAGCTCGGTGTAGGTGAGCGCGCCGTGGACGTGCGGTTCCCAGGCCCGCGGCGGAAGGAAGTCCTCGGCGCTGCGGGCCGCGGCGACGTGCCGGGCGTCGACGTCGACGACGCCGGTGCGATGCGAGCGCATCAGGACGGCGAAGTGTCCGACCACCTCGGCCACCCGCCGCACCTGCTCGACGGAGAGGCCGCCGAGCGCCGCCCCCTGCTCCTGCAGGGCGGCCAGGACGTCGTCGTCGGTCCGGAGTTCGCTGTCGGAGTCCGCCCCGGCCATGATCAGCAGGGCGCGGCGCACCTCGGCGGGGGTCGCGGCCGGACGGCCGTCCCAGCATTCGCTCGGGTACGCGTCGAGCAGCACGAGGCGGCTCACGAGGCGTCCGCGTGCGGCGGCGGCGACCGCGATCTCGTGCGCGATCACCCCGCCGACCGACCAGCCGAGCAGCTGGATCGGCCCGGTCGGGGCGACCTCCTCGATGGTGTCGAGGTAGTCGCGGGCCACCTCCCGCAGCGTCTGCGGGAGCGGTGAGCCGTCGAGCCCGTCCGCCTGCAGGGCGTACAGTCCGGTGCCCGGATCCAGCTCCGGGAGCAGTCCGGCGTAGCACCAGCCGAGCCCGCCCGCCGGGTGGATCGCGAAGACCGGCCCCGCCGAGTCGGCGTCCGGCGATCCGTCCGCGGGAACGGGAGCGGGCCGCAGGGTGAGCAGCCGGCCGAACGGGTCGGCCGAGGCGCCGCCGCCGATCCGGTCGGCGAGGGCCGAGACCGACGGGGCGGCGAACAGATCGGCGACGGTCACCGCGGTCCCGAGCGCATCGGCGCAGCGTCGGGCCAGCACCGAAGCGGTCAGCGAGGTGCCGCCCAGGTCGAAGAAGCTGTCGGTCACCGAGACGTGCGTGCGACCGAGGGCTCGGGCGAACAGGGGTTCCAGCACGGCCTCGTGCGGGGAGCGCGGCGCGGCCTGCGGACCGTCGCCGAGGGTCGGCGCGGGCAGCCGACGACGGTCCAGCTTCCCGTTCCGCGTCATCGGCAGGGCGTCGAGCACCTCGATCGCGGTGGGGACCATGTACGGGGGCAGTCGACGGGACAGGGCATCGCGCAGCTGCGACCGGTCGATGCCGTCACCGGCCGGGACCACGTAGCCGACGATGACCGTCGACGTCCCCGTCCCGGTCGCCACCTCCCGGGTCACCGCCGCGGCCTGGGCGATCGCGGGCTGGTCGGCGAGCGCCTCGGTGATCTCGCCCAGTTCGATACGGCGTCCGCGCACCTTCACCTGGTCGTCGACCCGGCCGTCGTACCGCAGCGCACCGGTGTCGTCGCGGTGCACCAGATCCCCGGTCGCGTACATCCGGCGGCCCGGCGCGAACGGATCGGCGACGAATCGTCGTGCGGTGAGGCCGGGACGACGCAGGTAGCCGCGGGCGAGCTGGATCCCGGCCAGATACAGTTCGCCGATCGCCCCGGGCGGCTGCGGGCGCAGCGCCGGCATCGAGCACGTAGGCCGCGGTGTTCGGGACGGGGACGCCGATCGGCACGGCGCGGGCGTCCCAGTCCGGTCCCGGCGCCCACTCCGTCACGTCGACGGCGGCCTCGGTCGGCCCGTAGAGGTTGTGGATGCTCGCGTACGGCAGCAGCTCCCGGCCGCGCCGGAGGACCTCCGGCGGCAGCGCCTCACCGGAGCAGACCACCAGTCGCAGGGCGTGCTCGCCGGCGGCGGAGGGGTCGGCCGCCAGGTACGCCGCGAGCGCCGACGGCACGAAGTGGCACACGGTGATCGCCCGCTCCACCATCTCCCGCGCCAGCTCCGGGCTGTCCCGTTCCACGCCCGGCGTCGCGAGCACGAGCGTCGCACCGCTGATCAGCGGCCAGAAGAACTCCCACACGGACACGTCGAAGGAGTAGGGCGTCTTCTGCAGCACCCGGTCGTCCGGGCCGAGCCCGAACATCTCGTCCATCCACCGCAGGCGGTTGACGATGCTGCGGTGCTCCACCACCACGCCCTTCGGCCGGCCGGTGGAGCCGGAGGTGAAGATGAGGTAGGCGGCATCGCGCGGCGACGATCGGCCGACGACCGTGTCCGGGACCGGTCCGGGACCCGGATCGATCCGGAGTGCGAGGGCGTCGCGGCGCCAGTACGCGGTGCCGTCGGCCGGCGCGGCGTCGTCGGGTGCGGTGAGCAGGACCCGGGGCCGCGCGTCGTCGAGCATGTCGACGACGCGTTCGGCGGGCAGCGCCGGATCGATCGGCAGATACGCCGCCCCGCACTCGAGCGTCGCCAGCAGCCCGGCGACGGTCTCGGGGGAGCGCTCCAGCCGCAGGGCGACGACGTCGCCGCGTCCGACGCCGTGGGCGGCCAGGGTGTCGGCGAGATCGGCGACCGCGGCGCGCAGCTCCCGATAGGTGAGTGTCGTGCCGCCCCAGGCGAGCGCGGGCCGGTCCGCGTGGACGACGGCGGCCTCGGCGAGCAGCGTCGCGAGCGTGACGGACTCGGCTTCGGCGCGGAGCGCGGGCGAATCGGTGCGATTGCGTTCGACGATCTCCAGTTCCGCCTCGCGGGGGAGCGCGATCGGCAGGGCGCCGAGCGGGGTCTCGGCGTCGGCGGCGCCGATCCGGGCGAGCAGGGCGCCGAGCCGCTCGGCGTGGTCGCGGGCCTGCTCTGCGGTGTATCGGGCGGGTGCGGCCTCGACCTCCAGCAGGAAGCCCGCGTCGGGGCGCGGCGACCCGGTGAGGGTCAGATCGTCGACCGGGCCCATCGAGATGTTGCTCACGGTTCCGGCGGCCTCGCCGAAACGCAGCTCCGGGGTGAAGAACTTGATGTTCGCGCACGGCCCGTAGAGCGGGCTGTCGGCGCCGACGAGACCCAGATCGCGCCGCAGCCGGTCCGCGCGATGGCCGATGTGCGGGCGCACGACGGCGAGTTCTCGCGTCACCGCGTCGACGAGCTCGCCCACCGTCATGGTCGGGGCGACCGTCAGCCGGAGCGGCAGGATGTTCACCTCGGGTTCCATCGTCACCGGTCCGCCCCAGCGGCGGTGGGCCCACGGCACGCCGAGGGTCACGACGGCTTCGCCGGACAGTGCGCCGACGTAGCAGGCGAGGGCGGCCATCATCGATTCCGCCCAGCCCCGGCGACCGTCCCCCGAGCGCGGTGCCAACTCGACGCGGTGACGGTACGCGGGCTCGCGGGCCGGGGACGGTTCGGCGCGGGAGATCGACGCGGGCCGGGCGGCATCGAGGTAGCCCGCCCAGAACTCCGCGTCCTCGCCGTTCGAGTCGCCACCTGCGGGATCGGGCGGGGAGAACGGCGATTCGGGGAGCGGCAGCCCCGCCAGATCGGCGGAGTAGCACTCGGCGGTCCACCGCAGCAGGGCGGCGAACGAGTAGCCGTCGACCGCGATGTGATGGATCCGCGGAACCCAGACGTGGTGGCGGTCCGTCAACCGGATCAGGTCGTGCCCGGACAGCAGGTCGCCGTCGAGCGTCGTCCCGATCGGCCGGGGAGCCGTCGTGGACGCGATGATCTCCGCGAGCGCGGCCGCGGCGGCGGCCGGGTCCCCGTCGGCGTCGAGCAGGTGCAGACGGATCGGGTGAGCGCGGTCGTCGGGGATGCGGTGCGGGCCGGCGCCGTCGTCCCGGTACCGGGCGTTGAGGGCCGGGATCCGGCGCAGACGGTCGCGCAGGACACGGGTGAAACGGTCGACGTCGAAGGGGCCGGTGATGTCGATTCGTTCGACGCACTGGTACACGGGCGCGTCGCCGACCTGCTGCTGGGCGAACCACACGGCGTGTTGGGCGGCGGTCAGATCATCGGTCACAGGGCTGCTTCCCACGGTGGTGAGTGTTTCGGGAGGTTAGCTGATCGGGTTCTTCCAAGTTAGGCTGACCTCATGAAAACTAGCAGTTCCGTTCTGCGGCGGGCCGGGGTCGTGGCCGGTGCCGTCGTGCTCTCCAGTGTCCTCTTCACTCCGGCTCCGGCCGAAGCGGCACCCGGTTACCGAGTCTCCTCGGTGTCGGCGGGAGTGACCAGCGGTGGCGAGCTCGCCATCGATCAGGGACGCAGTCGACTGTTCATCACCGACAACAACGAGGCGTTCCGCACCACCGGCAGCGATGTGATCCCGTCGGGGAAGCCGGTCACCCCGCGGGTCACCGTCTTCTCGACGCAGTCGAAGAAGCCGGTCCGCGGCATCGATCTGTCGAACCAGCCGTACGGCCTGATGATGATCGGCGACAAGGGCCTCATCCCCACCCCGCAGGTTCCTGACGGCATCGCGCTCGACACGAAGCGCAGCCGTGTGCTCACCACCAACTCCCACGGTAACGGCGTCACCCTCTTCGGGATGGACGCCAAGGCCGTCACGCCGAGCGACTTCACCGCCATGCCCGACGAGCATCCGATGGGCGCCGTCGTGAACCCGGCCACCGGACGCTTCTACGTGGGCCTGAACGGCTCGGGCAGGGTCGCCGTGATCGACGGCGCCACCGGCCGCCGCATCAAGGACGTCCCGAACCTCAACAAGGCGTCGTTCCTCGACGTCGACGCGTCGCGCAACCGGCTCTACGTGGGCAACGCGGACTACGCGAACAAGAAGGACAACTTCGTCGCCGTCGTCGATCTGAAGACGGAGAAGGTCGTCAAGCGGATCAAGACGCCGTCGAATTCGCGGCCGAAGGTGGATCCGGCGACCGGCCGGGTGTGGGCGGCCAGCTTCGACACCGGGAAGATCTCGATCATCGATCCGGACTCGCTGACCATCGAGAAGACCGTCGACACCGGCACCAGCCCGGCCAAGGTCGCCATCGACGGGAAGCGGCGTCGGGTGTACACGGCCAACCTGCAGAAGAAGACGATCACCGTGCTCGACGCCGACTCCGGCGCGCTCCTCACGACGCTGCAGGTCGGCGATCCGGTGCACACGGTCGTCGTCGACGAGGGGACCGGCGTGGTCTACGGCACCCAGCACATCGGCGATCGGTTGACGGTCGTCACCCCGCGCGGCTGAACCGGGTCGGCGAGGACGCGTCCGGCGATATCAGTGTCCGGTGTTGAGTGCTGGCACTCGCATGGGTAGAGTGCCAAGTGGCTGTGGATCACCGCTGCGGCACCCGCGACGACGCGGCACCGAACCCCGGCCGACAACCTTGAGAACAGACGAACGAGAAGGACTGACATCGTGGCAGGCGTGAACATCAAGCCGCTTGAGGACAAGATCCTTATTCAGGCAGTCGAGGCCGAGACGACCACCGCTTCCGGTCTGGTCATCCCGGACTCGGCCAAGGAGAAGCCCCAGGAGGGCAAGGTCATCGCTGTCGGCCCCGGCCGCTGGGACGACGAGGGCGAGAACCGCATCCCGGTCGACGTCGCCGAGGGCGACACCGTCATCTACAGCAAGTACGGCGGCACCGAGATCACCTACGGCGGTGAGTCGTACCTGATCCTCTCGGCGCGCGACATCCTCGCCGTCATCGGCTGATCACCGAGCACAGACCACCGCCCCGGCAGGTTCTCCTGCCGGGGCGGTTCTGTCTGTCTGCGCTGTCTGTCTGGGGTGGTTCCGGCTGGCTGCGGCGGCCGGATCGTCGCGGTTCTCCGGTGCTCCGCCGACCTCGGACCCGAGGCTCGCCGGACGCACCGCCGTTCCGGCGGACCCCCGATGAGGTTCGGCGGACCCGAGGGTGCGGGGCCCGCCGCGCCCCGTGGCTTCAGGAGGCGAGCGAGTGCGCCGGGCGTCGGCGCCGGAGCATGTGCCGGTCGTGTTCGGTGAGCCCGCCCCAGATCCCGTAGACCTCGTCGACGGACAGCGCGTGCGAACGGCACTGCTCGATCACCGGGCACTCCGCGCAGATCTGTTTGGCCCGACGCTCGCGCTGGAGTCGTGCGTGGCCCCGTTCCCCCTCGGGATGAAAGAACACCGAGGAGTCCAGTCCCCGGCAGCCGCCGAGACGCTGCCAGTCCCAGAAATCGGCGTTCGGCCCGGGCAGTCGGTCTGCAGTGATGGTCACGGCGCACCCCTTTTCTCGTGATTCCCAGTTCTTCTTCAGCTGGCTTACACAGGGAACGCTAGGGTGTGGAAATCTAGCGAGTCAAACAGCTTTGAAAGGGTGTTTGAGCAGCATTTTTGCCGAAAGGTTAACGGGAGGTTCGGCTCCTGCGGATTCCTCGGAACCGCGTAACACGGAGTAAACATGACGGGAACTCCACGGCATCGTCGGCGACGATCGGTCACCGAGTGTTACGCCTGGCGAAATCCATTGAGACGAGGATCATGACGGCACGGATCACGGCGATGAGGCCGGCGGGAAGCGAGCGTTGGGAGCGGGCCGTCGAGCTCGGTGCGCAGGGGCGGGTCGCCGCGGCGCGGACGCTGCTCGACGACGTCGTCGCCGATCGTCGTACGTCGACGGCGATCGTGTCGCTCGCGCACAGCACGCGCGCCTCGCTCACCCGGCAGGCCGGCGGGCACGCTCTGGCCCGGGCCGCGGACGGCCGGGCGTGCGCCTCGGCGGCGGCCGCGGACCGGGAGCCCGCCGCGGCGGAGGAGGCGATGCGGCCGTGGGTCGTCGCGGCGTGGGTCGACGGCCTGGTCGGGCTGGCGGCCGACGGGCTCGGCATCGGTGACCTCGCCGGCTCACGGATCCTCCTGGACCGGGCGGGCGACCGTCTGGACGAGCGGTTCCCCGGCGGCCCGGCCGCCGGACCGGTGCCGGGCGGCGAGCCGTGGTGCACGGTCGGTCGTGTCCGACTGCGGGTGGCGTGGGTGCGCAGCGAGTGGGGTCTCTACTCGGGGCGCCTCGACGTCGCCCGGTCTGCGGCGGCGCGGGCGCAGGCCCTCGCGGCGGCCTCGCCGTCCGCGCGGCACCGGATCAAGACCCGGTTGATCGCCGCCGCGGTGTCCGCGGCTGAGGGAGACACGCCCGGGGCTCGGCACGACGCCTCGGAGGTCTGGCGAGAGGCCGGCGAGCGGGGGCTGCTGCCCCTGCAGTGGGCGGCGGCGAGCCTGCTGGCGGGGGTGACGCCAGGCGGCGGCGACCACCTCGCGGAGGTCGCCCGACTGCGGGCGGTCCTGGCGCGCCGGGGCATGCCGATCGCGCCCCTGGCGGTCGGTGAGCGCCACGGTCGATAAGGTGAGTCGGGTGACCCGCCGACAATGCCTGCCACGACCCGAGTGGTGCCGTGGATTCCGTGGCGCGTGGGGCGAACGGGGTTCACTGGACGGCGATGTAACACTTCGAGTGCAACGGGACGATGAAACTGACAGGTGAGGCGCTGGACCAGAAGGTCCGGGAAGCGGCACGCGGAGACCGCGCAGCGCTGAGCTCAGTGCTCGAAGAGTGTGCGGGAACCGGTCCTGCGTTACTGCCGGGCGCGGATGGGTGCTGCCGAACGGCACCTGTTCTCGGCTGACGACGTAGCTCAGGAGGTGCTGATGGCGGTGATGACCGCGGTGCCCCGGTACCAAGACCAGGGGCGCCCGTTCATGGCGTTCGTCTACGGCATCGCCTCGCACAAGGTGGCCGACGCCATGCGCTCGGCCTCGCGCGTCAAGGCCGACCCGGTCGATGCCGTACCGGAATCGGTCGACATGTCCTCGGGACCCGAGCAGCGTGCGCTGGACAGCGATGCCGGCCGCCGCATGGCCCGGTTGCTCGAGAACCTGCCGGAGAAGCAGCGCGAGATCCTCGTGCTGCGCCTGGTGGTGGGCATGTCCGCGGAGGAGACGGCGGAAGCGGTCGGGAGCAGCGCCGGAGCCGTGCGTGTCGCACAGCATCGGGCGCTGGCGAAACTCAAGAAACTGCTGACTCAGGGAGGTGAACGGTGAC
Source organism: Gordonia sp. (in: high G+C Gram-positive bacteria) (assembly GCF_047600385.1). Classification (GTDB taxonomy): domain Bacteria; phylum Actinomycetota; class Actinomycetes; order Mycobacteriales; family Mycobacteriaceae; genus Gordonia. The sequence goes on along the minus strand of NZ_JASGKZ010000002.1, from coordinate 157,214 downwards.
CGATCAGGACTATCGCGGGGAAGCCGCCGACGTCGTGTCCGTCGATCTGAACGCCGTACGCCACGACGACCGATTCCTCGACGCTCTACTCGCCGGACACGCGTTGCCGGACTCCGATCGATCCGAACGGGAACTGGGAGAACTGCTCTTCGCCTGGCGGGCGGAGTCGCTCGCCGATCCGGTGCCGGAACAGCCGACCCTCGCCGACGTCGAGAAGGCGCTCGCCGCGCAGAAGGCGGACGAGAAGCGCAAGTCCACCTCGCGTCATCTGCGGCTGGTCTCCGGCGCCGCCGCGATCACCGCGGTGGCCGCGGCCGGTCTGCTGGTGCTGTCGGAGAACTCCCAGCCGGGCGATCCGTTGTGGAACGTGAAGAAGGTCGTCTTCGCCGAGGAGGCCGAGCAGACCCAGGCCACGGTGGACGTGCAGAGCAATCTGGAACAGGCCGAAGCGGCACTCGCCTCGGGCGACCAGGCGAAGGCGGCCGCTCTGGTCGCCCGTGCCGAGCGGGATCTGGGGCCTGTCCAGGATCGTGCGACCCGCGAGCGGATGCAGCAGTGGATCAAGCGGCTGCGGAACGACGACGGGGCCCCCGCCGTCTCCTCGACCCGGACCGCGACCAAGGCGCCGTCGAGCGACGCCGCGACGCTCCCGTCGTCGATCACCGATCCGACGACGCCGTCGAACACCGTCAGCGCGACGGTGACGCAGAGCAGGCCGTCGACGCCGACACCGACGCCGCAGCCCACCGAGCAGCCGACGTCGCCACCGCAACAGCAGCCGTCGACGACGACGCCGACGGCCACCTCGGAGCCGACGTCGACGTCATCGGCGCGGACGAGCGCCGAAGCGGCGTCCGATCCGGTGGACCCGGCGCCCACCTCGTAGGGTCTCTCCGGGCGTCTCGCCGCCGTTTCCCGCGCCGCGGGCGAACGGCGGCGAGTCTTTGAAGAATCGCGCAGGCGAGCACCGCGTAGGCGAGCGGGGCTCGCCTACGCGTCGAAGGGGTCTTCGAATCAGCGACGGTCGCGGAAGATGGCGTGCGCGTCGGCGAAGCCGCGGCAGTAGTCCCAGGTGACGTAGTCCTCCGGCCGCGGATTCACGGCGGGCTCGTGCGGACGGACCGAACCGTCGATCAACAGCTGGTGCAGGCTGGCGCGCAGCATCTCCCAGTCGTGGAAGTGGTCTTCGCGGCAGTCCTCGCACACCACCACCAGACCGCGGATGCCGCGCGGCGCGAGCAGACGCTCGTAGACGTCGAGGTCGGCGAGGTCCTCGGTGACCGCTTCACGTTCCTGCGCGTCGAGCGGCACGCCGGGCTCCAGCGCGTCGAGAGCGGCGGCGGGGTCGCTCGGATCGTCGGCGAACGGATCCGGCGGCATGCCGGGAGGGAAGTGGTCGTGCACGGTTCCACCGTAGCGGATTCGGCCCACTGCAGTCGCCTTCCGGCTCCGCCGATACGATAGACGGATGACGCACGTACGCACCGGTGGAGATGATCCCGACAAGGTCGCGATGCTCGGCCTGACCTTTGACGACGTCCTGCTGCTTCCGGCGGCCTCGGAGGTGGTGCCCAACGCCGTGGACACCTCGTCGAAGTTAACCCGGGAGATCTCGCTCAACGTCCCGCTGGTGAGTTCGGCGATGGACACCGTCACCGAGTCCCGGATGGCCGTGGCGATGGCCCGCGCCGGCGGCATGGGCGTGTTGCATCGCAACATGTCGATCGAGGCGCAGGCGTCGGCCGTGGAGCAGGTGAAGCGCAGCGAGGCCGGTATGGTCACCGATCCGGTCACCTGCCGTCCGGACGACACCCTCGCCGAGGTGGACCAGATGTGCGGCCGGTTCCGGATCTCCGGACTGCCCGTCGTCGACGCCGACGGCGACCTGGTCGGCATCATCACCAACCGCGACATGCGTTTCGAGCACGACCAGACACGCAAGGTGTCCGAGGTGATGACCCCGGCGCCGCTGATCACCGCCCAGGAGGGCGTGTCCGCGGAGGCCGCACTCGGGCTGCTGCGGCGCCACAAGATCGAGAAGCTGCCCATCGTCGACGGCGACGGCAAGCTCACCGGCCTGATCACGGTCAAGGACTTCGTCAAGACCGAGCAGCACCCGAACGCCACCAAGGACGCCGACGGCCGTCTGCTGGTCGGCGCCGCCATCGGTGCGGGCGACGAGGCCTGGCAGCGGGCGAGCGCGCTCGCCGACGCCGGCGTCGACGTGCTGGTGATCGACTCCGCCCACGGTCACTCGCGCGGCGTCCTGGACATGGTCACCAAGGTGAAGACCGAGTTCGGCGACCGGGTCCAGATCATCGGCGGCAACGTCGCCACCCGCGGCGGAGCGCAGGCGCTCATCGACGCCGGGGTGGACGCGGTGAAGGTCGGTGTGGGCCCCGGCTCCATCTGCACCACCCGCGTCGTCGCCGGGGTGGGCGCCCCGCAGATCACCGCGATCCTCGAAGCCGTCGCCGTCGCCAAGCCCGCCGGGGTGCCGGTGATCGCCGACGGCGGCCTGCAGTACTCCGGCGACGTCGCCAAGGCCCTGGCGGCCGGCGCGTCCACCGCGATGCTCGGTTCCCTGCTGGCCGGCACCGCCGAGTCGCCGGGCGAACTGATCCTGGTCAACGGCAAGCAGTTCAAGAGCTACCGGGGCATGGGTTCGCTCGGCGCCATGCAGGGCCGCGGCCAGGGCAAGTCGTACTCCAAGGACCGCTACTTCCAGGACGACGTCCTGGCCGAGGACAAACTGGTGCCGGAGGGCATCGAGGGACGCGTGCCGTTCCGCGGCCCGCTCGGCCAGGTGATCCACCAGCTGGTCGGCGGCCTCCGCGCGGCCATGGGGTACACCGGTGCGCACACCATCGCCGAACTGCAGGAGGCGCAGTTCGTGCAGATCACCGCGGCCGGACTCAAGGAGTCGCACCCGCACGACATCACCCTGACCGCCGAAGCGCCGAACTACTACTCGCGCTGACGGCACCGCAGAACATCCACCCGCAGACCCTGCTGACCCAACCGCGCAACCGCGGAGAAGAAAGGCGCGATCAACGTGCGTGACCTCGTCGAATTCGGGATGGGCCGGACCGCCCGCCGGACCTATGAACTCGAAGACATCTCGATCGTCCCGTCGCGACGGACGCGGTCGTCGAAGAACACCTCGACGGCCTGGCAGATCGACGCCTACCGCTTCGAGATGCCGTTCCTGAACCATCCCACCGATGCGCTCGGATCGCCGGAGTCGGTGATCGAGCTGGGCCGGTCGGGTGCGCTCGGCGTGCTCAACGGCGAGGGCCTCTGGGCGCGGCACGAGGACGTCGAGAGCAAGCTCGACGAGCTGATCTCGATCGCCGAGAGCGACGAGGAGCCGTCGGCGGCGGTGCGTTTCCTGCAGGAGCTGCACGCCGCCCCGATCCGCCCCGACCTGCTCTCCTCCGCGGTCTCGAAGGTCCGTGAGGCGGGGGTGACCACCGCGGTGCGGGTCAGCCCGCAGCACGCGCCGGAGTTGACTCCGGCGCTGCTCGAGGCGGGACTGGAGATCCTCGTCGTGCACGGCACGATCATCTCGGCCGAGCACGTGACGCTGGTGGACCGCGGCAGCGAGGACGGCCTGGTGGCCGAGCCGCTCAACCTCAAGACCTTCATCTCCGATCTGGACATCCCGGTGATCGCCGGCGGCGTGCACGATCACCGCACGGCGCTGCATTCGATGCGGACCGGGGCGGCCGGGGTGATCGTCGGCTACGGTTCCGCCGAGGGGGCGACGACCACCAACGAGGTGCTGGGCATCGGGGTGCCGATGGCCACCGCGATCGCCGACGCCGCCGCCGCCCGCCGCGACTACCTCGACGAGACCGGCGGACGCTACGTGCACGTCATCGCCGACGGCGATCTGCACACCTCGGGCGACGTCGCCAAGGCGATCGCCTGCGGCGCCGACGCGGTGTCCCTGGGCACGCTGCTCGCCGCCTCGAAGGAGGCGCCCGGCCGGGGCTGGTACTGGCCGTCGGCCGCCGCCCACCCGGACACGCCGCGCGGCGCACTGCTGCAGGTCGCGGTCGACGATCAGCGGGAGAGCCTCCAGCGGGTGCTCACCGGACCGTCGGACGATCCGGACGGGCTGCTGAACGTGGTCGGCGCGCTGCGTCGTTCCATGGCCAAGGCCGGCTACGCGGACCTGAAGGAGTTCCAGAAGGTCGGTCTCTCCGTCCGCGGCTGACCTCCGGTGGAGGGCGTCTCCGGGGCGTCCGGCACGTCAGGTAAGGGCATGCTTCCTATCCGACTGTGACAATGGTCATTAGTATCTTCCGGTATGGCGAGCACTGACTACGACGTCCTCATCATCGGGTCCGGTTTCGGCGGCAGCGTGAGCGCGCTCCGGCTGGTGGAGAAGGGGTACAAGGTCGGCGTGATCGAGGCCGGCCGCCGCTTCGAAGACGATCAATTCGCGAAGACCAGTTGGCGACTGAACAAGTTCGTCTGGGCTCCGAAGCTGGGGCTGATGGGCATCCAGCGCATCCACGTCCTCAAGGACGTGATGATCCTCGCCGGTGCCGGCGTCGGCGGCGGTTCGCTGAACTACGCGAACACGCTGTACAAGCCGCCGACCCCGTTCTTCACCGACCCGCAGTGGAACCACATCACAGACTGGGAGGACGAGCTCACCCCGCACTACGAGCAGGCGCGGCGCATGCTCGGCGTGGTGACCAACCCGACCTTCACCAACTCCGACCGGATCATGAAGCAGATCGCCGAGGACATGGGCAAGGGGGACACCTTCGGTCCCACCCCGGTCGGCGTCTTCTTCGGTGCGAAGACCGGCGGCGAAGGCGCGCCGGGCCAGACCGTCGACGACCCGTTCTTCGGGGGCGCCGGGCCGCGTCGTACCGCGTGCACCGAGTGCGGTGCGTGCATGACCGGCTGCCGGGTCGGCGCCAAGAATACCCTGATGAAGAACTACCTCGGGATGGCCGAGGCGAACGGGGCGGAGATCATCGACCGCACCACCGTCGACCGCCTGGAACAGCGTTCCGACGGCACCTGGCTGGTGTCCACGCACGCGTCGACGTCGTGGGGGCCGTTCGGTGCTCGACGACGCCGGTTCACCGCCGACAAGGTGATCGTCGCGGCCGGCACGTTCAACACCCAGCGGATCCTGCACCACGCGAAGGAGACGACGCTGCCGAAGCTCTCCGACGCGGTGGGTCTGCTGACCCGGACCAACTCCGAGGCGATCCTCGGCGCCCAGGCCGCCAAGGTGGAGCCGGGCGGGAACTACTCGGAGGGCGTCGCGATCACCTCGTCGTTCCATCCGACGTCGAACACGCACATCGAGCCGGTGCGGTACGGCAAGGGCAGCAACGCGATGGGACTGCTGCAGACCGCGTTGACCGACGGCGGCAGCATCCTGAACCGCTTCGGTCAGTTCCTGAAGGAGATCGCGAAGAACCCGTTCCTGCTGGTGCGCCTGCTGATGGTGCGCAAGTGGAGCGAGCGGACCGTGATCGCCCTGGTGATGCAGAACAACAACAACTCGCTCACCACCTTCGTGCGCAGACGCGGACCGTTCAAGTACATCACCAGCAAGCAGGGACTCGGCGAGCCCAACCCGACGTGGATCCCCGAGGGCAACGACGCCACCCGCCGGATGGCGGAGAAGCTGCCCGGCGGCATCGCGGGCGGCACCTGGGGCGACATCGTCAACATGCCGATGACGGCGCACTACCTGGGCGGCTGCGTGATCTCCGACGACCCGTCGACCGGTGTCGTCGATCCCTACCTGCGGGTGTGGAACTACCCGTCGCTGTACGTCACCGACGGTGCCGCGATCAGCGCCAACCTCGGTGTGAACCCGTCGCTGTCGATCTGCGCGCAGGCCGAGCGGGCGGCGTCGCTGTGGCCGAACAAGGGCGAGGCCGATCCGCGGCCGGCCCAGGGGGAGGCGTACCGCCGACTGAACCCGGTCGAGCCGGTCAAGCCGGTGGTCCCGGAGGGGGCGCCCGGCGCGCTGCGGCTGTCGATCACCCCGGTCAACTCGACCGCCGTGCGGGAAGCGGCCTCCAAGGCGGTCGTGGCGGTGCCGGAGCCGACGGCGGAGGACGCCGTGGCCGTCGAGGCGGGGAACGTCGACGCCTGAGCGTCGAACCCGATCCGACCGCAGACGACGACGGAGGCCACCTCTTCGCGAGGTGGCCTCCGTCGTTCTTCGGTGCCGGGTCGAGGGCGCCGGATCAGATGTACAGCGCGGGCTCGGCGTACGGGTCGAACTCCGTGGCGGCGCTCAACTCGGAACCGGGGCGCGTCTTCGCGGCGACGCCGACGGCCACGTAGCCGGGCGGGACGTCGTGCACGACGACGGCGTTGGCCCCGATCTTCGCGTCGTCGCCGAGCGTGATCGGGCCGAGCACCTTGGCGCCGGCGCCGATCAGGACGCGGTCGCCGACCGTCGGGTGGCGCTTGCCCTTGGACATGCTGGTGCCGCCGAGGGTGGAGCCGTGGAACATCAGGACGTCCTCACCGATCTCGGCGGTCTCGCCGATCACCACGCCCATGCCGTGGTCGATGAAGAAGCGGCGTCCGATGGTCGCCCCCGGATGGATCTCGATCCCGGTGATGAACCGGGCGATCTGCGACAGCAGCCGGGACGGGAGCCGCAGCGGCATGCCGCTGTTCCACATGCGGTGGGCCACCCGGTGGAACCACAGGGCGTGCACACCGGGATAGGCCAGCGCCACGACCAGGCGGGAACGGGCCGCCGGGTCGCGGTCGCAGGCCGCCTGCAGGTCCTCGCGCAGAGTCTGGATCAGTGGGCTCTGCGGTTCAGCCATGACGGGGTTCAGACATCATGGGGCTCAGACATCGTGAGGGACGTCGCGGGGTCCGGGCATCTAGTCCACGAGTCCTTCGAAGAGCGGGGTGGACAGGTAGCGCTCGCCGAAGTCGGGGAGGACCACGACGACGGTCTTGCCCTCGAACTCCGGACGCTTGGCGACCTCGCTGGCGGCGGCCAGGGCGGCACCGGACGAGATGCCCACGAGCAGGCCCTCCTCGGTGGCGGCGCGGCGCGCGTACTCGATGGCGGTGCCGACGTTGACGTCGATCACCTGGTCGTAGACCTCGCGGTCGAGGACCTCGGGCACGAAGTTGGCGCCCAGACCCTGGATCTTGTGCGGGCCGGGGTTGCCGCCGTTGAGGATCGGCGACTCCTCGGGCTCCACCGCGAACACCTTGACGTCCGGGTTCTGCTCCTTGAGGTAGGTGCCGGCGCCGGTGACGGTGCCGCCGGTGCCGATGCCGGAGACGAGGGCGGCCACCTGACCGTCGGTGTCGTTCCAGATCTCCGGGCCGGTGGTGGCCTTGTGGACGGCGGCGTTCGCCGGGTTGGCGAACTGGCGGGCCAGCACGGCGCCGGGACGCTCGGCGGCGATCTCCTCGGCCTTGCGGACGGCTCCGGCCATGCCCTCGGCACCCGGGGTCAGGATCAGTTCGGCGCCGAAGGCGCGCAGCAGCGCGCGGCGTTCCTTGGACATGGTCTCGGGCATGGCCAGCACGACGTCGTAGCCGCGGGCCGCGCCGACCATGGCGAGGGCGATACCGGTGTTGCCGCTGGTCGCCTCGACGATGGTGCCGCCCGCGGGCAGGGTGCCGTCGGCCTCGGCGGCGTTGACGATCGCCACCGCGAGGCGGTCCTTGACCGAGTTCGCGGGGTTGTAGAACTCGAGCTTGGCCAGCACGGTGGCGCCGGCGCCGTCGGTGATCCGGTTCAGGCGGACGAGGGGGGTGCGACCGACGACGGTGGTCACATCGTCGAAGACATTCGAAGACACGGTGGATCCTTTGACTCAGGTGGTCGTATACGTCTGATTCGAGACTAGTCCAGGCCTCGGGCCGCGAGTGTCTCCGCGAAGCCATCCGCGGTATCCAATGCGGCGAGGACTGCCGGGACGAACAGTACCCGCGGGCTCCATCTCAGACCACGGGCGCGTCGTGCCTGGTCGACCTGGCTGAACACCTCGGCGATGAGCGGGATCGAGCGGATTGTCAAGGCTAGAGCCATGGCGATTAAATCTGTTCGCACCCCGAGACGTTCCAGCGGCTTCAGCCATCGGACGACGGTGTCGAGGAGGTCGGTGGTGCGCGTGGTCAACGTGACGACGGCGGCGAGACCGATCGAGGCGAGCAGCACCGCGCACACCACGATCGCGCGTCGCCCATCGGTGACGACCACCTGGAAGGCGAAGAGGAGAGCGACGACGAGGAGCGGTCCGCGCAGCAGCGGCCAGGCGCGGCGCGGTCCGATTCCGGCGACCGCGAACACCGCGACCATGCCGGCGAGCGCGATGCCCGCGCCGAGCGGGGTCGTCACCGTGAGCGTCATCGCGACGACGGCCGCCGCCAGCGCCACCAGCTTGACGCCGGCGGGCAGGCGGTGGATCGGCGAGGCGCCGGGCACGTAGGTGCCGAGCATGGTCATCGGGTGGTCAGCCCTCCGTCTGGTCCGGGGCGGTCGGATCCGGGGCGGCTCCGGCGACGTCGATCATCCACGGCACGCCGAAGCGGTCGGTGCACATGCCGAAGCCCTCGGAGAAGAAGGTCTTCTTCGAGCGGCATGGTGACCTGCCCGCCGTCGGCGAGTGCGGCGTGGACGGTGCGGGCGGCGTCGACGTCCGGGGCGCTGTGGGAGACCGAGAAGCCGACCTTGGGTCCGCCGTCGCCGGTCGGGTCGTCGGATCCGAGGAGGGTGGTCCCGTCCGGGAGCACGAGCGACGCGTGCATCACGAAGTCGCCGGCGCCGGGCATCGGCTCGGGCGTCTGGGAGTTGCGCATCACGGTGAGTTCGCCGCCGAAGATCTCGCGGTAGCGGGCGAAGGCTTCGGCGCAGTCGCCGCTGAAGAAGAGGTAGGGGATGAAGGCCATGGGAATCACCTGTCCTGTGTGGTCTTTCCGGCCTCGGAGAGGGATTCCTTCGAGACCCGGGCACAGTATGCGCCGGGGTTACGACATCCGGGCGCGGTAGAAGGCGATCGCCGGCGCGGGTGCGTCGTCGGCGACCACCTCGCCGTCGTCGAGGACCAGGACGCGGTCGTAGTCGGTGAGCATGTCGAGGTCGTGGGTCAGGACGACGACCTGCTCGTCGAGACCGGCGAGGACGTCGCGCAGCATGGTCGCGTTCCGCAGGTCGAGCATCGTGGTGGGTTCGTCGGCGACCAGGATCGACGGACCGAGCACCATGATCGACGCCAGCGCGAGGAGCTGCTTCTGGCCGCCGGACAGGGTGTGCGCGGGCTGGTCGGCCTGCGCGGTGAGACCGAAGTCGGCGAGCGTGGCGAGGGCTCGGCGTCGTCGTTCCCGCTTGTCCGAGACCGCGCGGGTCAACGACAGCTCGATGTCCTCGACGACTGTCGGCATGATGATCTGCCGGTCCGGGTCGGAGAAGATGAAGCCGACCTGCCGACGCACCTTCCGTTTGTTCTCGGCGACGTTCAGGCCGTTGACGGTGACGGTGCCCGAATCCGGGAGGACCAGGCCGTTCATCATCCGGGCCAGCGTCGACTTGCCGCTGCCGTTGGCGCCGACGATGCCGATCCGGTGCTCGGTGAGTTCGAGGGTGACGTCTTTCAGGACCGGGCGGTCGCCGAAGGAGTGGCCGACGGCGTCGAACTCGATGGAGGTCATGGCGTGGGTCGGTCCTTGTCTAGGCTCGGCCGGACACCGGAACCGGATCCCGCGGTTCGGGGGCGGAACCGCAACGGGTGGATCAATCCGGGGCGTCCGCGGTGGACGGCGACCGCGACGAGCGCGGCGACGACCGCCTTGAGGACGTCGCCGATCACGAACGGGCCGTTGGTGGTGACGGTGGCGAGCACCGACATGTCGGTGCGGAAGAGCAGACCGATCGAGCCGAAGACGTAGACCACCAGCACCCCGCCGAGCAGGTTGGCCACGATGCCGAGCCCCGGGTTGTAGCGCGGCATCATGAGCGCCGTCAGCAGGCCGATCACGAGGACTCCGGGGAGGTATCCGACGAAGTAGCCCGCCGTCGGCGATCCCAGGGCGACCAGACCGCTGCGGCCGCCGGCGAGGACCGGCAGGCCGGCGATCGCGAGCACCATGAAGATCGCCACCGCGAGGGTGCCCTTGCGGGGCCCGAGTACGGCGCCGGCGAGCATGACGCCCATGGACTGGAGGGTGATCGGCACGCCGCTGGAGAGGTTGAACGCACCGGGGAGGCCGAGCACCACGATCAGTGCGGCGAAGACCGCGGCCTGGGTGATGTCGCTGACGGAGAACTTGAGGAAGCCTGGCACAGGACCAGGTTAGGGTGCCCTGTTCTGCAGGGGACTCCCCGGGGTGGGTATGAAGTCGCCGGTGAGCGTTCGTCAGCTCCGTGGCGTCTGATGCGTGACGCGCGGCGCCCTCGGGCATCCGCTTCGGTGATAGAAGTTCTGCACGGTGGCGCTGTTGTAACGCTGGTCGGAGAGGGCGAAGCCGATCAGGCGAGCCGAGGCGCAGTAGCGGCCCAGGTGCCGGTTCAGTGATCGAGTGGCCTGTTTCGCGGTCATCCGACCGTGCGCGTACGACTGTGCTCGCTGGTGAGCGATCCGGCGCATCGTCTGGTCTCGGTAGGCCGCCTGCGCCACCTCTACGTCGCTGTTTCGGTCGCTGATCCGGCCGGACGGACCGACGGGTTCGGCATGGGCATCGCCGGAGGAAAGGGCCGATTGACCTGCGAACACACTGATCAGGAGGGCCAATATCGTCGCTGAGGTGAGGAGACGTCGGATCGTGGAACGGCTGCGCATGACTTCGTCCTGTGGGGTCGATGAGATCTGTGTGACCGCGGTCTCCCGCAGTGTCGCATGATCATGGCACATGCCTGGGACAGGGTCGGTCCGTGCTGCGGGCGTCCGGTGCCGGTCAGCGGTCGGCGGAGATGTTCCATCGACCGGCTTCCTCCCGGAGCGACCAGAATCGGCGATAACGGTCGTCGGTCGCGGCCAGTTCTTCGTGGGTCCCCGACGCCGCGATACGACCGTGCTCCAGCAGCAGGATCCGGTCCGCACCGCGGATGGTCTCCAACTGGTGGGCGACGACGACCACCGTCGCCTCCCGGGAGAGTTCGGCCAGGGCCGCGGTGACGGCCCGCCGGGTGCTCGCATCGAGGGCGCTCGACGGTTCGTCGCACAGGACCAGCGGCGCGCGGCGCAGGAGTGCCCGCGCGATCGACACGCGCTGACGTTCGCCGCCGGAGAGCAGCCGCCCGCCCTCGCCGACACGGGTGTCCCAGCCCTGCGGCAGACGCTCGGCGATCTCGGTGACGCGGGCGCGGCGGGCGGCGTCGCGGATCTCGTCGTCGGTGGCGTCCTCGCGGCCGAGGGCGATGTTGGCCCACAGGGTGTCGTCGAACAGGTAGACGTCCTGGAAGATCATCGAGACGTGTGCGTAGAGGTCGGCCGTGGCGAGTTCGCGCAGGTCGATGCCGCCGATCAGGACCGTGCCGGAGGAGACGTCCCACAGCCGCGCCAGCAGGCGGACGATCGTCGTCTTGCCGGAGCCGGACGGGCCGACGAGCGCGGTGTACGAGCGGTCGGGGAGGGTGAGGTCGACGTCGGTCAGCACCCGGGGTCCGTCGGAGTCGTAGGCGAAACCCACATGATCGAAGCGCACCTCGGCGGTGTGCGGGAACGGCCGGGGCGCGTCCGGCTCGGGGAGTGCGGGTGTCTCGAGGAGGGCCCGGACGTCGTCGATCTCGGCCGCGGACTGACTCAGCGCGGACTGCATCGACGAGAGCACGCGCAGCGGCCCGGCCGCCAGCGTGACCAGCCCGATCAGGGTGACGGCGGTGACCGGGTCGGCGCCGCCGCCGGTCACCGTCCAGACGGCGAGGGAGGTGACGGCACCGAGGATCGTCGAGATCACCCAGCCCTGCAGCACCATGCCGCCGACCGACAGCCACAGCGCCTTCCCGGCCGTCCGCCGCTGCCGGTCCACCGCCGCGCGCAGCGGCGGGTAGTCGCCCGCGAGTCCCGCCGAGCGGAGGACCTCCTGGTTGTGAGCGAATTCGAGCAGACGCGCATCGGTCTCGGCGCGAGCCTCGCGGACCCGCGACTCACCGGCCGACTCCCAGCGGGCCGCGAGTCGTGACGAGAGGTACACGACGGGTGCGGCCGCCAGGAGCGCCGACCCGATCCGCCAGTCGTGGAAGCAGGCGCCGACGGCGATGGTCGCCGGCGCGGTCACGTTCACGATCACCGGGACGAGGACGTCCATCGCCGCGGTGGCGACGAAGAGGGTGCCGCGGACCGCGATGTGCGATGCCCGACCCTGCGACTCCGGACCGAACCAGCTCAGCGGCAACTGCAGCAGACGGCTCCCGAGGCCGCGGTGCATGGCCGCGATCACCCTTGTCGAGGCGCCGAATCCGCCGCCGGTGGCCGCGACCATCAGTCCGGCGTGGACCAGCAGCGCCGCGACGAGCACGATCAGGGCGTGGACCGCGCCGGGTCGGTCGTGCCGGAACACGGCGGTCAGCACCGGGACGATCAGCAGCACCGCGATGCCCTGCGTGATCCCGGCGAGGACGGCCAGCACCGCCACGCGCCGCAGGCTCCGGGCCTCGGCGCCCGCGGACAGGGCCAGCAGTGCGCGGATCATCGGACGGCCTCCTCGTCGTTCGTCGGTTCGTGTTCCATGTCGTCCCACATCCGCCGGTAGAGACCGCCGGTCTCCAGCAGTTCCCGATGCGTGCCGCGTTCGACGACGGCCCCGGCGTCGAGCACCAGGATCTGGTCGGCGTCGACGACGGTGGTGAGCCGGTGCGCGATCACGACCACGGTGCGGCCCGCGGTGAGTCGGTCGAGGCTCTCCTGGACGGCGGTCTCGGACTCGGGGTCGGTGGCGGAGGTGGCCTCGTCGAGGATCAGCACCGGGGTGTCGGCGAGCAGGGCCCGAGCGATCCCGATGCGCTGCGCCTCGCCGCCGGACAGTCGGGCGTCCTCGCCGATCACCGACGCGTAGCCGCGGGGCAGCGCGGTGATCCGGTCGTGGATGTTGGCGGCGCGGGCGGCGGCCTCCACCCGGGCGTCGTCGGCGTCGGGTGCGGTGAGCCGGATGTTGTCGGCGACGGACGCGTGCAGCAGCTGCGCATCCTGGAACACGGTGCCGACGGTGGTGCGCAGGACGTCGGGATCGATGTCGCGGACGTCGACGCCGCCGATCGTGACGGTGCCGTCGCCCGGATCGCGGAAGCGGGCGATCAACGCGGCGAGGGTGGACTTGCCCGATCCGGACGGGCCGACGAGCGCGGTGACGGTCCCGGCGGGCACGGTCGCGGTGACGTCGCGGACGGCCGGCTCGGCGGGGTCGTAGCCGAAGGTCACCGCGCGCAGTCGCAACGAGGCGTCGCGCGGAGCGACGGGTGTCTCCGGCACGGGCAGTTCGGGCGCGTCGAGGATCGCGCAGATCCGGTCCGCGGCGTCGGCGGCCTGTGTCCGGTACTGGTTTCCGACGGCGAGGGTGAGGATCGTCGACGGCAGCAGCATGGCGATCACGGTGACCACCAGCAGGTCCGCGGGCTGCGACCAGCCGGCGTGCACGAACCAGACGCCGAAGGCCGCTTCGAGGGTGCCCGCGGTGGCCGCGGAGAGGAACACGGTCGCCACCGAGTGCGCACGCATCTGCGGTCCGACCATGGCCTCGAACTCGGTGAGGAACCGTTCCGAACGACGGGTGAACCGGCGCATCTCCTGGTCGGCGCGGCTGAAGATCTTCAGGACCGCGACACCGTCGACGTATTCGACGATGGCGTCGGAGACCCCGGCCAGGCCCTCGTGGATCCGGTCCATCACCTCTTCGTTGTCGTTCCGGGCGAGCAGGGAGAACGCCAGGAAGTAGAGGATCGTCGGCAGCAGGGCGACCAGGCCCAGACGCCAGTCGAGGGCGAAGCACACCGCGACGCCGACCAGCGGCGTCAGGACTCCCGCGACCAGTTCGACGACGGTGTGCGCCACCAGCTGGTGGAGGGAGTCGACGTCGTTCTGGACGAGTTGGCGGACCCGCCCGGACGAGCGGTCGTCGAACCAGCCGAGGGGGAGTCGGGACAGTTTCCGGGCCAGCGTCAGCCGGAGCCCGGCCTGGAGTCGGACGTCGGCGAAGTGGGTCACCGTCATCGCGAGGGAGCCGAAGAGCACACTGCAGCCGAGACCGGCGAGGAAGACGATCAGCGGTCCGGTCACCGCGCCGTCACCGGAGATCAGGCGTTCGGCGAGCACGGCGAGCGCCGGGTACGGCAGCGCCGACAGCAGGGAGCCGATCACCTGCAGACCCACTCCGGCACCGAGTCCGCCCAGGACCGGTCGGACGATCCGGAGTGTGGAGTTCTGGGACATGGAGTTCCGTGGTGTGGAGTTCCGAGGTGTGGAGTTCGGGGGCGTCGTCATGAGAGGAACTCCTGGAGATGCGTGACCTCGTCGTCGTCCATGGGAGACGATCGGACCACCCGTCCCGCCTCGAGATACACGAGGTGGGTGGTGCACCGGAGGATCAGTTCGACGTCGTGGGTGATGACGAGGACGGTGGTGCCCGCGGCGCTCAGCGCCCGCAGGATGTCGGCGAGCTCGGCCATGCGGCGGTGGTCCAGGCCGCTGGTCGGTTCGTCGAGGATCATGATCTCGCGGTCGGCGGCGAGCGCGCCGCCGACTGCGACGCGCTGCTTCTCGCCCCCGGACAGCGACAGGGGATGCCGGTCGGCCTCGTCGGCCAGGTCCACCGCGCGCAGGATCTCCCGTGCGCGTTCCCGCTCGGCGGGACCGTCGTCGTCCATGCTCAGGACGATCTCGCTGAGGACGTCCTCGGTGAACAACTGATGGTTCACGTCCTGCATCACCAGGTAGGCGAGGCGTCGGCGCCGCCGCGGACGGTACGTCTCGCCGCCGATCTCGACGGTGCCCCGACTCCCGCGGTCGAGCGCGCAGAACGTGCGGGCGAAGGTGGTCTTGCCCGCGCCGTTGCGGCCGAGCACCCCGATCACGCCGCCGCGGGGGAGGTCGAGTCGGTCGATCGCCAGCCGTCGGCGACCGTCGGTGATGCGGGTGAAGTCGCGGATCCGGACCGACTCGGTCGACGGCTCCGGTGCGGCGGCCGGCGGCCGGCGCCACGGGTCGGGGTCGCGCAGACCGAGTTCGGCGAGTTCGGTCGGGGACAGGGCGCGGAACTGGTCGGGGGTGTACTCGGCGACGATCCGGCCGTTCTTCAGGTAGAGGAAGCGGTCGGCGAGGTCGGTCAGGTAGAAGGTGCGGTGCTCGGCGATCACCAGCGTCCGGCCGTCGTCGCGCCAGCGTCGGACTGCGGCGGCCAGGTGCTCGATCGCGCCGAGGTCGAGGTTCGACGACGGCTCGTCGAGCACCAGGATCTCGGGTCGGACGGTGTCGACGGAGCCGCAGGCGATGCGCTGCTTCTCGCCGCCGGACAGATCGAACAGGCTCCGGTTCAACAGGTCGTCGAGACGCAGGCGGGTCGAGGTGTCGACGATGCGGCGCTCGATCTCGGCGGGGTCGAGGCCGAGGTTCTCGCAGCCGAAGGCGAGTTCGGCGGTCGAGTCGACGTTGTAGAACTGGGTGCGCGGGTTCTGGAACACCGAGCCGACGCGCCCGGCCAGCTCGTGGAGCGCCGTGTCGCCGATCGGCCGGCCGTCGAGCAGCACCTCACCGGTGAGCTCACCGTCGTGGAAGTGCGGGATCAGGCCGTTGACGAGGCGGGTGAGCGTGCTCTTGCCGCAGCCGGATTCGCCGCACAGCACCACTGTCTCGCCGTCGCGGATGCGCAGTGAGACGTTCCGCAGGACGGGTTCGGTGCTCCCGCCGTAGGTGAAGCCGACGTCGCGGAATTCGATCATCTCCGAGCTCCGTTCAGGTCAGGAGAAAAGTGGTGGTGAGCAGGGTCGCGGCCGCGACGACGACGATCACGTCGACGGGCGTGATCCCGATCCGGGCGATGCTCGTGTGTGGGCCGGGCCGGTCCAGGCCGCGGGTGAGCGCCGCGGCCGACAGTTCGTTCCCGATCTTGGCCAGCGAGATGACGAGCGGGATGAAGCGGTACTCCACGAGTGCCGCCGGGTTCCGCCAGAACTTCCGGGTGCCGAGCCCGATCCCGCGCATCCGCATGGCGTCGTCGATGGAACCGAACTCCTCGCGCATGGTGGGGAGGAGACGGAAGATCACCGAGATGGGGACGGTGATCGCGCGGCCCACCCCGATCCGGCCCAGCGCGGCGACGAATTCGGAGGCTGTGGTGGTGGCGAGGAAGTAGGCGGCCATCGCGAAGGCGGGCGCGAGTTTCAGGACGAACCCGGTGAGCAGGACGGCGATCATGTTCAGCGCCATCGGGATCGAGAGGTCGGCCTGATGGCGTTTGACCAGCACGGCGAGCGTGAACAGCACCAGGTACCAGAGCGCGAGTCGGTGCTGCCGGTTCTGGGCGAGCAGGACGACGGGGATCGCGGCCACCGCGGCGACGAACCAGTCGGAGCCGCGCAGCAGTTCGGCGACGGCGACGAAGCCCATCAGCAGGAGTGTGGTGCGCGGATCGAGGGTGAGTCCGGTCCGGCGTCGTTCCGGAAGCCGGGCCGGGGGCGGCGGTGTCGGGACGGGCGGCGTCGGGACGGGAGGCGTGGTGGGGCTCAAGCGATGCCGGCCCGTTCGAAGTGTTTGCGCAGCATGCGGCGACCGAGGAACGCGCCGGCGAGGCCGAAGAAGAACAGGCACGGCAGGGCGACGTAGAACATCCACGGAGGCATGAAGCCGCGCAGCGACTCGGCGTAGTCGGCGCCCATCGACTCCTCGATGCCCGCCCAGTACGACGGTCCCGCGAACCACAGCAGCGCGGGTCCGCCGATCAGGCCGAGGCAGAACACCGCGTAGCTGAGCGCTTGCGCGGCGAAACGCCGGTACCCGCCGAGACGGAGCACGACGTCGGCGACCAGACCCGCGATCGTGTAGCTGACCAGGGCCACCCAGGTGTAGCCGATGAGGAAGAAGAACGCGCCGATCAGCACCCCGGAGATCGTGAGCATGCCGAACTTCGTGATCTTGGTGTAGTAGAGCATCATCGGGATCGCGCAGGCCAGCGGCCACAGCACGAACAGCACCGGGTACAGCGGCGGAAACGCGTTGAGGAGCCCGAGGAGGAACACCGTGCCGAGGGTGATCGCCGTGTAGACGCCGACGTCGATCAGGTCCTTGCCGTCGAGTCTGCTGTTCTCGTCCATCCGCGTCTCTTCTCTTCGTCGTACCGGTTCCGGTGCTGGTGTCGCGTCGGTGCGGGGATGTTCGGTGAGGGCGTCCTCACCTACTTTCGGGAGTAGGCTACCGAAAGTGTGTGAGAAGCGTCCAGCCAGGTGAGAAGGGGTGGCGGGTGACGTCCGCGACACTCGCCGGGGTGCGGTAGTTTCGGTGGGGGATCGGATACGACGGTCCGCGGAATCCTTCGACGAGAGGCATGCCTGCCGTGAGTTCCCGGATGGGGCGGCCCCGTGTGCTGACGCGCGAGGCCATCGTGCACGCCGTGCTCGACGTCGGTTTCGCCGACCTGACCGTCGCAGCGGTCCGGCAGCGGCTCGGTGTCGGACAGACCACGCTGTACCGGTATGCGGCCGATCGCGACGAACTCGTCCGGATCGGGCTGAGCCACGTACTGGAACAGGCGCCCTGGCCGTCGACGGCAGGTCCGTGGCGGACGGTGATGCGCCGCTACGCGCGGGCGATGTGGACGCTGTGGGAGGCGCACCCCGGCTCCGCCGCGGAGGTGGCGCGCGGGGTGATCCCGCTCGGCGCCATGCCGCTGATCGACGATCTGTGCGCGGTGCTGATCCGGCAGGGCTTCACCGCCGGTGACGCCATCCTGGCCTGCGACATCGTGTTCGACATGGTCACCGACAGTCGGGCCAACGTCGAACAGCTGGTCACGCGGGACCCGAATGCGGGCGGCGAACACCTGCGGGAGCACGGAGGCGAGTATCCGAATCGGGTCGAGGAGCCGGCCGATCGTGCGGCCACCGACGACGAGCGCCGGGCGATCAGGGAGGCGATGGCCGAGGCGTACGGGGCGGACCCGCTGGAGTGGATGACCCGGAAACTCGAGGTGATCCTCGACGGGGTGGAGCGGTCGGCGGCGCGGACCCTCCGGTCCGCGCCGCCGTGATGTCCGCGCTGTCGTGGGCTATTCGCAGGCGACGCCGTCGCCGTCACGGTCCAGGCTGGAGGAGTAGCCGGGCTGGCCGCGGCGGAGAGGAGCCGCACCTGCCGCCCGCGCCTCCGAACAGTTCCGGTAGGTCGCTCGCGGGGCGGACTGCGGGCGCTGCTGCCGCTGCTGCGGGACGGCGCGCTGCGGACTCCGCTGCTGCGCCTGCCCGCCGTCGCCGCGTTCGGTCGGTCGACCGCCGCCGCAGTCCTCCAGGGTCCGCTTGATCGCATCGCGTTCGGCCCGCGTCACCCACAGGCGGTACGCGGCCTTCACCTGAACCTGCTTGGCGACGTACGTGCAGCGGTAGGCCTTGCGCGGCGGGAGCCACGTCGCGGCATCGCCTGCGCCCTTCCGTCCGTTGGTGGGACCGTCGACGGCCAGCAGATTGCGCGGATCGTTGGCGAGCGCACGACGCTGCTGCGGGGAGAGCCGCTGCGCGCCCTTCTGCCAGGCGTCGGCCAGCGCGACGACGTGATCGATCTGCACCGCGGTCGACGTGCTGTTTCCGCGCGTGAACCGGATCGTCGCACCGGTGTACGGATCCTTCAGCGTGCCGGAGGCGACGACGCAGTCGCGGGTGCCCGGCTTGAACTTCACCCCGGACAGGTCGCGCTTGAGGATGTCGTTGCGGGTGTCGCAGCCGTTGTGGCCGAACTGCACGTCGACGTCGTCGGACCAACCGTGCCCGAACCGGTCGCGCGAGTAACCGGTCATCGGGGCACGGCCCTTCACGTCCAGGCCGGCCAAGAGGGCGAGGGTGTTCCTCTGCGTCGGTGCGGCGTCGGCGGTCGGGGTCGTGGCCGACAACGGCGCGCTGATCAGCCCGACGGTGACGGCGACCGCGACGGTGAGAGTGCGGATTCGCATGGGGATCGAATTGCTCCTGGGGGAGGGGACAGACGAACGACGCGTGACCGGGGGCGGGTACGCGTCGGGTCCTCACTCTTCCGTCGGGACGCGCGGTGTGTCCAATCCACGGGGAGGGGTCGTTCCGGTGGAAGCGGCGTGGACGGGCTTTGTCTTCTCGGGGGAAGCCTCGGACCCCGGATCAGGAAGTCGAGGTGAGTCGGTCGTCCCCGCGAGCGCGGAACATGCCACCGGTGGTGAACCTCTGACAGGAGCCCGCAGGAACGTCGCCGCTCGCGTGGAGAGCCCGCGGACACACTGCTGCCCACCGCTGTGGGGGCGGCCGTCGTCGGTCCTGTGCCGGAGGAACCAGAAGCGCGCCGCGCGGACCGCTGGGGAACGGGCGTTCGGTGACTTCGACGATCATGATCTCTCCTTTCGGGTGGGCATGGTGTCGATGGGGCCGCGAAGATCGGTGCGCGCGCCGCGCCCGGGCCTGTTCGCGTTCCATTCGTCGATGGTCTCCGGCAACCAGCCGCGCGTCTGTCCGATCAGCGCGTCCGGCTCGGGCATCTTGTACCGCGAGATCGCCGAGCGGACGACTCCGATCCGCTCGGCGACCTCTGCCGCAGACAAGTAGATGCTGGTCATGCTGCGCGGCGGGCTCGCAGGTGAGTGACGACCTGGTAGGCGACGATTCCGCCCCAGGCCGTCCAGGCGGGCCAGGAAGCGCCGACCAGTGCGAGCACGCCCGCAGTGCTGACGGTCGCCCCGACTGAGATCGCGGTGGACTTGTTCATCTATTTCTCCTTGGTGAGTGGTGGGTAAGTCTGACAGTGCCGGAGTTCGGCCCTCATAGCGCGAAGGCCGAACTCCGGTCTTACCTGGTCACCGCTTCCGGTGCCGACAGTAAATCCCCGGTGGCAGTGGCGGCTTGTGTCGCACCGCGATCCAACAGGAACATCCCCGCTCGCGCGGGGAACACACACGGCCACGCCTGGATCGGCCAACACATCCCCGCTTGCGCGGGGAACACTCCAGCGCTCGCACCTCCAGCGCCGTGTCCATGGGAACATCCCCGCTCGCGCGGGGAACACCGGCCGACGTAGTAGCGCAGCGCGCCGACGATGGGAACATCCCCGCTCGCGCGGGGAACACGTCTCAGCGATCGTGATCGTCCCCGCCGACAGGGGAACATCCCCGCTCGCGCGGGGAACACCCATCCGGCGGTGGCCTGTTCCACCAGGCGTGGGGAACATCCCCGCTCGCGCGGGGAACACACTCGTCGCAGAGGAAGACGTAGCTGTACTGCGGGAACATCCCCGCTCGCGCGGGGAACACGTGTCGATCTACGACGGCTTCGAGGTCGTCCTGGGAACATCCCCGCTCGCGCGGGGAACACGGCCTCCGCCTCCGCGACGCCGGGAGCGAGGCAGGAACATCCCCGCTCGCGCGGGGAACACGTCATCGTGCTGATCGCGACGAAAACCACCTGGGGAACATCCCCGCTCGCGCGGGGAACACCTCGGCGCGATCCTCGGACCGATCGCCAACCTGGGAACATCCCCGCTCGCGCGGGGAACACCGCGCTGCGTCCGCCGCCGGTGGTGACGATCCGGGAACATCCCCGCTCGCGCGGGGAACACAGTTCGCCCGGGACGAGCAGGGTGACGGTGAAGGGAACATCCCCGCTCGCGCGGGGAACACACCGCCGCCGACGGGGATCGGGTGGTGCTGACGGGAACATCCCCGCTCGCGCGGGGAACACCGGACGCTGTCGGGGATGGAAGTGAACCGCGAGGGAACATCCCCGCTCGCGCGGGGAACACACAGCGAGGACACCGCCGATCATGGTGCGGTTCGGAACATCCCCGCTCGCGCGGGGAACACCTAGAAGAAAAGCCCGACACGGCCATAGACGACGGAACATCCCCGCTCGCGCGGGGAACACGACCTCGGTGCCGCACCCATGCTCGTCTGCTACGGAACATCCCCGCTCGCGCGGGGAACACCGGAAGCGGGAGACTCCGCAGGGCGACTTCGTGGGAACATCCCCGCTCGCGCGGGGAACACGCCTCCAGGCAGCAGACGATTCGCCGCCCGTCCGGAACATCCCCGCTCGCGCGGGGAACACGGAAGCTGCGAGAACCAGCTTCCCCGGAGGGGGGAACATCCCCGCTCGCGCGGGGAACACAGCAGCTGCGGATTCGGGGCGTAGCCGGCTTCGGGAACATCCCCGCTCGCGCGGGGAACACCGTTGGTGCGCCCACCGGGACAGGGCGGCGTAGGGAACATCCCCGCTCGCGCGGGGAACACGCAAAAACCGACACCGGTGTACTGTCAGATTTGGGAACATCCCCGCTCGCGCGGGGAACACTCTTCCTGAACAGGAAGAATACTTCACATGAGATGAAATTAGAATGACTTCTGTGAGTGGTACCTGCCTTGATACCACGTAACTACGTTCGTGAGTCGTTCATGACCTACGGCGGCGACGCTGAGCCGCGGTGCTCCAGCCTTTCCGTACCCGACCACGAGTGACCGCGTTGTCGGTAGGTCTCCGCATGAGGGTGATGCCGTCGAGGTCCACCGGCTCCCACTCATGTCGGTGAGTGCGGAACGTCAGCCGTTGTTCGCCCGCGGCGGTATGGACCATGATCGCTTTGCCGTCCTGCACGTACTCGACGACCTGGATCCAGAGAAGGTCGCGAACACGTGCTGGTACATGGCCGACATACACGCCGGCGCTGATCTCCAACAGCCATCGGGTCAGGTGTCCGCGAAGCTTCGCGGGACAACTCGTGAGCACGACTACTACCATGACGGGTCCTCGTCTTCGGGTGCGAAATTGGTCCCACCCACGACGTTGTCGTGGCGGTCATCCCACAGTTCGATCACATCCGCGTAGTCCGCTTGTGTGTCGCTGCCCTTCTCCTCGGGGAGAAGGAGGCGGTGGATGTCGCGAACACAGCGCGTCAAGGTCGCACCGGACTTCACGGCATCCCGGACCGCGCGGCGGGTGATTCCGCCGACGTCGTCGTCGGGAATCTCCTCACGTGCCATCATCTCGGCGACATCGAAGGCGACGGGGATCGTGATCTCGGCTTTATAGAGATCTGCGATGTCGTACACGAACGATCGATCGTGGCCGGTGTGGACGAAACCGAGTCCGGGGCTGCATCCGAGTGCGACGACGACGGAATGGACCACACCGTAGAGACAGGTGTGTGCGGCGGACAGTGCCTGGTTGATGATGTCGGAGGCGGCGAAGTCCGCCGGGTCGTAATCCCGCCGATTCCATTCGACGCCGGTGCGGGTCGAATGCGTTCGATAGAGGCCGCGCACGCGTGCGCCCTCGCGTCCTCGGAGTTGCTGCATCGAGCACTCGGACACGTCTTCACCCGGAAACCGCATCTCGTACATGGCGCGCGCGACGGCGATGCGTTCCCGGGTGTTCGACACCGCGCGTGCCTGTGCGTCGAGCAGACGGGATGTGCGGCCGAGCGGCCGACCGTGTGCGTAATACCGAACACCGCGTTCGCCGACCCAG
Organism: Gordonia sp. (in: high G+C Gram-positive bacteria); assembly: GCF_047600385.1. Lineage (GTDB taxonomy): Bacteria > Actinomycetota > Actinomycetes > Mycobacteriales > Mycobacteriaceae > Gordonia. Next base: position 134,578 of record NZ_JASGKZ010000002.1, on the reverse strand, counting down.
ACCGCGGTCGAACCGCTGTCCGCCATCAACAACATCGCCTGGTGGGTGACACGAGTCCCCGGTCCGAGCAGAAGCGCTCCGAGTGAGGCCGCTGGAATATGGATGACACCGGAGTCGTCGGTGGCGGTGATCGCGCTGTCGTCACGTCCGATCGTCGCCCGCTCGACGTAGATGAACGAGAGCCGGTCTTGAACACGGACCAGCTCGCTGGGACGCGCCGGACGGACTCCGGGGATCTCGGCCATCAGTCCACCGGCAGCAGTGTCAGCAGACCACAGCCGTACCCTTTGGCACGTCCGATTCCGTGGGTCAACGCGTGGCGGAGAAGGTCCGGGTCTTCGACGTTCAGGCGGCCCTCGAACGACGCGGTCTGCAGGGTCACCCGCCGACCTGAACGGTTGAACACCGCTGTGTCACGGTCGGTGAGGATCAGCTCCGACCGTGATTCGTCCTCGGAACTCGACGAACTCTCCACGACGCTGAAGCCGTTCGTCTCCGCACGGTCGAGGAACCAGCGACGCTGGTGCCCGTCGGTCACGTGGCCGACGATCCGCTTGCGCACCCCGTCGTCGGTGGGGATCGACACGCGGTGCGTCGGGTTGGCGGTGAGCCGGAAGACGTACTCGTGACCCGCGGAGATCGACTGGAGAAAAGTGTCGTAGTCCCTGGTCGCCCAGGCGGATCCGGTCGACCAGCCGGCCTGGTCGTTGATGTGTGCGAGACACGGTTCCGCTGGACTGACGACGAGGAGCTCGATGTCATCCCTGCCGTGCCGGTCGATTCTCCACAGCACGCGACCTTCGGCGCTCTCCGTCGTCGTTCCGGGAGGAAACGCCGACATGACCGCGGCGTGCATCGCGTGACGGTTGCCGAGCAGCTTCATCGCCCCGCGCCGTCGCCGATTCAGAGCGATTCTGGACATGTACATTCAGCTACCTCCCAGTGCGGCGAGCCAGTCGGGCCGGGACGCCGGACATTGCGAATCGGGGTTGTCGATCCGCACGATGTCGTGCACCACGTCCCGCCATTCGTATCGGCGGGCATCCGGATCGAAACTGACCGGATGATCTCGGATCGACTCGGCGATCCGGTCGTCTTCAGGGCCGGCGTCTCGGACGATCGGCAGACTCACGTGACCGGCCTGGGCACGACGATGCCGTGGGCTCGCAGTCCACGGAGCATTCTTCAGCGCAGACGGCACATCGTCGTCGACGAGCGTTCCGCGGAGAGGACCCGCGGGAGGAAAGGCCCGCCGGCCGAGGAACAGCGGGAACGTGGGATTGATCAGTGCCTCGACGAGGCCGTGGAGCAGATCCTCGTCGCCGCCGACGGCGGCGACGAACTTGGCGTCGGCGAGGTAGTAGCGGTGTGTCAGTGCCCGCGATTTCCCGGTCCGCCAGTCGATCTCGGTCTGAAAATCCCGTTCCAGCGTCCCCGCCTGGTCCGTCCGGACTCCGAAGGTGAGTCCGGCGAGGTCCTCGATCGGATCGGTGCGGCGACGGCCCAGAGCGGCCGCGAGCAGTCCCACGATGCCGCTCTTGGTGGGTTCGGGTCGTGTCTGGCGCTGGGTGAAGCGGCTCGAATCCCCCCACGCCTGTTGCGGCGCCGCGAGATTCAGCAGGAGCGTCGTCATCAGCTTGCCCCGAGCCGGGCGCGGGTCTCGTCGCCGAGCGTGGTCACCAGATCCCTGAGAGACAGCGTGGCGGCGACTTCGTCGAGGCCGTCGACGGCCCGGGAGGTGACCGCGTACGACGCGGCCGGTGCGGCATCGAACGCCGTGTACGTGCGGGTCGCTTCACCGAGCAGTTCCTTGATCGACACGGTGGTCAGCCCCTGCTTCGGATCGACGGCCTCCTCGAACGCCCCGGCGAAGTTGATCGGCTGGTCCGTGCGTACAGTGACGAGCACGAACGACGGAAGGGTCTTGTTCGCGAACGTGTTGCGTTTGCCGGTCGGCATCGACGTGATGAACGCCCGGACGAACGCCTCGACGCCGCGTGCGACGGCCTCGGGATCACCGAGATTCTTTTCTAGTACGGACACGTTCACCGTGGCGTAACGGTAAAGCGTGGCGGTGTTGAATTCTACGGTCCCGATCATCCCGGCGCCGGCGTTGTCGTCGGACTGCTTGTCGTCGACCGCGGTGAAGTAGTCGAACTCGGGTACGACGGCGTGTGTGCCGAGCGCGTGCGCCACCTGTGCCGCGGCGTCGACGTTGTGGTCGGGCGCGTCGGCGATCATCCGGCCGAACAGGGCGAGATCGATCGAATTTCCCTTGGACAGGACGGCCTTCGCCGCCTTCCTGTCGATCTTGCCGACGGTGGTGACCGCCAACTCGGCGAGCGCGTCGATCTGCGGGTTGCTGAGGAACAGCAGGGCGCCGGTCTTCGAGTACTCGTCCTGGTTCTCGTCGTTCTTACGCGGCTTCACCTTCTCGACCTTGATTCCGGTCGCGGTGAGCACCTCGGTGGCACGTTGCTGAGCGGCATCGCCGTCGATCGCGGCATCGAGAGTGGTGATACGCGCGGCGATCTGGTCGACCATACGGAGCGTCCGGACACCGAGTTCGGAGTCGTCGAGGTGATCGGCGAAGTCGTTGCGCATGGCCCGTTTCCATGCCTGGCTCGACACGCGAGCACGCCGGGTGCCGCCGAACGTGGTGCTCTTGGGGCTGCCGTCCTCGTCGCGGTTGATGTTCGACGGCGGGACGGACTGAATGGCGTGGAGGTCGATGAAGAGGGACATGAGGTACTCCTGGTGTTCGAGGTGGAAAAGGTCAGTCGTTCGTGGTCGCCGACGGGTCGGCGGTCTTCGGGGTTCTGCTGAAATCGCGGGACCACTGCAACTGGACCCGGCGCCGCGCCGCGCCTTCGTTCTCGCCCTTCCGGGTTCGGCCCGCGAGGGCGGCGAGGTCGTCGGCCAGTCGGCCGTAGTCGAGCTCGATACTGCGAGCGCGGAGCTGACCGATCAGACTGCGGAGATGCCAGCGCGTCTCCTCGTCCGAGTCGGCAGTGACGAGTGCGTTGAACCGGCGGATCACCGGTTCACTCGGGCCGTCGGCTCCTCCGCCGGCGTGTGCGAGCCGGTTCAGCGCGGTACCGAGGGACGGTCCGTCGACGTGCATGGACTCGTTCTTCGACTGCTGATGGAGAGCGAACGTGGTGAGCGCCAGGTAGACGCCCGTCTCCTGTGCGGTCGGGAACGGAAGATCGTCCGATGTGCGATCACCGAATCCGAGGAACGCGACCTGCCAGGCGGCGGGGTCCTCCCCGATGTCCGACGTCGCGGCACGCCGCAGCTTGGCGAGGGCGCCGATCGCCGCGCCGTTGTTTCCCCGCATCCCTTTGAAGAGTTCGCGGGCCCTGCGGTCCACATGCGCATTGATCCCCTGCCTGGTGGGGTTCTCGCTGGTGGCGGTCATATCGCTGTGTCCTTTCGCGTGACCGGAAGATGTTTGGAGAGGTTGTAGCGGAACCAGTTCGCCGCCTGGCCGGCCGAGACCGGATGCCCGTCGACGATTCGGACCGCCCGGGACCGCGGCGATGCGGAATCGAGCAGAGTATCGGCGAGGGCGGAGAGCACATCGGTCGCCATGCCGTACCAGGCGTTCGACAATTCGCTGGTGTCTCGATGATCGCCGACATACTGAACCCATGCACGGAAGTGCTGATCAAGTGCGGCATAGGCGGTGGCTCGGGCACGTTCCGCGGCTTCCGGTCGTTTGCCGCCGTCGGTGACGGCAAGGTCTCCGGCTAGTCCAGAGAGTGCAGAGACCGCGTCATAGGTTCGTTTGATAGCGTCGACGACGCATGCTCGGGCTGCACCTTCGGCCTTTGCGATGGTGGGATGGACTACCAGGTTGTCGCTAAAGATCTGGGAGTACGTCGACATCTGGGATCCGTACTCGACGCCCACTGAGACCAGAGCGACTAACCGATTCGGGAGCTTGTCTTCGGCGATGCGCTCGGCGAGTCGTGAGACGACCATCGAAGGGTGTGCCGAGACGATGCCCTTGGTATCCGTCGGTGGTTCCGTCGTCGGGAGGAGCGAGGCGAGTCCTCGCCACAGTGCCCATGTCGGGTCGTGTTTGCGTGGCATGTACAGCGGAGTCGAGGACTTCTCTTTCTTCGTCTGTGGATCGCTGTACCGCCATGATGTCATGGGTTCGTTCTGCATCTGGACGGCTTTCGCGACCGGATCGCCAATGCAGATCAGTACACGGTTTACCCGGCCGTCACCGGGAATCAGTCGGATGTGTCGGATTGGCCAGGTGAACAGCCCCGCTGGCCCGAATGGCCCGATCTCCGCGAGGTCGCGGGGAGCCGGGGTGAGTGGATCGAGTTCCCAGAGTGCGAGGTCGTCCCGACGCTGCTCGCTCTCTCTGGACGGTACCCAATTGTGCAGCAGGGTCTCGCGTAGATCGTGGCCTTCGAGATAGAGGCCGCCGAGCCAACCCGCCCAGCCGATACCGACCGGATAACCTTTGCCGCCTTTTGTACGAGGATCGTCGAGCGCCCCGGTCTTGATCCCGTCGAAGTCGTACGCCTGGCAGTGCACCAGCCACCGGGCCGCTTCGGCGAAGGACACCGATTCGATGTCGTGTCGCATGGTGAACAGATGCCCGGGACCGGGGGAGTCCGGCATGAGGATGCCGAGCGGCTTGGTATCGCCCGAGACGCTCTTGAGTCCGGCGACCTGCATGAACGGGTGCTCGCCGTCGAACAGGTCGAACCGGTGGTGCCATCGGTCGAGGTACTCGTCGATCTCGTCGAGCGGCAGGGTTCCCGACTCCCAGATCTCGTCGACGTTCTCGTCGGTGTCCAGCGCCCGGTACATCACCGCCAGAGCGATGCGGAGAACGGCGAAGTCCTGGGTCGGCAGTTCACCGGCGATGCGGCGGATCGTGGGCGCGCGATGAAAGAGTTCGCGCAGTGAGACGAGAGCGGATCGGCGATCGGTCGATCGCACGCTGATCCACGGTTCGTCGACGAGGTTGAAGGACGGTGTGCTCATTTCTCCTCCGAGGTGGTGACGACGAGACCGAGGTCGGTGTCGTAGTGGAAATCGAATCCCGCGTGTGTGGCATCCCCGTTCTCGTCGAGGACGAGCGGCAGGGCGCCGCGAAGCCAGCGCGAGTTCTGCCATGTGTCGATGCAGTCGTCTTCCAACTCGTCGATCAGTTGATCGCCGAGTCCGTCCGAACCGAGGAACCCGGGAAGACGGAGCGTGTTCTTCGATGCCGCCAGGGCGAAGTGATCGTCGGTGACGGTGGCGAGATCGACCGATTCATCCGGGTACTCGTGTGCCCAGGTCGGGATCACCCGGCGGCCGTTGATCCGCTGCACGACGACCACTTCGATGGAGTCCTCGCCGTCTCGGACCTGTGCTGCGCCCCGCTCGCCGCTCGGATCCCCGACTGACTGGGAATCCCATTCGACCAGGGACTTCGTCCCGGGCGGAGGTATCCGGAAGGTGTCGGCGCGTTGCTTCTGATCGGCGCTCGACTTCCGAGCCTTCTCGTCGGCGTTCCGCCACGTTTCCTCCCATCCGGCCGGCGGTGTGATCGTCTCGTAGGCCCGGGTCACGAGAGGTGCGACGTCTCCGGGACTGGTCAGCACCTCGTGGTCGCGGAGATGCTCGTCGAGCGTGGCGATCGCGCGCAGGAGCGCGGATGCGCCGTAGACGGCCCGGCAACCTCGATCCAGGGTCGGCGGACCGTCGGCGTTCCGGGTGAAACCGGTGAGGGTCAGCTGTGCGGTGCGGTGTTCACGGGGACGTCGTTCGTCTTTCCACGAGTGACGATGCAGACGTCCCGCACGCTGAATGAGCAGGTCGACGGGTGCGATGTCGCTGAACATGACATCGAAATCGATGTCCAACGACTGCTCGATGACCTGCGTCGCCACGACGATCAGCGGGCGGGCCGCATCGTCGTGCGTGGAGTCGGGACCGAGTCTGCGTCGAAGGTCCTGCTCCTTGTCCATGCGATCCGGAGTGAGGAACCGCGAGTGGAGGAGCATCGTGTCCATGTCCTGAGCGGCCTCGGTGTTCAGGAAACGGTAGACGTCCTGAGCTCGGCGCACGGTGTTGCAGACGACCGCGACGTTACCTCCATCGCGGGCCGCGGCAAGTGCCGCGGCGCTGATGTCCTCGGTCGACCCGGAGAGTTCGGAGACCGTGAGCGTCGAGGTGCGCGACGACGCGGGCAGGGCCACCACGGCGGCTCCGTCGTCGGTGGACCAGGTGATCCGCGGGTAGACGATCGCCTCATCGTCCTCAGGTCGTGGCGCCGGCCGCCCGCGGCCCTCGTTGTACGCGCCGATCAGCTCGTTCCGGATCGACGGAGTCAGCGTGGCCGACATCGCGATCACCGGAACGTCGTACACGGCCAGCCAGGTGAGCATGCGGCACAGGTATCGGCGCATGAACGCATCGGCGGCATGGACCTCGTCGATGACCACGACCTTGCCCGCGACGCCGAGGTGCCGGAGGACGACGTGCTTGGCGCGGAGAGCACCGAGGAGGAGCTGGTCGATGGTGCCGACGACGAAGTCGGACGTCGTCGCGAGCTTGCCGCGTCCGGTGAGGAACCAGTGGGCGACGATGCCGCCGTGGCCGTCGGGATCGTCGATCGGTGACAGCCGGAGATCCTTGATCGCCGTGTACTCGGCGTTGAACTGTGCTTTACCGTGTGCCAGGGCCAGCGAGACGTCGGTCGATCCGCCCGCCGTCCGCAGCCACTCGTGGACGGTGCTGAAGATGCCGTCCGAGGTCGCTTGCGTCGGCAGTGCGAACAGCACTCCGCCCAGGTCGAATCTCGTAGCCAGCACCTCGCTCGCGCCGAGGGCGGCCTTGGTCTTTCCTTCCCCGGTCGGCGCCTCGAGAATCATGAGTTCGGGACGGGGGAGCGTCCGGGCGAGGTCGACGAGGCCGGTCTGGAGCGGCCTTGGATCGGCGAGCCCGAGATGATCGGAGAAGAGTCGGGCATCGTCTGGTACAGCGGCCTTCCACGGTGGTGGCAGTCGTAGCGCGGCCATCGCCTCGGCCGCGGCATCGGGCTCGCGCGGGGTGCTGCGCAACGGGAAGAAGCCCGTGTTGGAGGCGATCCAGTCGGACTGGATCGTCAGCGCGGTCAGGATGATGGCGGCGGGCTGCGGCAGCGGACGACCGGCGATCAGCGCGAAATCGGCGTCGGTCATTCCGGCGGTCGCGGCGGCGAATCGGGTGAGTTCGTGCTGCACCTCATGCCACTGTGCGCAATCGCCGAGGAGTGGGGAGTCGAGACTGTCGTGCTCGGGTGCGGGGGCGTGGAACGAGCCGTGATGGCCGAGGGGGATGCACGCGTACATCGCGGCGAATCTGGGTTTGAACCCGTGCTCCTGCTTCAGCCAGCGTTTCAGGATCTGGAATCCCGCCGCGGAGTGGGGGAGGTCCCTGTTGCGCCCGAGGGCGTTGGCGCGGATGGGGAGCCCGGTCTGCTCCACCTCTTCGCGGAGTCGATCGACCTGCTGGGTGAAGGCCGGTGTCGCCTTCCCGAGGTCGTGACTGGCAGCGAGCCACACCGCGATCTTCCGAGCGAGGGCGTGATCGCCGTCGAACGCGTCCGCGACGACGCGCTGGGTCGCGGACGGGAGGAACTCGTCCCAGAGTGTGCCCGCGACCGCGGCGGAGTCGGCGATGTGCTGGTAAAGGGGCAGCCAGTCGATGCCCTCGAGGTAGTCAGACTTGGCCCACAGTACACGCGCCGCGGCAGACAACTCGGCGATGAGGGTCGGGTTGTCGTAGGGCGGATGTGTAATCGGGGTCATACTCGAAATGGTATGGGTGAGTATCCATCAATTACAAGCAACTAGTTAAATATTAGTATGAATGGATGACTGGGAGGTTGCGGTCGGCCCCGAGTCGTGGTCCGACCGCGCTCCCTGCTGTGGCGGGGAGCAAGTGTCCGATCGCAAGAGAATACGGAACATCCCCGCTCGCGCGGGGAGCACCTGGGCGGCGCGGTCGATCCGGGCTTGCCGAAGGGAACATCCCCGCTCGCGCGGGGAGCACGCGTAGCCCATGCGGAAACCGAGCGGCAAATCGGGAACATCCCCGCTTGCGCGGGGAGCACGCCGATCGACGGGCCGCTCCAGTGAGCCTCGCGGGAACATCCCCGCTCGCGCGGGGAGCCCGCCATAAAGGCGTGGCTGATGGACAACAAGGATGGAAAATCCCCGCTCGCGCGGGGAGCACACATTCGTACGACGCGGTCGCATGCGAAGTTCGGGAACATCCCCGCTCGCGCGGGGAGCACGCATCGGTCTTGTAGTGGATGCCGTCAGGCCAGAGGAACATCCCCGCTCGCGCGGGGAGCACGCACGTCAACCAGGCGCCGGCCAGGGCGGCCTGGGAACATCCCCGCTCGCGCGGGGAGCACATGCCCTGCTTCCAGTCCACCACCGGCGGACTGGGAACATCCCCGCTCGCGCGGGGAGCACGCCTCGTTCTTCGCCGAGAGCGCGCGCCCCGCCGGAACATCCCCGCTCGCGCGGGGAGCACGGGATCTTCGGGATCAACGATCAGCCGGCCTGGGGAACATCCCCGCTCGCGCGGGGAGCACTTCTGCCGTGACCGCGCCGGTCTGCCGTATGCGGGAACATCCCCGCTCGCGCGGGGAGCACCTTAATCCGCACTCCCAACCCACAAGGGTATTGGGAACATCCCCGCTCGCGCGGGGAGCACACGTGCCACATCGCCCCGTCATTTCCTGCCAGGGGAACATCCCCGCTCGCGCGGGGAGCACCTGCATTGCGACAACTGCACCCGCACGCAGCCGGGAACATCCCCGCTCGCGCGGGGAGCACATGGACGAGGTGATCTCCCGGCTGCGGAAGATGGGAACATCCCCGCTCGCGCGGGGAACACTCGTCGACGTCCCCGCCCGGGAACGCGACGATGGGAACATCCCCGCTCGCGCGGGGAGCACAGTAGCGGCCAGGACGAGCAAGAGGACGGGGTGGGAACATCCCCGCTCGCGCGGGGAGCACCGCGGAAACCAGGCTTCTTACCCGGTCCTGCGGGGAACATCCCCGCTCGCGCGGGGAGCACCTCTCTTCGATCGGGGGGCGCACCGGGTCGACGGGAACATCCCCGCTCGCGCGGGGAGCACTTTGGGCCATTCGCGGGGGGCCTCGAGGCCGAGGGAACATCCCCGCTCGCGCGGGGAGCACGCGATCGGCCCGACCCCCAACGACCAGGACCTCGGAACATCCCCGCTCGCGCGGGGAGCACCGGGGACAGCAAATCGGCGCGTTCGGCCAGCTCGGAACATCCCCGCTCGCGCGGGGAGCACACTTGCTGACCACGAACAATACCGGATACGAACCGAGTTCTGGATGACTTTGTGGGAGGCGATTTGGTGCCAACATCAGGGTCGGAAAGGATCCTTCCAATAACTAGTAACTAGTTTGAGATTTATATGATTTAATGGTGAAAAGGTTGCGGCCGGGCCCTGATGTGTGACCCGGCCGCGACCCCCGCCGTGGCGGGGAGCAGGTGTCCGATCACAAGAAACTACGGATCATCCCTGGTTGGGGATTGCGCCCGTGATCGTGTGGGGCGCAAGTTCTGATCTTAATGGCATGTTCAAGTCGGAAGTGGGTGCATTGTGCATGCAGGGTCGGTAGTGTCCAGGTATGAGCAGGGTTGTTCAGGTCCGAGGGCTGCCGGATGCCACGCACGAGGCGCTGTCGCGTGCTGCGCAAGCGCGAGGTCTGTCTCTCTCGGAGTTTTTGCGAAGGGAACTCGCAGCGCTCGCCGGGCGCTCGGAATCAGTCAGACGCAACGCGGAAGTGGTGCGGGCGACCCAGGTTGCGGTGGGCGCCGCCCTCGATTCCGAGACCATCTTGTCGGCGCTACAGGCGGACAGGCGAGAGTGAAGGTCATTGACGCCGGTGCGATCGTGCAACTTCTGGTGGGAGGTCTCGCTCCGGAGTCGCTGGGGGAAGCTCCGCTGGCGGCGCCCCACCTGATCGACTGTGAGGTGATCAGTGCTCTGCGAACATTGGAGCGTCGGCAGCAGTTGACGTCGGCGCAGGCGAACGATGCGATGATCGGCTTCTTGGGCATGGACATCAGTCGGTACCCCATGGACTGGCTTCGGCCGCGTGTCTGGGAACTCCGGCACAACTTGTCTGCATACGACGCGGCCTATGTGGCGCTCGCCGAAGCGCTCGATGTCGAATCGCTGTTGACGGTCGATGCCCGCCTCGCTCGGGCTCCGGGGACACGTTGCCACGTGGAACTCCTGTGAATGGTGCGGTGATGTGGGTTGCGAGGGTGCTGTGATCGGGGAGGAGTCTCTGGTCGCCGATATTCTCCGCGCCGAAGGACCGTCGATCGACGGCGAGTCCGGAATAGTGCCGACGGAACCTGCCGATAGACTGTCCCCCGTGACGGAAACCTCGGCTGACCACCCGCGACCAGTCCTCGTCGTCGACTTCGGTGCCCAGTACGCGCAGCTCATCGCGCGACGGGTCCGGGAGGCGCGCATCTACTCCGAGGTGATCGCGCACGACGCGCCCCTGGAGGAGTACCTCGCCAAGGATCCGGCGGCCATCGTGCTGTCCGGCGGACCGTCGTCGGTGTACGCCGACGGCGCCCCGACCATCGACCCGCAGCTCTTCGAGCAGGGCATCCCGGTCTTCGGCATCTCGCTACGGCTTCCAGAAGATGACCGACGCCCTGGGCGGCACCGTCGCCAACACCGGCGGCCGCGAGTTCGGCCGCACCATGATGGAGATCGACGGCGACGGCGGCGTCCTGCACCACGGTCTCAGCCAGACGCAACCGGTGTGGATGAGCCACAACGACGCCGTGCAGGTGGCGCCGGAGGGCTTCACCGTGACCGCGTCGACGCCGGGCGCCCCGGTCGCCGCGTTCGAGTGCGTCGAACGCAAGATGGCCGGCGTCCAGTACCACCCGGAGGTGCTGCACACCCCGCACGGCCAGGAGGTGCTGACCCGCTTCCTGTACGAGGTGGCCGGGCTGACGCCCACGTGGACCGCCGCGAACATCGCCGAATCGTTGATCGCCGACGTCAAGGCCCAGGTGGGCGACGATGGCCTGGCCATCTGCGGACTGTCCGGCGGCGTGGACTCCGCCGTCGCCGCCGCGCTGGTGCAGCGCGCCATCGGCGATCGCCTGACCTGCGTCTTCGTCGACCACGGCCTGCTTCGCGCGGGGGAGCGTGAGCAGGTGCAGACCGACTTCGTCGCCGCCACCGGGGCACGCCTGGTGACCGTCGACGCCGAGGACATCTTCCTCGGACATCTGGTCGGGCAGTCCGACCCGGAGACCAAGCGCAAGATCATCGGCCGCGAGTTCATCCGCTCGTTCGAGGGCGCCGTCTCCGAGGTCCTCGGCGACCAGGCCGCCGACGGCAAGAAGGTCGACTTCCTGGTGCAGGGCACCCTCTACCCGGACGTCGTCGAGTCCGGCGGGGGATCGGGCACCGCGAACATCAAGAGCCACCACAACGTCGGCGGTCTGCCCGAAGACCTGGAGTTCAAACTCGTCGAGCCGCTGCGCCTGCTGTTCAAGGACGAGGTCCGCGCCGTCGGCCGCGAACTCGGCCTGCCCGAGGAGATCGTCAACCGGCAGCCGTTCCCCGGCCCGGGCCTGGCGATCCGCATCGTCGGCGAGGTGACCAAGGACCGCCTGGAACTGCTGCGCAAGGCCGACCTGATCGCCCGCGAGGAACTCACCGCCGCCGGCCTGGACGGCCAGATCTGGCAGTGCCCGGTGGTGCTGCTCGCCGACGTCCGCAGCGTCGGCGTTCAGGGCGACGGCCGCACCTACGGTCATCCGATCGTGCTGCGCCCCGTCTCGTCCGAGGACGCGATGACCGCCGACTGGACCCGCGTGCCCTACGAGGTGCTGGAGATCATCTCCACCCGGATCACCAACGAGGTGCCCGACGTGAACCGCGTGGTGCTGGACGTGACCAGCAAGCCGCCGGGGACCATCGAATGGGAGTGAGCGGTCGCTGACCGCACCGTGGTCGTCGGCCCGCTGTGTCGGTGACTGCGAAATACGAGGCCACGAGGGCTATATGCCCTCGTGGCCTCGTATTTCGTCACGGCCGACCGCAGGGAGAATCGGTCGGCCGTACACGTGTCAGTTCCCCGAGCGCCGGAATCCACTCGCGATCAGCACGATTCCGGCAACGGTGCCGACACCGATCAGGAGCCACGGCAGCAGTCGTAGGTCGGGGATGTCCGGTCCGCCGGACAGACCCCAGCCGGCCACGGCCAGTGCCAGGACCCCGAACACCGCCAGCAGCGGTGCGCGACGCGGTTCGGGCAGGTTCTCGGTGTTCTCGCTCATCGCTTCATCTCCACGTGTCCGACACCCATGCGGGCGTCGATGGTCAGGATCGGGCCGTCCTTCGGGCCGCCGACCACACCCTCCGGGCAGACGTAGTCGCCGATCGTCGTGTCGCATTCGGTGCGGACCCGGACGTCCGGCGGCAGCTGCACCTTGATCTCGCCGACGTTCTGGTTCAGGGTGACCGTCGTGTCCCGATCGATCTCGTCGAGGTCGCGCAGGTCGAGCACGGTGTTGCCGACGGTGAGGTCGTACCGTTCCCGGAGCTGCGACTGCTCGGTCACGTGATACCTCCGTTCACCGATGCCGCCCTTGGCGGTCGACCAGTCGGACCCCTGCGTGAGGGTCGAGGCGACGACGATGCCCGCCACGACGAAGGCCAGGGTGATCAGGCCGGTCGCATGTCCTCCCTCCGGGCGCCGCTGGAGGGCGCCGATCAACAGGCCGACACCGATCACGGCGAGGGCGAGTGACGCGATCCGGCCGACGGTGAACCATTCGGCTCCCGCGAGATGCGCCGCGGCTCCGGCGACGGCGACCAGCACGGCGACACCCAGCGTGATCGGGGTGACCGGCGACGCCGGGACCTTCGGGGCGGGCGGCTTCGGGGCCGGAGTCGGCTCGGGAAGATCCCACGCGAACGGTGCCACACCGAGCGGATCCCAGGCCGGGGGCACGGGGTCGTCGTGCGGTGCGGTCGGCGCGGGGGCGGGCGTCGTCTCGGCGGTGGAGGAACCGGGGGCGGGCGCGGCGGTCTCGGCCGCACCACCGGGTACGACGACGGGCGCGGCCTGCCCCGGCGAGCCCGCGGCCGGAACGGAGTGCTCCCGGCCGAACTCGTCGGCACCGGTTCCGGCCGGTGCGACAGGGGTGCGCTGGTAGAGCAGCCACCAGCCGAGCGCCATCAGGACCAGACCCGCCAGACTGCCGGAACTCCACAGCGAGCCGCTGCTCACCGTCGAGACGAACACGACCGCAGCCAGGATCCACAGGACCACCGGGGAGATCCCCCACGGTCGGCGGGGACGGCCGGAACGGCGCCGGTACTGCAGCGGATCGCCGTCGCCGTGTTCGTAGGGCAGAGCGATCACGGCGGCGATGTACAGAAGCACTCCGCTGCCGCCGAAGAACGTCGCCACGACGAAGGCGACGCGGATCAGCGTCGGATCGACGTCGTAGCGTGCGCCGAACCCGGAGCAGACGCCGGCGACCTTGTGGCCGTCGCGGCGCCGGACAGGCCGGGTGGCCCAGAGGTCTGAGAGGGTCTCGGTGTTCATGACTCAATCCTGGTCCCGGCGGCGACCGGCAGGTATCGGGAAGAACCCTGAGAAGGTCCCTGAACTCTGTCTCGGGAGAGGCGGATCGGGTTCGGGGCGTGCCAGTATCGACAGTGATGAGAACCGAGACCACGCGCGGACGAGCGCAGGAGACGACGCCGAGACTGGTCCGGCGCAACGGCGGCAAGGTGATCGCCGGGGTCGCCGGCGGCCTCGCCGACCACCTCGACGTCGACGTCTTCCGGGTGCGCGTGATCTTCGTCGTGCTGACCGCGCTCGCCGGTGCCGGAGCCTTCGCGTATGCGGCGCTGTGGTTCCTCTGCCCGGTCGGCGACGACACGGCGAGTCCGGCTCCGCGGGAACGCCGCCAGGCGTACGGGTTGGCGACGCTGGGTGTCGTCGCCCTGATCATCAGCGGGGCCCTGGCCGCCAACGCGCCGGCGCAGCAGCTGGTGGCGGCGATCTTCGTGCTCTGCGGCGCGGCGCTGGTCTGGCGCGAGGTGGACGTCACCGGACTGGAGGATGCACGACGATCCTGGGTCACCTGGCTGCGGCTGGTGGCCGGTGCGCTCCTGGTGATCGGCGGACTGGTCGTGCTGGTGGCGGCCCGGGGCGCGGGACTGGCCGGCATCAACTCGACGATGCTCGCGGTGTTGGCGACGTTGGCCGGCGTCATCCTGCTGACCGTGCCCCTGTGGATGCGGCTGCTCCAGGCGCTCGACGCCGAGCGCGCCGAACGGATCCGGAACGCCGAGCGGGAGGAGATCGCGTCGCATCTGCACGACTCGGTGCTCCAGACCCTCGCGTTGATCCAGAAACGGTCCGGTGATCCGGAGACCGTCGCCCGACTGGCCCGCCGCCAGGAACGCGAGCTGCGGACGTGGCTCTTCGGCGATCCGGCGCAGCACCGGGAGTCGTTCGCCGCCGCGATCACCGCGCTCGCCGCGGAGGTCGAGGAGAGCTACGGGACGGAGATCGAGGCGGTGACCGTCGGCGACACCACCCGGGAGGAGCTGCGCGATGCGGCCTGGGCGCGGTCGGCCGCCGCACTGGTCGCCGCCACCCGGGAAGCCCTGGTCAACGCGGCCAAGCACTCCGGCGCGCAGAAGGTGGACGTGTACGCCGAGGTGCTCGACGACCGGGTGGAGGTCTTCGTCCGCGACCGGGGCCGGGGTTTCGACCCGGACCTGGTCGACGACGACCGTCAGGGGATCGCCCGGTCCATCCGCGCCCGGATGGACCGGGCGGGCGGGACCGTCGAACTGCGTTCGTCGCCGGGGCGCGGCACCAATGTGACGTTGACGCTGCCGAGGGCCTCGACGCACTCCGTCGGCGGTCCGGACCCGGTCGGCGGAGGGGACTCCGCCGAGGAGCGGGATCCGGGCGACCGAGCACGATACGAACAGCACGAGGAGGCTTCATGACCTATCGGGTGTACCTGGTCGACGACCACGCGGTGTTCCGGTCCGGCGTCCGCGCCGAACTGGCGTCGGAGGACCGGATGGAGGTGGTCGGCGACGCGGGCACGGTGCCGGAGGCGATCGCCGGGATCGTCGGGCAGCGGCCCGACGTGGTGCTGCTCGACGTGCACATGCCCGGTGGCGGCGGCGTGGCCGTGCTGCGTGGGGTGACCGATGCGCTCGGTTCCGACGCGCCGGTGTTCCTCGCGCTGTCGGTGTCGGACGCGGCGAACGACGTGATCGCGACCATCCGCGCCGGGGCGCGCGGATACGTCACCAAGACCATCAGCGGGGGTGACCTGGCCGACGCGGTACGACGGGTCGCCGAGGGCGACGCCGTGTTCAGTCCGCGACTGGCCGGGTTCGTGCTCGACTCGTTCACCGGGCGCTCGCCGGTGCCCGAGCCCGCGTTGGATCCCGAACTGGACTCGCTGACCAAACGCGAGATGGAGGTGCTGCGGCTGCTCGCCCGCGGGTACACCTACCGGGAGATCGCCGAGGAGCTGTTCATCTCGGTCAAGACCGTCGAGACGCACGCGTCGAACGTGCTGCGCAAGACCCAGCAGTCGAACCGGAACGCTCTCACGCGCTGGGCGGTCAATCGGCAGATCGGGTAGCGGCCCGGTCGGCTTCGGGTTCCGATTCTCCGGGTGCCGACTCCGGGGTCTCGTCGGTGTCGGATTCGGGTTCGGGGGTGGTCTCGACTTCGCTCGACCATCGAGGAGAAGGCTCAGTCTCGGGAGAGGACGGCTCGGTCGATCGAGGGGAGGACTCGGTTTCGGGAGGGGAGGACTCGGTCGATCGGGAGGAAGTCTCGGTCGATCGAGGGGAGGGCTCGGGACGGTCGGCGTCCTTCTTCGAGGCGTCGGTGCGGGTGATGCTGATCCGCCAGCGGAGCGGGGCGACGGTGAGCGCCGTCGCCGCGCACAGGAGCGTCAGCAGGATCATCGCACCCGCGCAGAACCCCAGGACCGGGACGTTGAGCAGCTCCCGGCCGCGGCCGAGGAATTCGACTGCGCCGATCTCACTCAGGAAACCGCCCAGGAACCAGTCGGGGTCGATCAGCACGGTCAGCGGGACGGCGCTGCCCGCGGCGGCGCAGAGGGCGGCCAGCCAGAGCGCCGGTGCGGTGCCGCGGGTCGTCGAACGCAGCAGGGGCAGTGCGGCGAGGAGCACCGCGAGGCAGGCCGTGAGCACGAGCCAGCCGCGCGGTTCCGGAGTGATCCCGGTGGCGGCCAGCGACTCGTCGGACGTGCGACCGAGACCGTTCCAGCTCAGTCCGAGGCCCGGGAGCTGCAGCCAGGGCAGCACCGCGACGGTGGCGAAGCCGAAGACCGCGACGAGCGTGATCGCGGAGAAGTAGAGGCGGCGCTGCTGCATGCGCTCGAACTTACGTGGTGACCGGTTCGGGCGGATACGTCGAGGCGCGTCGCGGTGCGGTGAGCGCGGCGGCGAAGCAGGCTCCGGACGCCAGCACGAGCACCGCGGTGAGCGCGATCAGGGTCGGCTTCTGCAGGACGTGTTCGCGCAGCAGGTCGCTGTACCGTGCGGCATCGTCGTCGGACAGGTAGTCGAACATGGTCAGATAGGTGATCGGGCGGATCAGGACGATGATCGGCACCACCGCGGCCACCAGGGCGAACACCCCGGCGACCCAGCGCAGAGTCAGGGCGACACCGCTCAGCATCCGTGTCGCCATGGCACCGGCGGCCAGCAGGGCGACGACGCAGGCCACCACTACCCAGATCCCCAGAGGCGCAACGGAGTTCGTGTCCGTGGAGTCGGCGAATCCGTCGAGGGTGGCGTTTCCGCTGCGCATGCCGAGGCCGTTCCAGGTGGTGACGGCGTCGGGGCCGAGACTGCCGGTGCCGGCCCAGGCCATCGAGGTGAGCGCGATGGCGATGATCGACAGGGCCGCGATCGCCGCGGCGAAGATCCGTTGCTTCACCCGCTGAAATCTACTACTGAGTCGTCGTCGGCGGAGGTTGTCGGAGGGCACGACTACCCTCTCGAACAGAGATTCGAACGACGGTGTCTTCTGCACCGCCGAACGAGTCGATCCGACCGATACGACGAGCCGTCAGCGAGGGGAAGCGCATGTCAGATCAGGACGAGAAGGACGTCGGCACCACGGAGACGCCGGTCCGACCGTCGCCCGCATCGCCCTCAGGCGGTGTCGCCGAACTCTTCGCCGCCGACGGGGAGAGCGTCTCGGTGACTCCGCGCGGAGCGTTCAGCGCGGAACCGGTCGAGATCCGGCTCGACGGCATCGTGTACTCGATCAGCTGGTGGGCCGGCCCCTGGCCGTTCGGTCCGGACGACGCGCCCGCTCGGTCCGGCGGTGTCCATGCGGGTTCCGGGCGGCCGGGCTCGGGGTGTCCGAGTGCGGGGCGTCCGAATGCGGGGTGTCCGGGTGCGGGCGGGGTCGGTTCTGGCAGACCCGGTGCGGGGAGGTCCGGTGTCGGGGTGCACGGTACCGGCGGCACCGGGGCGGGTGTCGCGTCTCCGCGCCCGGTGTCGGTGTCGGCCCGGGCTCAGGTGCTGCTCGATCCGCCGCCCGGATCCGGGGAGCGGCGGGCACTGCTGCTGTGTCACCGGGGTGCGGGTTGGCGCGTGGAAGGAGTGTACGAATGAGCGGGTGACCAAGCTGTATGCGCTCGCGCTGTTCAAGGACCGGGTCCACGCGGTCGATCTCGCCGACGGAGCGGTCGACACGGTGCTCGACGACACCGGCCCGGCGCCGGACGGCATCGTCGTACACGGCGATCGCCTGTACTGGACGACGATGGGGGAGCCGTCCCCGGATCCGGCTCGTCCCGGACGACGCGGCGACGATTACAGCGCGAAGAACGGCGGTGTGCACACCGCGCGCCGGGACGGTTCCGGCCGCCGTGCTCTCGTTCCGCCCGGCACGGTGACCACGGGCAAGCAGCTCGTCTTCGACGGAGAGGACACCCTGTACTGGGGTGATCGCGAGGGGTACCGGGTCTCCAGGGTCCGGTTGGACGGGAGCGGGCAGGAGGATCTGATCGTGAATCCGGGCACCGATCCGGTGTCGGACTCCTGTGTCGGCGTCGCCGTGGATCGGGAACGCGGACACCTGTACTGGACGCAGAAGGGGCCGTCGGACGGCGGTCGCGGTCGTATCTTCCGCGCCGGAATCGATGTGCCCGCGGGCGAGCGGCCGGAGAACCGGTCCGACGTCGAGACGCTGTGGGACGGGCTGCCCGAACCGATCGATCTGGAACTCGTCGGCGGCACGCTCTACTGGACCGACCGCGGCGCCGCCGAATCCGGCGGCAACACGTTGAACCGGGCGCGGATCCCCGCCGTCGGGCAGAGGGGTGAGGAACCGGAGATCCTGGCGGGCGGATTCACCGAGGCCATCGGGCTGGCCGTCGACGAGGACGCCGGAGTCGTGTACGTCTCCGACCTCGGCGGCACGATCGTGGAGGTGGCGTTGCCGGAGTCCGGTCGGCCGGGACGGACCCGGGTCATCGCCGATCTCCGGACGCCGCTGTGCGGGATCACGCTCGCCGAATGAGAGGCGAGGCGATCCGGGTCGAGAGAGTGCGGCTCAGCGGTTGGCGCCGCGGGCGATGACCGGCCAGCGCTCGAGGCCGTGCGCGGTCTCCGCGATCAGCTCGTCGGCCAGGTTCACCGCGGTGCAGACGTGGTTCGGGACCACGCGCACCAGCGCACCGAGTTCGGGGATCCCCGAGCCGGGGAACTCGACCACGGCGTGGTGCTCGGACAGCGAGACGATCCGCGCCTCCGGATGGTCCAGGAGCCTGCCGAAACCGGAGGCCCACCCCGGGCGGTCGGCGCCCAGGATCTTGCTGCCGGCGTCGAGGACGACCCTTCGACGGGGCTCAGGGATCGGCGAACCGGGTTCAGGTGTCGGCGAACTCGGGTCGGGGAGCGGTGAACCGGGCTCGGTGATCGGCGAATCGGGGTCGGTGGGCGGGCGTTCGACGCTGACGACGGTGGCCATCGCGACCAGCGCGATCCGGTCGGCGTCGCACGAGCCGAGTTCGAGCTGCTGGGCGTCGTTGAACGGGTACACGCCGGGCCGGACCTCGGTGAGCACACCGCCGTCGGCGAAGGCCACCGTCGGCGTCGAACCTCCGCTGACCACCCGCGGTTCGATCCCGGCTCGGCGCAGTGATTCCGCGGCCGCGGCGAGGGCCTGCAGCTCTTGGCGGGCGGCGTCGACGCGGGCCGATCCGGGGCCGTATCCGTGGCCGGGGAAGGTGAACACGCCGATCACCGAGAGCCCGGCATCGCGAGCCGCGGCGGCGACCGCACCGGCCTCCTCCGGGACGACGCCGGTGCGGCGCATCCCCGAATCGACCTCCACCACGACGTCGACGGGTGCCCCGCGGAGCCTGGCGGCCAGCTGCCGCGCGCCCGCGACGGAGTCGATGCCGACACGGAGCGCGGCGCGGTCGGCCAGGGCGCGCAACCGGGTGGCCTTGGACTCGGACGGCCACAGCGGATAGGCGATGAACAGATCGGTGAACCCGGCGTCGGCGAAGGCCTCCGCCTCACCGATCGTCGCGACGGTCAGACCGGTCGCGCCCGCATCGAGCTGCCGCGCGGCCACCTGTGCGCACTTGTGCGTCTTCGCGTGCGGGCGCACCCGCAGGCCGTGGTCGGCGGCCCACTCGGCGAGCCGTTCGATGTTGCGGCGCAGCCGGTCGTCGTCGACCAGCAGGTAAGGGGTGTCGTCTCGCTGCACCCGACCAGAATCGCACAGCGCGGATGCGCGGGCGAGCTGTCGCGGACCCGGGCGGTCCTCGACGACCCCGACCGGGTCGAGGAACTCCGGTCCGGTCACGCGGCGGTTCCGCCGGGCCTGAGATACTCGACGACATGGAGGTTCCCGACCGGGTCGCCGTGCAGGTGAAGCCCAACAGCAAGAAGGGGCCGCTGATCGAGACCGCTGACGACGGCGCCATGACCGTCTACGTGCGTGAGCCGGCCACCGAGGGCAAGGCCAACAAGGCGGTCGCGCTGCTGCTGGCCAGGCATTTCGGTGTGCCCAAGTCGTCGGTGGTGCTGGTCGGCGGGGCCACGTCGCGGCTGAAGCGCTTCACGATCGGATAGCGGACTCAGACGATGGTGGCGTCTCGTCGCGCGGCGACGGCCTGGACGAAGCCCTCGTAGAAGAAGGGGATGTGGTCCTCCGCCCCGAGGGTGATCCGGCCGCGGGTCTTGCCGATGGCGCACAGTCCGACCCGGAACTCCGGTTCGCCGACGACGAGCACGACCGGATTCTGCTCGTCGAACGCGAGGAACCGGCCGCCGAACTCCCGCCGCGCGACCTCGAAGACGTAACAGGCGGCCCCCATGGCCACGTCGTCGGCGGACTGCGCGCCGGAACGGTGGACCCCGTCGAGGATCTCGTCGAGCCGGACCAGCGACTCCCGACCGAAGTCCAGGCCGTCGCCGTCGTAGGCGGCGGCGAAACGCATCGCGACGGCGGTCATCTCGTCGGCGAGTTCATCGGTCCCGGTCGTCGCACGCCTCCTGCGGAACAGCCCCATGTCCAGATCTCCTTTCACCACGGCCGACGGTACTGGGCGGCGTCAGACGGCGCCGGTGAAACCCTGCTGGCGCCACGCCTCGTAGAGCGCGACGCTGGTGGCGTTGGCCAGATTCATCGATCGACGGTCGGGGAGCATCGGGATACGCAACTGCGCGGTGACGTGCGGATCGTTCAGCACCTCGTCGGGCAGGCCGGTGGGTTCGGGGCCGAACAGGAGGACGTCGCCGGGACGGTACTCCACCTCGGTGTGGAACGTGGTCGCGTGCGCGGTGAAGGCGAACACCCGCTCGGGGCGCAGCACCTCCCACGCGGTGTCGAGGTCCGGGTGCACGGTCACGTGCGCCATCTCGTGATAGTCCAGGCCCGCGCGTCGTACCTGCTGGTCGGTCATCGTGAAACCGAGCGGCTCGATCAGATGCAGTTGCGCGCCGGTGTTGGCCGCGATCCGGATCGCGTTCCCGGTGTTGGGCGGGATGCAGGGCTGGTAGTAGACGATTCGGCAGGAGAAGGGCGCGGCGTCGGACACGCGCCCATTCTCGCACCGGTGCGCGAGGCGGACGTCGGCGGATGCGGGCGGCGGCGCGGGACGCGGAAGCCGGGACGGGACCGTCGGACCCGCCTGGTAGAAACGTCGGCATGTCCTCGAGGTCCTCGCGCCGGGTCGGGCCGGTCGTCGTCGCGGTCGCGGTGCTGGCCGCGTCCGGGTGCGGCTCGTCGTCGAACGACGCCGTCTCGACGGTCACCGTGACCGCGGCGCCGAGCACCGTGACGCGGATGCCTTCGCAGGAGACCGTCGAGAACCCGAGTGCGCCGCCGGAGTCCGCCGCGACACCGAGCGACGACGCCGCAGGCCAGGGCTCGTCGAAGAAGGCCGTCATGCCCGACGTGCTGTGCATGAACCTCCAGGCCGCGCAGAACAAGGTCCAGGAGAGCGGCGTCTTCTTCTCCCGCAGCGAGGACGCCACCGGCAAGGCGCGACAGCAGGTGTGGGACCGCAACTGGATCGTGGTGGGGCAGCGACCGGCGGCGGGCACCCGGATCGGCGAGGGTGATGCGGTCCTGTCGGTGGTCAAGTACGGCGAACCGAATCAGTGCCCGAACGGCTGAACGCATCCCGGATGGGGATCGCACTCCGGAAGTGGAAGAATGGGGAACCGTGACGGCGATTCGACTTGACGGTATTACCACTCGCGACGAGATCTTCGACGACCTGAAGGTCCGCGTCGACCGACTGCGCGCGGCGGGCATCGAGCCCGGCCTCGGAACGATCCTGGTGGGCGACGACCCCGGATCGCACTCGTACGTCAAGGGCAAGCACAACGACTGCGCCAAGATCGGCGTCACCTCGATCCGCAAGGACCTGCCCGCCGACATCACACAGGACGAGTTGAACGCGGCGATCGACGAGCTCAACGACGATCCGGCGTGCACCGGCTACATCGTGCAGCTCCCGCTCCCGAAGCACCTCGACGAGAACGCCGCACTGGAGCGGATCGCGCCGGAGAAGGACGCCGACGGTCTCCACCCGATCAACCTCGGCCGGCTGGTGCTCGGTGAGGAGTCGACGCTGCCGTGCACGCCGCGCGGCGTGATCCATCTGCTGCGCCGGTACGACGTCCCGCTCGACGGCGCGCACGTGACGGTGGTCGGCCGCGGTGTCACCATCGGCCGCCCCATCGGACTCCTGCTGACCCGTCGCAGCGAGAACAGCACCGTGACGCTGTGCCACACCGGCACCCGCGATCTGGCCGCCGAGGTGCGACGCGCCGACATCGTCGTGGGCGCCGCGGGCGTGCCGCATCTCGATCACCGCCGACATGGTGAAGCCCGGCGCCGCCGTGATCGACGTCGGCGTCAGCCGCACCGAGGCGGGTCTGACCGGCGACGTGCACCCGGACGTGTGGGAGGTGGCCGGCGCGGTGTCGCCGAACCCCGGCGGCGTCGGCCCGCTGACCCGCGCCTTCCTGCTGGTCAACGTGGTGGAACGGGCCGAGCGCCAACTGGCGGCGGCAGGCGCGTAAGTGACGGTCTTCGAGGTCGAGACGACTCGACGGGCTCGGCTGCGGCAACGCGCGATGCAGTATCGCCTGGTGCGGCAGCTCCCGTTCCTCGTGGTGCTCGTCATCGTCGCGGTCGCGGCGGTCTTCGTCCTCGTGGACCGTTGGCGTCGCGGCGGCGTCATCTTCGGGGGTGCGTTCGTGATCGGCGCGATCATCCGCGCGATGCTGTCGAACGACGGCGCCGGCCTGCTTCAGGTGCGGAGCAAACCCTTCGACATCGCCTGGATGGCGTCGACGGGTGCGCTGGTGATCTGGTTGGCGATCTCGATCGACTCGCTGGGGACCGGCGACCAGCTGTAGACGGCACGCCGCGCGCGGCTCCGTCGACGTCGACACCGCGTCGGCCCTTCGACACGCAGACTCGCTGCGCTCGCGTGCGGCTCAGGGCGCGGTGGGAGAGCGGCGGTCCTACGAGTGCGCTGCGCGCGCCGCGCGGGCCAGGTCCATCGTCGTGGCGAGCAGGTCGGCGATCGGTTCGGTCTCGGTGAGGAAGCCGTCGTGGCCGGCGCCGGAGTGCACCACCTGCAGGCCGCCGACGCAGTCGCCGAGACCGGTGGCGATCTCGTCCTGCTGATACAGCGGGTACAGCCGGTCCGAGTCGATGCCGCCGACGACGGTCGGAACCCGGCAGGAGCCCAGTGCGGCGGTGACGCCGCCGCGCCCGCGCCCGACGTCGTGACTGTTGAGGACGTGCGTCAGCGCGACGTAGCTGCCCGGGTCGAAGCGGGTGCTGAGCTTCTTGGCCTGGTGGTCCAGGTAGCTCTGCACCGAGTAGCGGCCGTCGACCAACGGGTTCTCCTCGCCCTGCGGGGAGTTCTCGAACCGTTCGTCCAGTTCCCGGTCGTAGCGGTAACTCAGGTGAGCGATCCGGCGGGCGATGCCCATGCCGGTCATCGGTGCGCGATCGGTGCCGTAGTAGTCGCCGTCCTGCCAGTCGGGGTCGGCGGTGATGGCCGCGATCTGCGTCGACTGGATGCCGATCTGGTCGGCGGAGGCGCGGGCGCCCACCGCCAGGACCAGTCCCGCACCGATGCCGGTCGGGATGCGAGACGAGCCATTCCAGGGCCCGTGCACCGCCCATCGATCCGCCGGCGACCGCGGCGAAGCGGGTCACACCGATGGCCTCGAAGGCACGGCGCTCGGCCTCGACGAGGTCGCGCACGGTGAGTCGGGGGAACCGGCCGCCCCACGGCCGTCCGTCGGGCGCGGTGGAACCCGGTCCGGTGGAGCCGTAGCAGCCCCCGACGGCGTTCGGCGCCACGACGCACCACTCGTCGGTGTCGACGGCGCAGCCGGGGCCGATCAGGCCGTCCCACCAGCCGGCCATCGTGAACCGGCCCTGCGGCGGGCCGGTGACGTGGGAGTTCCCGGTCAGGGCGTGCAGCGCGAGGACGATGTTGCTCCGGTCGGCGTCGGGGGTGCCCCATCGCTGGAAGTCGACCGTCACGTCCTCGAGCCGCCGCCCCGACTTCGAGAGCCAGATCGCCGATCGGCACGGCGATCGAGACGCCGTCCGGACCCGAGGTCCAGTCGGCGCCGCTGATCGTGGCGGTCGCGTCACAACTCAACGACACGGTTCGCCTCCGTCCGAACGACGATCCATCATGCGTCCTCAGGCCTTCGCCGCCGCGAAACCCTTGGCCAGGTCGGCCAGGATGTCGTCGATGTTCTCGATGCCGACGGCCAGACGCACCAGACCCGGCGTGACGCCGGCCGCGAGCTGCTCCTCCGGGGACAGCTGGCTGTGGGTGGTCGACGCCGGGTGGATCACCAGCGAGCGGACGTCGCCGATGTTGGCGACGTGGCTGTGCAGCTCCAGCGCGTTGACGAAGCTCTTGCCGGCCTCGACGCCGCCGTCGATCTCGAAACCGAGCACCGCACCCTGGCCCTTGGGCAGGAGACGCTGGCCGATCTCGTAGTACGGAGACGACTTCAAACCGGCGTACGAGACGGAGGCGACCTGCGGATGCGCCTCGAGGAACTCGGCGACCTTCTGCGCGTTCGCGACGTGGCGCTCCACGCGCAGGCTCAGGGTCTCGATGCCCTGAGCCAGCAGGAAGGCGTTGAACGGCGAGATCGCCGAACCGGTGTCGCGGAGCAGCTGGATGCGGGCCTTGAGCGCGTAGGCGGGGGCGCCGAGGTCGGCGATCACGACGCCGCCGTAGCTGTGGTCGGGCCGGGTGAAGCCGGGGAACAGGTCCTCGCCGTCGCGCTGGACGCGCCAGTCGAAGTTGCCTCCGTCGATGATGACGCCGCCGATCGCGGTGCCGTGGCCGCCGATGTACTTGGTGGCCGAATGCACGACGATGTCGGCGCCGTGGGCGATCGGGTTGAACAGGTACGGGGTGGCGACGGTGTTGTCGACGATCAGCGGCAGCCCGGCGTCGTGCGCGACCCCGGCCACCCCCTCGACGTCGAGGATCTGGTTGTGCGGATTGGAGATGGTCTCGCCGAAGAGCGCGCGGGTGTTCGGCTTGACGGCGGCCTTCCACGACTCGAGGTCGTCGGGGTCCTCCACGAACGACACCTCGATGCCGAACTTCGGCAGGGTGTAGTGGAAGAGGTTGTAGGTGCCGCCGTAGATGCGCGGGCTCGAGACGACGTGGCCGCCGGCCTCGACGATGTTCTGGATCGCGTAGGTCGTCGCGGCCTGGCCGGACGACACGAGCAGCGCGGCGACGCCGCCGCCGAGGGCCGCGAGACGGTTCTCGACGGTGTCCTGCGTCGGATTCATGATCCGGGTGTAGATGTTGCCCGGTTCGGCCAGCGCGAACAGGTTCGCGGCGTGGTCGGTGTCGTCGAAGACGTACGACGTGGTCTGGTAGATCGGCAGGGCTCGAGCCTTGGTGTCGCCGACCACCTGGCCGGCATGGACCTGAAGGGTCTCGAAACTCCACTCGTTGGCGTCAGACATGGACGTCAGCTCTTTCTCTCGGTCGGCCGGGCGCCGTCGCCCGGGGAGGGTCCGACCATCGGACCCGCGCTTGTCGATACTTTTCGGGTAAAGACCAGGTCATCACCCGGAGCACCCCACCGCGGTGGAGGGTTGCCGATCAGCGAGCCGGGGCTTGGCGCTGATGCTCATGACCTGTCATTGAGGATATAGCACCCCGGTCCGGCCCCGGAAACACTCATGCCGTCGTGAGTAAAACCCCGGTCGCACCTGTTCAGCCGTGGTATCGCCCCGATTCGATCGGTGTCGTGATCTCACTCCGAGGACTACCGTCGATGTGATTCAAGTCATATGGTGGAGGGGTGGGTGCTCGCGGGGCGCGTGTGCGGTCGGCGACGTCCGGATCCACCGGAAGCGAAGGAGTCCCTATCGACGAGGCGATGAGATGAACGACGCTGCGGGCGGGATCGAATCGTCGTGAGCGTGACCCGGTGGTTGGAACGACGCGGCGTCGAGACCGAAGACCGTGCCGACGGGGAGAGGTGGACGGCCGCTGCGGAGGGGCCGCTCGGAGGCTTCGGCGATCGGCCCGGCGTTCTCGGCAGGCGGCTTCCGACCTGCGTGTTTCGGTCCGGTGAACCCGTGTGAGACGGGCGTCATACGGTGGGCCGTTCTGTGAGGTCCTGTTTACACGCGGATGACATTTAAGGTCTCGTGAGACTCTCCTGCGTGACAGTCTCTTGAACGATCGCCGGATGCGGTGTCGCCGGGTTGCCGTGCCACCGATCTCACGATTTCTTCGTTGTCATGTCGAAGAGATTCAGCGTGGGGACGGGGATCGGTGTCATGGCCGCCGGTGTGGCGGCGGCCGTCGTCGCGGGAACGACGATGTCGGCGGTGGCGGCGGCGCCCGTCGGTTGCGGCCAGGGTGCGGCGGTGGTCGTCGCGGGGACCAACGCGCCGCGGAATACGGAGGGACTGCCCACGGGTGGAGTCACCGGGGTGGCTCAGCGTTACCGCGCCCAGGGCTACCAGGTGACCTACGTCGACTATCCGACAGATCTCTGGCCGCTCGGCCCCACCCCGTACGACGAGGACGTGGCCATCGGCAAGGCCGCCACCGAGCGGGCGGTCGCCGGATACCAGCGACGCTGCCCGGGACGTCCCGTGGTGATCGCCGGTTACTCGCAGGGCGCGCGTATCGCCGGTGACGTCCTGTCCGAGGCGGGCAACGGCCGGGGCGAGAACGGGGTCTCCGCGCAGGGACTGTCCGGCGAGTTGTACTCCGATCCGCGACGCGCCGGTGGCAGCGACGGCCGCGGCATCGAGAACGTGCTGGTCGGGCTGATTCCCGGTCTGACCATGTCCGGTCCGCGCGAGGGCGCCTTCGGTTCGGTCCCGGTGACCCAGTACTGCCTGCAGGGCGACCCGATCTGCGATCTGACCTCGCCGGTCCGCCGTCCGCTGAGCGCGATCGACGGCCTGGTCGGCTACTTCACCAAGCACGGCTACTATCCGGCGCGCATGAACGCCTCGGTGCACGACGATGCCCTGGGCGTGCGACACCGCGGTGGACGGGTCCACGTCCGACTGCCTGGTCGAGTCGCCGCCCGCCCTGGTGCAGGTGCTGCACGACGCGGTGGATCCGGTGCTGATCTCCGCCGGGCTGCCCGCACTGCCCCGGCTGATCACCGGGCCGCTGTTCCCGGGCTCGCCGGGACTGAGCACCCCCGAGGAACCCGGACTGGAGGTGCCGGGTGAGAACCCCGGCGCCGAACGCCCGCCGCTCGGGCCCGGACTGGCGGGGTCGCTGGATCTCGGTGTCTCGGGCGCCGCCCTGCCGTCGATCGTGACCCCCGGTCTGTCGTTGCTCCCCGAACCGGGGCTGCCCTCGGTCACCGTGACGCCGTCGATCCGGCTGTTCGACCCGGTGCCGCCCGAGGGGAAGACGGAGCCCTCGGCGGTGACCGTCGACGTCACGGTGGACGTGGCGGTGGCGAAGCAGATCCGGGACCGGCTGGTCGAGGTGGTGACCGCACTGGAGGCCGCCCGCAGTCAGGCCCCGGCCGGGGCGCCCGAACTCCCGACACCCGAACTCCCGACACCCGAACTCCCGACGCTCGATCGCCCGGCACCCGAACTCCCGGTTCCGCCCGCGCAGGTCCCGCCGACTCGGCCCCAGCCGGTCGTGCCCCAGCCGGCTCCGCCGGTCGAGCCCCAGCCCGCTCAGCCGCAGCCCGCTCAGCCGCAGTCGGCTCCGGTTCTGCCTGTGCCTGCCCTTCCTGTGCCTGCCCTTCCTGTGCCGATTCCGCCCGTTCCGGTCCAGCCCGTGTCGCCGCAGCCGGTTCCGCAGGCCCCCGCGATCCAGCCCGCCCCGATCCAGCAGGAGCCGATTCAGCAGCCGATCCCACCCGCCCCGATCCAGCAGGCGCCTGCGCTGCCGGTCCCGACCATCCCGATTCCGCCGATCCCGGAACCGATCCAGGAGATCCTGCCCGTACCGGTGCCGAACCTGCCGTCGACCGTGCCGGACGTCCCGAGTCTGCCGAACCTGCCGTCGATCTCGGGGACCGCCGGTCCCGCGGTCACGGCGCCGGGGAAGGGCCGGTCGTCGACCACCGGGTCGGCGACCTACGGCTCGAAGTGACCGAGGTCGGCGGGCTGTGACAGGAGTCATGTCCCGTGGCGGGAATCGTCGGTCCGGGACGGTGTGTTGAGGTCGGAGTGCGTCATTCACAGCAGCCTTCTCCGTCGCCCGCCCGCACCCCGGACACCGGGAGCGCGTCCACCGGTACCGGCACCGGTCGTCGACCGCCGGTGCGCACCGGCTGGGTGATCCCGACCCTGGCGCTGGGCGGTTTCGGCATCGGCACCACCGAGTTCGTGGCGATGGGCCTGCTGCCGAACATCGCCTCGTCGCTCACCGTGAGCGAACCGACCGCGGGAAACCTGATCGCCGCGTATGCGCTCGGCGTCGTCGTCGGCGCTCCGCTGATCACCGCGTTCGCCGCGCGGGTCCCGCGGCGGCGGCTCCTGATCTGGCTGATGATCGCGTTCACCGCGGGCAACGGGTTGAGCGTCGTGGCGCCGGACTACCCGACCCTGCTCGCCGCCCGGTTCGTCGCGGGCCTGCCGCACGGCGCCTACTTCGGCGTCGCGGCCCTGGTCGCCGCACACGTCGCGGCCCCGGGCCGTCGCGCCCGAGCGGTCGGCCAGGTGATGCTCGGCCTCTCGGTGGCGAACGTCCTCGGCGTCCCGGCGGCCACCTGGATCGGGCAGGCGCTCGGTTGGCGTCCCGCGCTGGCCCTGGTGGTGCTGATCGGGGCGGCGACCGTGGCGGCGCTGATCCGCGTGCTGCCCGGGCTCGACGACATGGCGACCAGCGACATGCGCGCCGAACTCGGCGCGCTGCGCAACACCCAGGTCCTGCTGACCCTGGCGGTCGGGATGATCGGTTTCGGTGGGATGTTCGCCTTCTACAGCTACCTCAACACCGCCCTCACCTCGGTCGGAGGAGTGCCGGAGGGCATCGTCCCGGTGGCCCTGATGCTGTTCGGTCTGGGCATGGTGGCCGGCAACGTCGTCGGCGGCAGGCTCGCCGACCGGAACGTCGATCTGGGAGTGATCGCGGGTCTGCTCGCCGTCGGCGTCGCGCTCGCGGTGTTCGCGCTGCTGCTCGGCAACGGGTGGCTGGCGGTGCCCTTCGCCTTCGTCGTCGGCGGCACCGGCAGCATGGCCATCCCGGCGCTGCAGACCCGGCTGATGGACGTCGCCGAGGACGGGCAGACCGTGGCCGCGGCCATGAACCATTCGGCGCTCAACATCGCCAACGCCCTCGGCGCGTGGCTCGGCGGCGTGGTGATCGCCGCGGGGCTGGGCTACCGCGCGCCGTCGCTGGTCGGTGCCGCGCTGGCGTTCGGCGGGGTCGCGGTGGCGGTCGCGGCCGTCGCCCGGGCCCGGCGCAGCGGCGACGGCTCGGCGGACCGGCCTCGGGAACGGCCCGTCGACCTGATCGAGCCGGTGCCCGCTACGGTGGATACCCGTGGCTGAGCAGAAGATCACGTCCGTCAACGTCAACGGCATCCGCGCCGCCGTGAAGACGCGCAACGAGAACAATCCCGGCATGCTGCCGTGGCTGGCCGAGACCGCGCCGGACCTGGTGCTGCTGCAGGAGATCCGGGCGTCGGAGAAGATCGCCCGCACCGCGCTCGCCCCCGCCCTCGACGACGGCTGGCACCTGACCATGGCCGAGTCGTCGGCGGCCGGCCGGTCCGGCGTCGGGATCCTCTCGCGCGTCGCACCGTCGGACGTCCGCGTCGGCTACGGCAGCGACGAGTTCGACGGCGCCGGCCGCTACCTGGAGGCCGACTTCGGCGCCGGCGACGACCGGCTCACCGTCGCCAGCGTGTACGTCCCGACCGGTGCGGCCCGCACCGAGAACCCGAAGGACGTCGAGAAGCACGACGAGAAGGTGCGCTTCCTGGACTCCTTCGGGCCCTACCTCGACGGGCTGCTGACCTCCGGGCGCGACGTCCTGGTGGCGGGGGACTGGAACATCGCCCGCGACGAGCGCGACATCAAGAACTGGAAGGGCAACCGGAAGAACGCCGGTTTCCTGCCGCACGAGCGCGCATGGGTGGCGGACCGGCTGGCGAGCGGATGGGTCGACGTCGTGCGGGAGCACCACGGGGACGTGTCCGGTCCGTACGCGTGGTGGTCGTGGCGCGGCAAGGCCTTCGACAACGACGCCGGCTGGCGCATCGACTACCACCTGACGACGCCCTCGCTGGCGGCGAAGACGACGCGGAGCCACGTCGATCGCGCCGCGGCGTACGACCGCCGGTGGTCCGACCACGCGCCGGTGACCGTCGTCGTGCAGCGCTGAACGGATTTGCCAGAATGGAGGCCATGACCACCTCCGCCCCCCGGCCCCGCCGCGTCCTGTCCGGAATCCAGCCGACCAGCGACTCCTTCCACCTCGGCAACTACCTCGGGGCCGTCAAGCAGTGGGTGGCGCTGCAGGATCGGTTCGACGAGGCGTTCTACTTCATCCCGGACATGCACGCGATCACCGTGCCGCAGGATCCGGCGGTGCTCCGCGAGCGGACGCTGCGCAGCGCGGCCCAGCTGCTGGCGGTCGGCGTCGACCCGCAGCGGTCGACGATCTACGTCCAGTCCCACGTCCCGGAGATCGCCCAGCTCACCTGGGTGTTGACCTGCCTCACCGGATTCGGCGAGGCGAGCCGCATGACGCAGTTCAAGGACAAGTCCGCCAAGGCCGGACAGGATGCGGCCGGCGTCGGCCTGTTCACCTATCCGGTGCTCATGGCCGCCGACATCCTGGCCTTCCAGGTCGACGACGTCCCGGTCGGCGAGGACCAGCGTCAGCACCTGGAACTGACCCGCGACCTCGCGCAGCGCTTCAACAAGCGTTACGGCCAGGCGCTGACCGTGCCGAAGGCGTTCATCGTCGAGGAGTTCGCCAAGATCTACGACCTGCAGAACCCGACCGCCAAGATGAGCAAGTCGGCCGAGACCGACAAGGGTCTGATCAATCTGCTCGACGACCCCAAGCGCTCGGCCAAGAAGATCCGCTCGGCGGTCACCGACGCCGACACCGAGATCCGCTTCGACCGCGAGACCAAACCGGGCGTGTCGAACCTGCTCACCATCCAGTCCGCGCTCACCGGCACCCCGATCGACGAGCTCGTCGAGGGTTACGTCGGCAAGCAGTACGGGCACCTGAAGGTCGACACGGCCGAGGCGCTGAGCGAGTTCGTGACGCCGCTGCGCGGCCGGGTCGAGGAGATCCTGGCCGACCGGACCGAGCTCGACGCGGTGCTCGCCGCCGGTGCCGCCAAGGCCCGCGAGACCGCCGCGAAGACCCTCGCCGACGTCTACGACAAGATCGGCTTCCTGCCCGCCCGCTGAGCCCGCCGCCGGTGAGCGACCGCTGAGCGCTCACTGAACATCCGCTGAGCATCGGCTGTACGACGGCCTCGGTGACCGGCGGCACATGCCGCGCGGTGAGGCGGTAGCCTGAGGACCCTGATGGGTGCACAGGTGAGCAAGGTCAAGCAGCTGGTCGCGGTGATCACCGCGTGGTACGAGGACAAACGTGCCCGCTGGCCGTGGCTGGCGCACATCCTGGACACGGTGGAGCGCTACGAGCAGCGGCGCGGCAACGCGTACGCCGCGGCGATCTCGTTCACCCTCATCCTCTCGCTGGTCCCGATGCTGATGGTGACGTTCGCCGCCGCCGGTTTCGTGCTGGCGAGCCGCCCCGAACTGGTCGAGCAGATGATCGACGCCGTGGTCTCGGCCATGCCGGGCCAGCTCGGCAAGACGGTCTCCGGGATCATCGAATCGGCCATCGCCTCGCGTGCCACGGTCGGTGTGGTGGGTCTGCTCAGCGCCGCGTACACCGGGATCACCTGGATGTCGCTGGTGCGGACGGCGCTCAGCGAGATGTGGGGCGGCCGCATCAAGCGGAGCGCGGTGGTGTCCAAGGCCTTCGACCTGGTCACGTTCGTGGGCCTGGGGCTGATGTTCGTCCTCACCTTCGCCTTCACCGCGCTGGCCTCGGGGCCGGTGATCACCGTGCTGACCGACTGGCTCGCCCTGGACTGGCTCATCGGCCGGGGCAGCGTGGTGCGCTGGGCGTCGACCCTGATCTCCCTGGCCGGCTCGTGGTGGCTGTTCTCGGTGGTCCTCGCGCGACTCCCGCTGCAGCAGCTGCCGTTACGGGCCGTGCGCTGGCCCGCGCTGGTCACCGCGGTGATCTTCAACCTGCTGCAGGAGGTCGGCGGCCTGTACCTGAAATCGGTGCTCACCAGCCCGGCCGGTGCCGCCTTCGGTCCGATCCTGGGCGTCATGGTGTTCCTGTACCTGGCGTGCCGGATCGTCCTCTACGCGTCGGCCTGGACCGCGTCGTCGCCGAAGAACCGGCAGTACCTCACCGTCGACGAGCTCGACGGCGTCACCGAGGAACCCGACAAGGTGGTGCTGGCGCCGGTCTACGAGACCTCCGAGGCCCCCCGGGCCCGGGCGCTGCTCACCGCGGCGGGCGTCGGCGCGGCGGCCGCCGCCGTGTACGGGTGGGTGCGCCGGGGCGGGTGAGCGCCGCGTCGTCGTGAGCCCGGCTACTCGTCGTCCTCGGCGGAACGACGCCGCCGCCGCACCCGGAACAACACCGTCGCGGCCACCGCGAGAGCGGCCACGACGATCAGGGTCAGCGGCAGCGCGCCGAGGGCGAGCGAGTCGCTCCCGGTGTCGGCGGCCCGGGGATCGGCCGAACGATCCTCCTCCTCCGCCGGAGCCGCCGTCGTCGTCTCCTCCGCCTCGGCGTTCAACGTGCCCACCTCGACCGACGCCGGTGCCGCGAACCCGTACTTGAACATCCGGACCGCCTGCTGGTGGTAGCTGTTGTCCTGCTCGTTCAAACCGAACATCTGCACGATCAGCACCTGGCGGCCGTCCTTCTCCGCCGCCCCGACGAAGGTCTTCTTCGCATCGTCGGTGAAACCGGTCTTGCCGCCCAGGATCGTCATGCCGGGCACCCCGTCCCGCAGCAGCGTGTTCGACGTCGCCATCATGTACCCGGGATGGGCGGTGTCGCCGGGGACGTCCTTACGGGGCGGATAGCCGGGGAACTTGTAGGTCGCCAGGCCGGTCATCCGGCGGAAATCGTCGTTCTGCATCCCGGCCCGGAAGAGCACCGCGAGATCGTAGGGCGACGTCGACATGCCCGCCGAGTCCAGACCCGACGGCGTCGCGGCCCGGGTGTCCAGCGCCCCCAGCTCCTTCGCCTTGGCGTTCATCTTGTCCAGCGTCTGCTGATAGCCGCCCAGCTCCCGGGACAGCGCGTTGGCGCAGTCGTTGCCGGAGACGACGAGCAGGCCCGTGATCATGTCGTCCACGGTGTACCTGCCGCCGGGGCCGAGGCCGCACGCATCGCCCTCCATCGACCAGTCGTCGACGGTCGCGACGACCCGGTCCTTCAGATCGAGCTCGTCCAGGGCCACCAGCGCGAGCAGGATCTTGATGGTCGACGCCGGGCGGTACCGGCCGTGCGGATCCTGCGCCGCGATCACGGTGCCGGTGTCGAGGTCGGCGATCAGCCACCCCTTGGACGTGAGCTTCCGCGGAACGGGCCCGGCCGCCGGATCGGCGACGACCCCGCACCCGCCGAGCCGTTCCCCGCCGATCGCGGGGGACGGCACCGGCAGGGGAGCGGGCGCGGTCTTGCCGGGGGCCACCACCTCGGAGTCGTCGATCGCCGGCGGCGTGTTCACCCGGTGCGGGCAGGGGCCGTCGACGGTCGTGGCGGTGGGCGAACCGGTGGGGACGACGGTGCCGTGCGTCGTCGACGTCGACGTCGACGACGGGTCGGCGCCGGCCGAGACGGGAGGGGCCGCAGCCACGACGAGAGCGGTGGAGGCCGCGACGAGCAGGGACCGGACGACAGTGGAAGAACGCATCAGGGCTGTCAGTCTACCGGCGGAGAAGACGAAGAGCGCCCCGACCGGGATCAACCGGCGGGGCGCTCTTCTGGGCTGCAGAGAAAGACTGCGTCATGCGGGGTCTGTGACCCGCTCACTTCGTTCCCGGCGTCAGCGGGCCTGCGACCCGCTCACTGCGTTCCCGGCGTCAGCGGGCCTGCGACCCGCTCACTGCGTTCCCGGCGTCAGCGCGAGAACATCAGTGCGCGCTTGACCTCCTGGATGGCCTGCGTCACCTGGATGCCGCGGGGGCATGCGTCGGTGCAGTTGAAGGTGGTGCGGCAGCGCCACACGCCGTCGGAGTCGTTCAGGATGTCCAGGCGCTCGACGGTGCCGGTGTCGCGGCTGTCGAAGATGAAGCGGTGCGCGTTCACGATCGCGGCCGGACCGTAGTACGAGCCCTCGGTCCAGAACACCGGGCAGCTGGTGGTGCAGCACGCACACAGGATGCACTTGGTGGTGTCGTCGAACCGGGCGCGGTCGGTCTGCGACTGGATGTACTCGCGCGTCGGCTCGTTGCCGTCGGTGATGAGGAACGGCTTGATCGCGCGGTACGCGTCGAAGAACGGCTCCATGTCCACGACCAGATCCTTCTCCACCGGCAGGCCCTTGATGGGCTCGATGGTGATGGTGATCTCCTTGGACGTGTCCTTGGGCAGCAGGTCCTTCATCAGGAGCTTGCAGGCCAGCCGGTTGACGCCGTTGATCCGCATCGCGTCGCTGCCGCACACGCCGTGCGCGCAGCTGCGCCGGAAGGTCAGCGTGCCGTCCAGGTAGCCCTTCACGTACAGCAGCAGGTTCAGCAGACGGTCGGCCGGCAGGGCCGGGACGCGGAAGCTCTCGAAGCCCTGCGCGTCCGGGTTCTCCGGGTTGAAGCGGTAGATCTTGAGCGTGACCATGATCGCTTCATCCGGCACCGGGGGCAGCGGCGGCTGGTTCGCGACCGTGTTTTCGAGGGTGGCAGTCATCAGTACTTCCGCTCCATCGGCTCGTAACGGGTCTGGACCACGGGCTTGGTGCCGAGTTCGATCTCGGCGAGCAGCCCGTCGCCCTTCTTGTACGCCATGGTGTGCACCATGAAGTTCGCGTCGTCGCGCTTGGGGTAGTCCTCGCGGGCGTGGCCGCCGCGCGACTCCTTGCGATTCAGTGCGCCGACCACGGTCACCTCGGCCAGCTCCAGCAGGAAGCCGAGCTCGATGGCCTCGAGCAGGTCGCTGTTGAAGCGTTTGCCCTTGTCGGTGACGGTGACGTGGTCGTAGCGGGCCTTGAGCGCGCGGACGTCGACCAGCGCCTGGGAGAGGGTCTCCTCGGTGCGGAACACGGCGGCGTTGTCGTTCATCGACTGCTGCAGCTCGGTCCGGATGTCGGCGACGCGCTCGTTGCCGTGATCGCTGAGCATGGCGGCGATCCACTCCTCGACCATGGCCGAGGGGTTCTCCGGCAGCGGAGCGAAGTCGTGCGAGTTGGCGTACTCGGCGGCGGAGATCCCGGCCCGGCGGCCGAAGACGTTGATGTCGAGCAGCGAGTTGGTGCCCAGGCGGTTGGCGCCGTGCACCGACACGCAGGCGCACTCGCCCGCGGCGTACAGACCGTGGACCACCTGCTCGTTGTCGGCGAGCACCTGGCCGGTGATGGTGGTCGGGATGCCGCCCATCACGTAGTGACAGGTCGGGTACACCGGCACCAGCTCGGTCACCGGGTCCACGCCGAGGTAGGTGCGCGAGAACTCCATGATGTCCGGCAGCTTGGCCATCAGGGTCTCTTCCGGGATGTGCGTGACGTCCAGGAGCACGTAGTCCTTGTTCGGGCCGGCGCCGCGACCTTCGAGCACCTCCAGCACCATCGAGCGGGCGACGATGTCGCGCGGCGCGAGGTCCTTGATGGTGGGGGCGTAGCGCTCCATGAAACGCTCGCCGTCGGCGTTGCGCAGGATGCCGCCCTCGCCGCGGACGCCCTCGGTGATGAGGATGCCCAGGCCGGCCAGGCCCGTCGGATGGAACTGGTGGAACTCCATGTCCTCCAGCGGCAGGCCCTTGCGGAAGATGATGCCCATGCCGTCACCGGTGAGGGTGTGGGCGTTGGAGGTCACCTTGTACATGCGGCCGGAGCCGCCGGTGGCGAACACGATCGACTTCGCGTGGAAGACGTGGATCTCGCCGGTGGCCAGTTCGTAGGCGACGACGCCGCTGGCGACGGGCTCGCCGTTCTCGTCCTCGGTCAGGTTGAGGTCGAGCGCGTAGAACTCGTTGAAGAACTGGACGTTGTGCTTGACGCAGTTCTGGTACAGCGTCTGCAGAATCATGTGGCCGGTGCGGTCGGCGGCGTAGCAGGCGCGGCGGACCGGAGCCTTGCCGTGGTCACGGGTGTGACCGCCGAAACGGCGCTGGTCGATGCGGCCTTCCGGGGTGCGGTTGAACGGCAGACCCATCTTCTCCAGGTCGAGCACGGCGTCGATGGCCTCCTTGGCCATCAGCTCGGCGGCATCCTGGTCGACGATGTAGTCGCCACCCTTGACGGTGTCGAAGGTGTGCCACTCCCAGTTGTCCTCCTCGACGTTCGCCAGGGCGGCGCACATGCCGCCCTGGGCCGCGCCGGTGTGGCTGCGGGTCGGGTAGACCTTGGTCAGGACGGCGGTGCGGGCGCGGGGTGCAGCCTCGATGGCCGCGCGCATCCCGGCGCCGCCGGCGCCCACGATGACCACGTCATAGCGGTGTTCCTGCATGAGGGTCGAATCTCCTTAAGAGCCGAAGGTGAGGAGCGCGTAGGTGCCGAGCAGGAGCACCACCACTACCGAGATGAGCAGAAGAGCGTTGAGCCAGAAGCGCGTGCGGTCGTTGCGCGAGTAATCGGAGATCACCGTGCGCAGGCCGTTGGCGCCGTGCAGTTCGGCGAGCCACAGCATGGTCAGGTCCCAGACCTGCCAGAACGGCTCGCGCCAGCGGGCGGCCACGAACGAGGCGTCGATGCGGTGCACGCCGTCGTCCCACGCCAGCATGATGAACATGTGGCCGAGGGCCAGGATCACCAGCAGCATGCCGGAGAAGCGCATGAACAGCCATGCCCACTTCTCGAAGTTGGAGCGGCTGCCGGTGCGCGGTGCGCGGGGGGCGTCGAGGCTCGCCGGACGGTCGTAGTCCGTCTGAAAGGTCTTTGCTTCCAAGGTCATTTTTCTCAGACTCCTACAGGGCGTGGCTGATGAGGATCTGCAGCAGACGGGCGGTCGCGGCGGTGAACAGCAGTGCGAACACGCCTCCGACGACCCAGAGCATCTGCCGCTGGTACTTCGGGCCCTTGCCCCAGAAGTCGATCAGGATCACGCGGATGCCGTTGATCGCGTGGAACAGCACGCAGAAGACCAGGCCGATCTCCATGAGGCCGATCAGCGGAGTCTTGTAGGTGTCGATGATCTCCGTGTAGGTGTTCGCGTTGATGCGGATCACCGCGGTGTCGAGCACGTGGACGAAGAGGAAGAAGAAGACGGTGACGCCCGTGATGCGTTGAAGCACCCAGGCCCACATGCCGGGATCTCCGCGGTAGAGGGAGCGTTTGCGCACCGGATCCGGTGCGACCTCAGTGGGGGTGCTCATCGCGTTGTACGCCTCCAGTGTCTCGACTGTTGCCCGGGACTCGAACAGCGCGCAGCGCAGCGCTCCGGGCCCGATGTCACCTGACTTTAAACCCATGCTGAGGGTTGTCATAAATCTCCGGAACAATGTGACCTACCACCCGTCTGGATATTAGGTATGCCTTACCTTTTAGTTTTTCGTGATAAAGGAGATCCGATGACTGCTCAAATCGACTTCGATGCCCTCCGAGAGGCGGCGAAAGAGGTGATGACCAGGGCGTACGCGCCGTACTCGGGCTTTCCCGTCGGTGCTGCGGGAGTAGGTGAACAGGGCCACATCGTGGTCGGAGGCAATGTGGAGAATGTCTCATACGGTCTGGGTGTCTGCGCCGAAGTCTCGATGGTCGCGGGAGCCGTTTCGGCGGGTGTCCGGCATCTGAGTGCGGTGTCCGTGTGCGATGCCCGAGGCGCGATCCTGACGCCGTGCGGCCAATGCCGGCAGGTCCTCCTGGAATTCGGGGGTCCGGGACTTCTCGTCGACTCCGCCGACGGCCCCCGGCCGCTCGGCGAACTGTTGCCGGCGGCCTTCGGTCCCGAAGACCTGGCCCGCGGGCGAGGCGACAGATGAGCGCCGCGACCGACCCGGTCAGCGTGATCGGCGTCAAGCGCGACGGCGGAGAGCTCTCCACCGCGCAGATCGACGCCGTGGTGCACGGGTTCACCGCCGGGACGGTGGCGCCCGAACAGATGGCGTCGTTGGCGATGGCGATCGTCTGGCGGGGGATGAGCCGCCGGGAGATCGCCGACTGGACCGCGGCCATGATCGCCTCCGGGATCACCCTGGACCTGGCGGGACTGCAGCGCGACGGCGCGCCGCTGACCACCGTCGACAAACACTCCACGGGCGGTGTCGGCGACAAGATCACGCTGCCGCTGACGCCGCTGATCGCGTCGTACGGGCTCGCCGTGCCGCAGCTGTCCGGCCGGGGGCTGGGGCACACCGGCGGGACGCTGGACAAGCTGGAGGCGATCCCCGGTTGGTCGCCGCGGGTGTCGCCGACCCGACTGCGCACACAGCTGGAGGAGGTGGGCGCGGTGATCTGCGCGGCGTCGGACGAGCTGGCGCCGGCCGACCGCAGGCTCTACGCGCTGCGCGACGTCACCGGGACGGTCGCCTCGATCCCGCTGATCGCGGCGTCGATCATGAGCAAGAAGATCGCCGAGGGGACCGGGGCGCTGGTCCTCGACGTGAAGGTCGGGTCGGGGGCGTTCATGACGACGTACGACGACGCCGCGGACCTCGCCCGCACCATGGTGGAACTCGGGACCGACGCCGGGGTGCGCACGCGCGCGCTGCTGACCGACATGTCGTCGCCGCTCGGCCGTTCGGCGGGCAACGCCCTGGAGGTGGCCGAGGCGATCGAGGTGCTCTCCGGCGGCGGACCGCGCGACGTGGTGGAGCTGACGCTGGCCCTGGCCCGGGAGATGCTCGACGTCGCGGGGCGCGGCGACGTCGACCCCGCCGAACACCTGGCGAACGGCCGGGCGATGGACACCTGGCGCGCGATGATCGCGGCACAGGGCGGCGATCCGGCCGCGCCGCTGCCCGCGGCGCCGCACCGGCACACGGTGACGGCCGCGAGTTCGGGGCGCCTGGTGCGGCTCGACGCGCTGGCGGTCGGCCTGGCGGCGTGGGAGCTCGGAGCCGGACGGTCGACGCCGGGGGCGTCGGTCTCGGCCGGGGCCGGGGTCACCTGGCACGCGTCGGTGGGCGACCCGGTGGCGGCGGGGGCGCCGCTGCTGACCCTGCACGCGGACGACCCGGAACGGTTCGCCGCGGCACTGGCCAGACTGGCGGACGCCTGCGAGGTGACCGCCGAGCCGTCGGCGCGGGTGTCGCCGCCGGTCGATCGGGTGCTCGGCCGGATCGGCTGAACGACGTCGCGGTTCCCGTCGGTCGGTGCGCCGGGCGCCGTGGTTCTTGTCGGTGGGCGGCAAGAACCACGACGACGGGGTCGGCTATCGGGCGAGCGGACGCCGGGTCAGCGCGCGGAAGTAGTACACCATCAGCAGGCCGGAGACCGGGAGCGCCACGAGCAGGCCGACGAGGAGGGCGAGCATCCCGGCGAGGACGATCAGCGAGGAGATCAGAAGCACCACGATGGTCGGGCCGGCGTTGCCGGTCGAGAGGTTCATGCCGTGGGTCAGGGAGTCGCCGACCGGAGCGCGCACATCGGCGGCGAAGTACACCATCCACACGGTGAAGAAGCTGATCACCAGGGAGACCGCGGTGGAGATCCAGGGCAGGCCGAGGAACTCGCTGAAGAACAGGTCGGACGCGCCGGAGGAGACCGTGACGATCACCGTGACGGCCATGATCGGCCCGAAAG
Organism: Gordonia sp. (in: high G+C Gram-positive bacteria); assembly: GCF_047600385.1. GTDB lineage: Bacteria > Actinomycetota > Actinomycetes > Mycobacteriales > Mycobacteriaceae > Gordonia. Next base: position 94,512 of record NZ_JASGKZ010000002.1, on the reverse strand, counting down.
CGATCGGCCGGAAGAAGTGACCCAGGTCGACCTGCTCGCCGTCGGCGATCGCCAGGATCCCGCCCATCCAGCACGAGACCGCGGTGCCCATGAGCACGGACATCACGACGATCATGACGATCGTGGTGGCGACGATCCCGGCGAAGGGCAGGGCGAGGTCGGTGTCGGTGGGATCGAGGTCGGCGCCGACGAGGGCAACGACGACCGCGCCGACGATCACCGAGACCACCAGGATCACGCCGAGAACGATCGCGGCCCAGAGCGCGGCGGCGCCGACCAGCACCCCGGCGTCGGCTTTGAACCTGGTCCACGCCCAGCGGAAGGCGGTGCCGAGCTCGGGTTGCCGAGGCGCCAGGTGCAGCGGTGCGGCCGGCGGGAACACCCCGAACGGATCGGCGCCGAACTGATGGCCGAACGGGTCCGCGCCATAGGGGCCCGAACCGTACTGATCTGCACCGTACTGATCTGCGCTGTACCGGCCCGGACCGTACGAGTCGGCGTCGTACCGGTTCCGGTCGTAGGGATCGGCGCTGTACGGGGTGCCGGGGAGACCGCCGGACGGATTCTGGTCGTAGGGGGTGCCCGGCAGCGTCGTCTCCGGCGGGGCGTCGTCGTCCGGTGCGGGGCGCGGTTCGTCGGGTCCACTCATACGACCATCATGCCTTTCGTCCGTTTTCTCCTCGCCGGAGGAGCGCCCTCTCCGCTCGACGAGCCGGAGTCGGGTGCGGGGCCTACCGTGGGGGCATGGGTACTCATGAATCGCTCACTCCGGAACGGTGCAGGCTGGCCCCGAAGGTGCTCCTGCACGACCACCTCGACGGCGGGTTGCGGCCCGCCACGGTGCTCGAACTGGCTCGTGAGACGGGCTACGACAGACTGCCGGTCGGCGGATCGAGCGGACCCGGGGGAGCCGCGGACGAGGCGGCCGCACTCGGCGCCTGGTTCGCGACGGCGGCGAACTCGGGATCGCTGGAGACCTACCTGGAGACGTTCGCGCACACCGTCGGCGTGATGCAGACCGCGTCGGCGTTGACCCGGGTGGCCCGGGAGTGCGCCGAAGACCTGGCGGACGACGGCGTGGTCTACGCGGAGGTCCGTTTCGCGCCCGAGCTGCACACCGAGCGGGGGCTGTCGCTGGACGCGGTGGTCGAGGCCGTGCTGGAGGGGTTCGCCGAGGGCGAAGAGCTGGCCCGGGCGGCGGGGCGGCCCATCGTCGTCCGTTGTCTGCTGACCGCCATGCGCCATGCGGCGCGGTCGATGGAGATCGCCGAACTCGCCGTCCGGTTCGAGGGCCGGGGAGTGGTCGGGTTCGACATCGCCGGCGCCGAGGCGGGCAACCCGCCCACCCGGCACCAGGCGGCGTTCGACTACATGCGGTCGCAGTGCTCGCACTTCACCATCCACGCCGGGGAGGCGTTCGGGCTGCCGTCGATCCGCGAGGCGCTCTCGTTCTGCGGGGCCGACCGGCTGGGGCACGGCGTCCGGGTGATCGACGACATCACGCTGCCCTCCGGTTCGACGCCGGACCAGCGCGGATATCCCGGCGCGGTGCTGGGGCCGGTCGCGAGTTACGTGCGGGACAAGCGGATCCCGCTCGAACTGTGCCCGAGCAGCAACGTGCAGACCGGGGCGGTGGCCTCGATCGACCAGCACCCGTTCAACGTGCTCGCGCAGCTGCGGTTCCGGGTCACCGTGAACACCGACAACCGGTTGATGAGCGATACGACGATGAGCAACGAGTTCATGGTGCTCCACGACGCCTTCGGCTACGGGTGGGCCGATTTCGAGCGGTTCACCGTGAACGCGATGAAGTCGGCGTTCCTGCCGTTCGACCGGCGACTCGCACTGATCGACGAGGTGATCAAACCCGGGTACGCGGTCCTCATCGGCTGAGCGTCGCCGCACGCGCCCCGGTCAGCCGCGTCGGACGAAGCGCTCCTCGAAGTCGTTGACCAGGGCGCGCCAGGCCTCGGACTCGTTGTCGTACGGGCCGGACGGCGCCAGCCGGTCCGGATCCGGGTTGATCGCGTAGTCGACCAGCCAACCGAGGGGAGTGGTCTTGCCCAGCGCCTCGTCGACGGTGTCGACACCGGCGTACTCGGCGGCATCGCTGAGCAGTTCGACGGCGAGGTCGAGCTGACGGCCGTCCACCGCACGGGGACCGGCCAGCAGGTCCTCGTCGAGGCCGGGCAACGCGTACACGTTCTCCTCGAGCACGTCGTACGTCAGCTCGCCGCCGTTCGCCAGGGACCGGACCTGATCGAAGGTCGAGAGCTTGGCCAGCGAATGGCTGTTGTTCTCGGCGAGGAAACGGGTGAGCGAGCGCTCCGACGTGAAGCCGTAGACGGTGCCCTTGCTGCCCAGGAACAGCGGCTTGTAGTCCTCGCCGATGTAGCAGCGCAGGGTCAGGAACTCGCCCTCGTCGGTGTAGACCCGGATCGGGTCGATACCGACCTCGCCCCAGAAACCCAGATCCTCGTCCTCCTCGTCCTCGGCGTCGTCTTCCGCATCCTCGTCGTCGGACTCGTCCTCGTCCTGATCGTCGGAGTCGTCGGCGTGGAGCGGATCCACCGGATCGAACTCCGGCTCGTCCTCGTCCTCGGCGGAGGCCGCGGCGTCGAGCTCGTCCTCGGCGACGGTCAGCGCGTCGGCGTCGACCTCCGGGGTGCTCACGACGTCGTCGAGCGCATCGATCACGTCGTCCCAGTGCTTGGCGATCAGTCGGCCGATGCGCACCCACAGGTCCACGCCCTCGCGGCCCCGGAAGTTCTCGGTGCCGATGGTGACCGCCGAGAGGATCTGATTGGCCGTGAAGAACTTGTTGATCGGTGCCAGATCGCAGACCTCACCGATGATCCGGGTGATCTCCAGCGCGTTCTCGAGCTCGGCGATCACCTCGCCGCGCGGATCCTCGGCGGCCAGCTCGGGGACCCCGATCAGGTCGTAGCTGTGCTTGCCGTCCGGGATCAGCTCCTCGGCCTGCAGCTTCTTGACGGTCTCCCACTGCGGGTGATCGGCGAGGTCGTTCTCGTCGTCGGTCCGGACGAACGCGGCGAGCGCGGCGACCGAGTCGAAGCCGTAGAGGTCCTCGTCGAGACCGAGGAACGCCTCCCACTCGTCCTCGCCCTCGCGCCAGCGAGGAGCCCACAGGGTGAACAGATTTCCGTCGGTCAGTCCGAGTTCAATGGGGACGATGTCTCCGGCCATGCGCAAGAGACTACCGTGGCCGGTAGAAGCCCTCGAAGGTCTGGTCCAGGTTGGTGGTCCGGACCGGACCCACCTGCACTGGATCGCCTGCTTCCACCATCTGACCGTTTCCCACGTACATCGCGACGTGGCCGCTCCAGACCGCCAGATCACCCGGCTGCAACTGCGACTGGGTGACCGCGAAACCGGCGGTGTCCTGTTCCTGGGCGAGCCGCGGGATCTCCAGGCCGGCCTGCCGGTAGGACCACTGGGTGAGGCCGCTGCAGTCGAACCCGGAAGGCGTGGTGCCGCCCCAGACGTAGGGCACTCCGCGTTGACTCAGCGCGGCCTGGACGGCCTTGGCCGCGCGCTCGTTCGGTGCGTACGAGACCGATCCGTCGGGCAGGGTGATCGGTACCCGGCCGGGAGCGGCGGAGGCCGCGGGGTCAGAGGCCGCGGGGTCGGAAGTCGCGGGGTCGGAAGCGGGAACGGCCGATGCTCCGGAGTCAGGGCCCGCACCGGCGGTGCCGACGGCCGCGACCTCGGCGGGGGCCTGATATCGGGTCAGCCCCTCCGCGTCGGCGGCCAACTCGGACTGCGTCCGGTTCACGACACCGAGACCGCGTCCGACGTGCTCGGCCGCGATCGGCACCAACGCGAGCAGCGCGGCCGGGGTCATGGTGGGGGCGGCGGTGTTCGCTGCGGCCACGAACCCGTCGGCGAGGGCGTTGAGCTCGGTGTTGGCCTGCTTCACGCGGGCGGCCGCGCTCTGGACCAGCGCGGCGATGTCGGCGCCGTCGGACCCGGTGGTCGAGGCGTCGGCGGCCGACGTGGTCGCCCGGGCTCCGGCGGCGAGTCCGCCCCGGCCCTGCCAGCCCGCCGAGGCCTCGGCCGCGACGCCGCGGGCGAGTCCGGCAGCCTGATCGAGGGCCGACCGGGACGCGGCCAACGTGCTGACCGGGCCACCGGCCGGCAGTTCGCCGGTGCCGAGCGCGGAGATGAGCATCCGCAGGGGCGCGATGAGGAACTCGAAGCTCATGCCGTCATCTCCGTCGCTCCGGCGGCGTCGGTGCCGCGGTAGAGGGCGGCGGCCGTCGTGGTGCCGGCGGCCTGGCCCGCGTGTGCGGCGGCGAGCGCATCGAGGCGGGCGGCCCGCGTGCTCATGGTCGAGGCGAGCGCGGACAGGAACGGGGCTCCGATGAGCCCGAAGGCGGGGGCGAACACGGCGGCGTCGAACCGCTCGGCGGCGGCCCGTTCGGCGACGAGTCCGGCGGCCGCGGTCTGGCGGCCGGCGATGGTGGTGAGGGTCGGTTCGGTGACGATGAGTGGCTTCATGGTGTTTAGACGCAGCGGAGGCGAGTTCGGTTCCACGACGCGCCGAACGAATCGCCGCCCGGCCCGTAGTCTTTCTCGGCATGGATGACGCTTCGCTGGATCTGCAGGTCGTGATGCACCCGGTGGTGCAGTCCCGGATGGCGGTGCTGCGCGACGAAAGCACCCCGAACGGAGAGTTCCGCACGCATCTCACCAAGATCAGTCAGCTGCTGATCTACGAGGCGCTCGCCGGCGAGCCCACCGCACCGATACGGGTGCGGACGCCGGTCGGCCCGGCCGACGGGGTGGAGTTGGCGGGACAGCCGCTCTTCGTCCCGGTGCTGCGCGCCGGACTCGGCATGCTCGACGCCGCGCTCTCCCTGGTCCCGGATGCGCAGGTCGGTTTCGTGGGCGTCGCGCGCGACGAGGAGACCGCGCTCCCGCACGAGTACCTGGCCTCGCTGCCGGAAGACCTCGCCGGACGGCACGTGTACGTGCTCGACCCGATGCTGGCCACCGGCGGTTCACTGATCTACACGCTGGAGATCCTGGCCCGCCGCGGTGCCACCGACGTGACCGCGGTCTGCGTCGTCGGCGCGCCCGAGGGCGTCGCCGCGCTCCGGGACTCGGGACACGCCGGTCCCGGCCGCACCCTCCGCCTGGTGATCGGTGCGGTGGACGCCGGGCTGAACGAGGACTCCTACATCGTGCCGGGACTCGGCGACGCCGGAGACCGGCAGTTCGGTCCGCGCAACATCTGACCGCGCCGACCCGCCCGGATCGGGTCTACCGCACCCAGGACTGCACCATCGGCTCGTTCGAGAGCGTCCGGCCGCCCTGGGTGATGACCAGCGCCGACGGCGACACGACATAGCTGGTGCCGCCGTTGACCGCGGTGAACGTGGAACCCGAGCGCGTCGGATAACCGATCTCGATGGTGTTCCCGTTCGCGTGTCCCAGGTAGTAGTACCGCCCGGTCTGGGCGCCCACCTGGCAGATCACCACGCGCGAGCGTCCGGTCTGACCGATGAACATCGCCGGGTCGTCGGCGGCGTTGCAGCGCGGTCCGGAGAAGAACCCGCGCTGATCGGCTCCCGACACGCTCACCGCGCCGGTGCCGGTGTCGGGCGGCGTGGTGGTCACGGTGTGCGGCACCACCGTGGTGACGGTGCCCGGGGCCGGTTGCCCCGCCGTCGACTCGGTCACGGTCACCACCGTGGGCGTGTCGGCCACGGCCCGGTCGTCGTTCTCGTTCTTGCCGAGGAACAGGAACGCGACGACGACGGCGGCGATCAGCGCGACCGCGACCGCGACACCCGCCAGGATCTGCGGTGTCCGATTCGGCGGAGGTGGAGGCGGTGCCATCGGGTATCCGTGTTGATAGCCGTAACTCATGGCGTGTTCCTCCTCCGGGGCCGGTCCGGCAATTCTTCCAGTATCCCGGTCAGCTGCGCGGTCAGGGTCGCCGCCGTCCCAGGTGCACCGGGTGCGGTCGCCAGTTCCCCGTAGTACTTGAGTTTGGGTTCGGTGCCGCTGGGCCGCACCACGATACGCAGCCGAGACCCCGACGGATCGGTTCCGGTCAACTCGACGGCATCGATCGACGGCTCCGCCGACAGCAGATCACGGACGACGACGCCGAAGCCGCCCGGTGCGGTCGGCGGCGCGGTCCGGAAGTCGGCCATCAGTGCGGCGATGTCGGCCGGATCGCCCATGCGCAGACTGCGCTGCGCGGTGACGTGCGTGCCGTAGCCGGTCCGCAACTCGGCGAGGGCCTCGGCGAGGGAGCTCCCGCGGTCGGCGCGCCCCTGCGCGATCCGGGCCAGGGCCACGGCGGCGCTGATCCCGTCCTTGTCCCGGACGGCCTCCGGGTCCACGCAGTGACCGAGCGCCTCCTCGTAGGCGAACACCAGCGGCTCCCCGGCCCGGACCAGCCACTTGAAACCGGTCGGCGTGCGGCGGGCATCGGCGCCCCGTGCGGTCGCCATGCGGTGCAGCAGGGTCCCGGAGACGATCGACGACGCGATCACCGGTCGGGCGGCCCGGTCCCGACGACCTCCGTCCCCGCGTTCACCGGCCTCCTCGGGAACGCTGCCGTCGGGCTCGCCGGGGTCGTCGAGCCCCAGATCGTCGAGGATCCGAGCACCCAGGAGCGCACCGGTCTCGTCGCCGGTGAGCATCCGCCAGCGGCCGTCGGACTCCCGGATGCCGACCGCACACCGGTCGGCATCCGGGTCCAGCGCGATCGCCAGATCCGCGTTCCGGTCCGCCGCCAGCTCCAACAACGCATCGGTGGCACCGGGCTCCTCCGGGTTCGGGAAGGCGACGGTGGGGAAATCGGGATCGGGCGCGAACTGCTCGTCCACCACGTGGAGGCGGTCGAATCCGGCCCGCACGAGCGCATCGCAGGCCAGCGCGCCGCCCACCCCGTGCATCGGCGTGAGCGCGATCCGGACGGTCCCGGCCACCGCGGGCCCGAACCGCTCGTCGAGGCGATCGAGGTACTGCGCCCGCACCCGCCGCGCCCGCGCATTGGGGGTCACCGGCCGTCGCGCGACCGCCCGCGCCGGTGGCGCGGCGTCGATGCAGGCCTCGATCTCGCGATCGGCCGGTTCGATCAGCTGTGCCCCGGCGACCCCGAGCCCGCTCGCTTCGCTCCCGGCGCCGAGATACACCTTGTAGCCGTTGTCCTCCGGGGGATTGTGCGACGCGGTGATCATCACCCCGGCCACCGCGCCCAGCCGACGCGTCGCGAACGCGACCAGCGGCGTCGGACCCGGTTCGGGCAGCGCGACCACGTCGAACCCCGCCGCCGCCAGCACCTCGGTGGTCGCGGCGAAGAAGGCCTCCGAACCGTGGCGCGCATCGCGCCCGACCACCACGGTCCCGCCGGCCTCCCCGCGCGCGCGGAGCCACGCGGCCAGTCCCGCGGTGGCACGCGTGACGGTCTCGACGTTCATCCCGTCCGGCCCCTCGCGGACCGGGCCGCGCAGGCCCGCGGTGCCGAAACGCAGCGTCACCGGTCGCCCAGCGCCGCGACCGTCTCGACCAGCAGCGCACCCATCCGGGTCGCCGACTCCCGGCCCACGGCGAGGACCTCCTGATGATCGAGCGCCTCACCGGTGATCCCCGCCGCCGCATTGGTGACCAGGGAGAGCCCGAGGACGTCGATCCCGGCGGCCCGGGCCGCGATGGTCTCGTGCACCGTGGACATCCCGACCAGATCGGCCCCCATCGTCGCGAGCATGCGGATCTCCGCGGGGGTCTCGTACTGCGGGCCCGGCAGCCCGGCGTACACGCCCTCGGCGAGGGTCGGGTCCACCTCGCGCGCGATCTCCCGCAGCCGCGGCGAATACGCGTCGACCATGTTCACGAAGTGCGCCCCGGCCAGCGGTGAGCGCCCGGTCAGATTGAGTTGATCGCTGATGAGCACCGGCCGGCCCACCGTGAGGTCGTCGCGGATGCCGCCCGCGGCGTTGGTCAGGACCACGGTGTGCACCCCCGCCGCGGCCGCGGTGCGGACCGGATGCACCACGCGGGCGAGCGCATGCCCCTCGTACGCGTGCACGCGGCCGAGCATCACCAGCACCCGCGACGTGCCGACCCGCACCGAGAGCACCCGGCCGCCGTGGCCGCGCGCCGACGGTGAGCTGAAACCGGGGATCGACGTCATCGGGAGCGTGGCGATCGGCGGCCCGAAGGCGTCGGCGGCCGGCGCCCACCCGGACCCCAGCACGATCGCGACATCATGCCTGCGGCAATCGGTTTCGGTGGCGATGGTGGCCGCGGCGGCGAAGGCGGCGGCGTCCGGTTCATGGGTGGGGTCCATGCCGCCAACCCTAAACGCCGGGTACGACACCCGGCAGCGATAGAGTCTGTGCCATGCCATATCTGAACCTCACCGAGGATGCCGCCGTCGTTTTCCTGGGCTCGCCCGGCGTGGAGCTGGACGAGAACAATCCGGAGAATCGGTTCGGCCTGCAGTGGATCGACGAGGCCGTCGCAGCCCTCGACGAGGCCGTCGCCGCGAACAAGCCGGTCGTGCTGACCGCCACCGGCAAGTTCTTCACCAACGGTCTGGACACCGACTACGTCGCGGCGAACTTCAGCGAGCTGCCCGCCTACCTGGACAAGGTCCACGCGCTCTACACCAAGGTGCTGACGGTTCCGGCGCCGGTCATCGCGGCGGTCAACGGCCACGCCTTCGGTGCGGGCGCCATGCTCGCCCTCTGCGCGGACCACCGGATCATGCGCACCGGCCGCGGCTACTGGTCGCTGCCCGAGGCCGCGCTCTCGATGCCGTTCACCCGCGGCATGGCCGCTCTGGTGCGCACCCGCGTCCCCGACGCGACCGCCACCGAGGCGATGCTCACCAGCCGCCGCTACGGCGCCGACGACGCCGTCGCCGCCGGGATCGTCGACGAGGCCGTCGACGCCGAGGCGCTGCTCGACCGGGCCGCCGAGGTGGCCCGCGAGCGCGCGGGCCTGGTGAACGCGAACCAGGCCGTCATCAAGCGCGGCCTGCGGTTCCCGCTCCTGGAAGCACTGGACGTGCCGACCCCGGCCACCCTGCTCTGATGCACGACGGTCCCGTCCCCGCGGTGATGTCGACCGCGCACGTCCACCCGGCGATCACGTCGTGGCTCGAGGCGAACCTGGACCAGGTGATCACCTGGCGTCGGGAGATCCACGCCGCGCCGGAGCTCTCCCGCGGGGAGTTCGCCACCACCGCCAAGGTGGTCGACGTGCTGACCGGGGCGGGGCTGAGCCCGGTGGTCCTGCCGCAGGGCACCGGCGTGGTCTGCGACATCGGGCCGGCCGACCGTCCGCGCATCGGCCTGCGCGCCGACCTGGATGCGTTGCCGGTCCCCGAGCAGACGGGGCTGCCGTTCACCTCGCGGGTCGACGGCGTCTCGCACTCCTGCGGGCACGACGCGCACTCGGCGATCCTGATGGGCGTCGGCTGCCTGCTCGCCGGGGTCGGCTCCGACGAACCGGGCGCCGCCCAGACGCCCGGTGCGGGACTGCCGTTCAGCGCCCGGCTGATCTTCCAGGCCGCCGAGGAGGTGATGCCCGGCGGCGCGCTCGACGCGATCGACGCCGGAGTCACCGACGGGCTGTCGCGGATCTTCGCGCTGCACTGCGAGCCGCACCTGCAGGCCGGGACCGTCGGCCTCCGTTCGGGCCCGCTCACCTCGGCCGCCGACCGGATCGAGGTCCACCTGCACGGTCCGGGCGGGCACACCTCGCGTCCGCACCTCACCGCCGACCTGGTCTACGCGATGGGCACCCTGATCACCGGCCTGCCGGGCATCCTCGCGCGCCGCGTGGACCCGCGCTCGGGCACGGTGATGAGCTGGGGCGCGGTGCACTCCGGCGACGCCCCGAACGCGATCCCGCAGGAGGGCCGCATGCGCGGCACCGTCCGCACCGGCTCACACGAGGTCTGGGACGAGCTCGAACCGCTGGTCCGCAGCATCGTCGGGGAGCTCCTGGCGCCGCTCGGCGTCAGCTACGACCTCACCTACGTCCGCGGCGTGCCGCCGGTGGTGAACGACGACGAGGCCGTCGGCCTGCTGCGCCGCGCGGTGGTGGCGATGGGACCGGACGCCGAGGTGGACACCCCGCAGTCGGCCGGCGGCGAGGACTTCGCCTGGTATCTGCAGCACGTGCCGGGGGCGATGGCGCGCCTGGGCGTGTGGTCCGGCGTCGGACCGCAGTGCGATCTGCACCAGCCGAACTTCGACGTCGACGAGCGTGCCCTCGGGGTGGGCGTCGCGACGCTGGCGGGCGTGGTGCTCGACGGCGACCTGCGGGTCTGAGCGGCGCCGCGCGGGTCCGGGACCCGCGCGGTGTGCGTCGTCCGGTCCCGGTGCGTCGTCAGTCCTGGTTGTCCATCGGCTCGTCGGGGCCCGGGCCCACGTTGCGCGCCTCGTGCAGACGCAGCCGCTGGACGTACTCGGCGGGCGCTCCCGCGACCTCCGCGGCATCGGCCATCACCCCGAGATAGCGGGCCGAGGGCAGGCCGCCCTCGTAGCCGTCGATCACGTAGAGCCAGGCCAGCACGGGTCCGTCGGCGGTCTCCACGCGCGCGCGGATCTTGCGGTGGACCCCGAGTTCGGTGCCCTCCCAGCGGTCCAGGTTCGTCTCGTCCTCGGCGGGGACGTCGTACAGGACGACGAAGACCTTGGAGTCCGGCGACTCACGGTCCTCGGTGACGGTGGCGAGGGAGCCCTCCCAGCCGATGTCGTCGCCGGCGAAGGTCAGTCGCCAGCCGTGCAGCCAGCCGGTGGACGACATCGGTGAGTGCGGGGCCCGCTGCAGCATTCTGAGCGGGATCCATGTTCGACGCGTAGGCGGCATAGAGGGGCACGTGCGCTAGCTTATGCCGTCGCCGCAAGGGAGGAAACAGGTCTCCCCGGGAAGCGGGCATCCGGGTCCGGAAGCGGATAGGTTGGGAAGGCAACAGCGCCCATGCGTGCAGCCCCGCGCAGACGAGGAGAAGTCGAAGTGGCCCGGATCGTGATCATCGGCGGCGGACCCGCTGGATATGAGGCGGCGCTCGCCGGAGCCGCCTACGGCGCCGACATCACCATGATCGACTCCGACGGGGTGGGCGGAGCCTGCGTGCTGTGGGACTGCGTGCCCAGCAAGACGTTCATCGCCTCGACCGGGGTGCGGACCGAGGTGCGCAAGGCCGCCGACCTGGGCATCCACATCGAGGCCGATGCGGCCACCATCACCGTCCCGCAGATCCATCAGCGCGTCCGCGACCTGGCTCGCGCGCAGTCGTCGGACATCCGTTCGCGGCTGGTGAGCGAGGGCGTCAGGATCGTCGTCGGCCGGGCCAGGCTGACCGGCGTCCGGCCGCCCGAGGGCGGACACGAGGTGGTCGCCACCCTGGCCGACGGCTCCACCGAGACCTACCGGGGCGACGTCGTGCTGATCGCGACCGGCGCCTCCCCGCGCGAGCTGCCCGCGGCCCGGCCGGACGGCGAGCGCATCCTCACCTGGCGCCAGCTGATCGACATGAACGAGCTGCCCGAGCACCTGGTGGTGGTCGGCTCCGGGGTGACCGGCGCCGAGTTCGTGCACGCGTACACCGAGCTCGGGGTCAAGGTGACCCTGGTGTCCAGCCGCGACCGGGTCCTGCCGCACGAGGACGAGGACGCCGCGCTGGTGCTGGAGGAGGCCTTCGCCGAGCGCGGCGTGACGCTGATCAAGCATGCGCGCGCCGAGAGCGTCGTCCGCGACGGCGACGAGGTGACCGTGACCCTCGCCGACGGAAAACAGGTGACCGGCTCGCACGTCCTGATGACCGTCGGCTCGATCCCCAACACCGAGTTCCTCGGGCTGCAGGAGGCCGGGGTGAACCTCGACCGCGGCGGCTACATCACCGTCGACCGGGTGTCGCGCACGTCGGTGCCGGGCATCTACGCGGCGGGCGACTGCACGGGGGTGCTGCCGCTGGCGTCGGTGGCCGCCATGCAGGGCCGCATCGCGATGTACCACTCGCTCGGCGAGGGGGTGAGCCCGATCCGGCTCAAGACGGTGTCGTCGGCCATCTTCACGCGGCCGGAGATCGCCACCGTCGGCGTCTCGCAGAAGGCCATCGATGCCGGCGAGTACCCGGCGCGCACCGTGATGCTCCCGCTGTCGACCAATCCGCGCGCCAAGATGAGCGGACTGCGGCGCGGCTTCGTCAAGATCTTCTGCCGTCCCGCCACGGGCGTGGTGATCGGCGGCGTCATCGTCGCACCGAACGCGTCCGAGCTGATCCTGCCGATCGCGATCGCGGTGGAGAACAAGCTGCAGGTCTCGGATCTGGCGAACACCTTCTCGGTGTATCCGTCGCTGTCCGGGTCGATCACCGAGGCCGCTCGCCAGCTCGTGCGGCACGACGACCTCGACTGACGGAGCGTGACGGGGGACACCGGGCCGGACCGGCCCGGCGGATCGGCGCGCGCCGGCACCTGGCGGGAACTCTTCGCCCACGAGCACCGCGCCCCGGTGATCGTGCTGGCCGGCGGCGTCGGCCTGTTCGCGACGAACACCTACGTCACCACCAGCCTGCTGCCGAGCGCGGTCCGCGAGATCGGCGGCGAACGGCTCTACGCGTGGGCCATGACGCTCTTCGTGGTGGCCGCGGTGATCAGCTCCATGCTGGTGAGCCGGGCACTGGAACGGTGGGGCGGGCGGACGTCGTACCTGGTCGGGTTCGGGGTGTTCGCGGCCGGGACGGCGGTCGCCGCCGCGTCGACGACCATGCCGATCATGCTGGTCGGCCGGGGTGTGCAGGGGCTGGCCGCGGGTCTGCTGGCCGGTCTCGGCTTCGCGGTGCTGCGGCTGGTGCTGCCCGAGCGCCTGTGGCAGCGGGCGGTCGCGCTGATGTCGGCGATGTGGGGCGTGGGCAATCTGCTCGGCCCGGTGATCGGCGGGTTCTTCGCCCAGTTCGGGATCTGGCGGGGCGCGTTCGTGCTGCTCGCCGCGATCGCGCTCGGTCTCGCGGTGCTCACCTCCCGGGCCCTGCCCGTGCGGGAGCGGCGACCGGGCTCCGACGACGGCGTGCCCTGGGCGGCGCTGACCCTGCTGGCCGTCGCGGCCCTGCTGGTCAGCATCGCGTCGATCGCCTCGGCACGCGGCACGGTGGCCTCGCTCCTGGCGGCGGCCGCGGTGACGGCCGGGCTGTTCGTGTGGCGGGAACGCCGGACTGAGGGGGCGCGGGTGCTCCCGGCGGCGACGTACCGGGGGCCGTCGCCGCTGCGCTGGATCTACCTGGCGATCGGCGTGATGACGTTGGCGTCGACCGTGGAGACCTTCGTCCCGCTGTTCGGCCAGGAACTCGGCGGGATGGCGCCGCTGACGGCGGGATTCCTCGGCGCGGCCGTCTCGTGGGGGTGGACGGTGGCGTCGATCAGCAGTTCCAGCGTGGTGAGTCCGCGCGGCAAACGGGTGGTGCGTGTGGTGGGACCGCTGTGCGTCTCGGCCGGTCTCGTCGTCTACGGCCTGCTGCAGACGACGGATCCGTCGCCGTGGGCGATCGTCGGATGGTTCGGTGCGCTGTTCCTGTCCGGCTGCGGCATTGGCATGGCGATGGCGCACTGGCTCACCGCGGGCCTGAAGGTCCCCGGGACCGGCGGGGTCCCCGAGGACGACGCCGAGGCCGCGCAGGTCTCGGCGGGGATGAACACCGCGCAGCTGATCGCGACCGCGTTCGGATCGGCGCTGGCCGGACTGCTGGTGTCGCTCGGCGGTCCGAGCCCGGTCGGTTCGGCGCGGACCCTCGGCTTCGGATACGCGATGATCGGGGTGGTCGCGGTGCTGATCGCCGTCCGCGAGTTCGCGGTCGCGCGCCGCCACCGGGCGCTGCTCGCCGGGTGATCGCGGTCCGGCGGCCCGTGGTGCGCCGCCGGACCGCGATCACGAGTCGGGTCAGGCCGCGGCCAGCAGCGCGTCGATCTGGTTGATCGCCGCGCTCGCGCCCTCCACCATGCCCATCTCGAGGACCTGCTGCAGGCCCGCCGCGTCGGCGTAGGCGGAGACGAAGACCGCGCGGGTGACGCCGTCCCGCTCGGTGAAGGTGTAGACGTTCTTCGAGACCGGCATGTCCGCGGCGGGATTCAGGTCCGCGTCGGCGAAACCGTCGTCGAACGCGAACGACGACGGGGCGTCGACGGCGGTGATCAGCCACCATCCGCCGAACCGCTCGCCCTCGGGGCCGGTCATGTAGTAGGTGCAGCGGGAGCCCGGGACGAGGGAGTGCTCGACGAAGGTGGCCGGGTAGCCGGGCGGGCCCCAGATCGCTTCGAGCTTGCGGGGATCGGCGTAGACGTCCCAGACCCGGTCGCGCGGCGCGGCGAACTCCGCGGTGATGGTCAGGGTGAGGGCGTCGAGGTCGGGGGTGACGTCGATGACGGGCATGGTCGGCTCCTGGTGGATTCGGACGCGGGCGCCGGGAACGGTGGGGCGCCGCGCGGGATCGGGGTGCGTACGGGATCAGTCGGGCGGCGGTGGTTCGGCGTGTCCGGTGGCGAGCAGCTCGTCGATCCGGGAGATCCGGCCGCGCCAGATCTGTTCCAGGTCGCCGAGCATCGACCGCACCGAACGCACAGCGGCGACGTCTCCGGAGGCCAGTTGCCGGCGCCCGCTGCGACGTTTCGTCAGCAGGCCCGCCTTCTCCAGCACGGCGACGTGCTTCTGTACCGCGGCGAAGCTCATGTCGTACTCCTCCGCGAGCGCGGTGACCGAGTGCTCACCGGCCAGGACGCGCCGCAGGATGTCGCGGCGGGTCCGATCGGAGAGTGCGTGGAACAGGGCGTCGGCTCTGTCCTCGTCGTCCTCGGTCACACGTCAAACATACAACCATTTGGTTGTATGTCAAGAGGTTCTCCGCCCCGACCTGCACCGATCGGGTCCGGAGATGCGCGAAGGGCCTCCGAGATCCGGGACCACTCGGTGGTCGCAGCTCTCGGAGGCCCTTCGCGGAGGGCGTCTCAGGCCAGGTCGAAGGCGTGGGTGACGGCGCGGTTCCAGCCCGCGTAGAGGCGGGCGCGCTCGTCGTCGGACATCGACGGCTCCCACCGCCTGCCCTCGGCCCAGTTGGTGCGGATGTCGTCGGTGCTCTCCCAGAATCCGACCGCGAGTCCGGCGGCGTAGGCGGCGCCGAGCGCGGTGGTCTCGGTGACCTCGGGGCGGATCACCGGGACGCCGAGGACGTCGGACTGGAACTGCATGAGCAGGTCGTTCACCACCATGCCGCCGTCCACCTTGAGGGTGGTCAGGGCGACGCCGGAGTCGGCCTGCATGGCCTCGATCACCTCGCGCGTCTGGTATGCGCTGGCTTCGAGGACCGCGCGGGCGATGTGCCGCCTGTCGGCGAAACGGGTGAGTCCGACGATCACGCCGCGCGCATCCGGACGCCAGCGCGGGGCGAACAGACCGGAGAAGGCGGGTACGAAGTAGACGCCGCCGTTGTCGTCGGCCTGCGCCGCCAGGGTCTCCACCTCGGCGGCCGAGCCGATGAGGCCGAGGTTGTCGCGCAGCCACTGGACCAGCGAACCGGTGACGGCGATCGAGCCCTCCAGGGCGTAGCGCGCAGGCTCGTCGCCCAGCCGATAGCACACGGTGGTGAGCAGACCGTGATCGCTGAAGACGGGCTCGGTGCCGGTGTTGAGCAGCAGGAAGTTGCCGGTGCCGTAGGTGTTCTTGGCCTCGCCGGGGGTGAGGCAGGCCTGGCCGAAGGTGGCGGCCTGCTGGTCGCCGAGGATGCCGCCGAGGGGGACCTCCGGGAACGATCCGCGGGTCCGCAGCGACGCCAGCACCGCCGAACTCGGGGTGATCTCCGGCAGCATCGACATCGGGATGCCCAGGTCGGCGCAGATCTGCTCGTCCCAGGTGAGGGTGCGCAGATCCATCAGGAGGGTGCGCGAGGCGTTGGTGACGTCGGTGATGTGCCGTCCGCCGTCGACGCCGCCGGTCATGTTCCAGGCCAGCCAGCTGTCGATGGTGCCGAAACAGAGGTCGCCGCGCTCGGCGCGCTCGCGGGCGCCGTCGACGTTGTCCAGGATCCACCGGACCTTGGGGCCGGCGAAATAGGTGGAGAGCGGCAGGCCGGTGACGGCGCGGTAGCGGTCGACGCCGGCCTCGCCCGCCAACTCCTCGCACAGCTCGGCGGTCCGGGTGTCCTGCCAGACGATCGCGTTGTAGACCGGTTTTCCGGTGGTGCGGTCCCAGACGACGGTGGTCTCGCGCTGGTTGGTGATGCCGCACGCGGCGATCTCGCTGGTGCTCACCTGTGCGGCGGCCAGGACCGCGGCGGAGACCCGCCGGGTGTTGCGCCAGATCTCCATCGGGTCGTGTTCCACCCAGCCGGCGCGCGGGAAGATCTGCCGATGCTCCACCTGCTCGCTGGCCACGATCTGACCGCGGCGGTCGAAGACGATCGCGCGGGTGGAGGTGGTTCCCTGGTCGATGGCGGCGACGTAGCGGGCGGCGGGGGAGGCGGTGGGCGTTGTCACGAGCGTCAGTGTGCCACGACTGCGGTTACCCTCGGGTAGCATTTCGGGCGTGTCGAACGAATACAACGAGGAACGACCTGCGGATTTGGGCCCCGGACAGCGTGCCGAGGCATGGCGGCGATTGAGTGAGGAACAATTCGACCTCGTCGTGATCGGTGGCGGCGTCACCGGTGTCGGTACCGCGCTGGATGCGGCGACCCGCGGTCTGCGGGTCGCCCTCGTCGAGGCGCGCGACATCGCCTCGGGGACGTCGAGCCGTTCGTCGAAGATGTTCCACGGCGGTCTGCGCTACCTGGAGCAGTTGGAGTTCGGCCTGGTGCGCGAGGCGCTGCGCGAGCGGGAGCTCTCGCTCAGTCTGCTGGCCCCGCACCTGGTGAAGCCGCTGCCGTTCCTGTTCCCGATCACCAAACGGGTCTGGGAACGTCCCTACATCGCGGCCGGCCTGTTCCTCTACGACCGGATGGGCGGCGCCAAGTCGGTGCCAGGCCAGCGGCACGTCTCGCGCGCCGGCGCCCACCGGATCGCGCCGAGCCTGCGCCGCGGCGCCCTGGTCGGCGGCATCCGCTACCACGACACCGTCGTCGACGACGCCCGCCACAGCCTGACCCTGGCGCGCACCGCCGCGCACTACGGCGCGGTGATCCGCACCTCCACCCAGGCCGTCGGCTTCCTCAAGGAGGGTGATCGGGTCACCGGCGTGAAGCTGCGCGACAGCGAGACCGGCGAGACCACGCAGGTCCGGGCGCACAGCGTCGTCAACGCCGGCGGCGTCTGGACCGACGAGGTGCAGCAGCTCTCCGGCCAGCGCGGCCACTTCACGGTGCGCGCGTCCAAGGGCGTGCACATCGTGGTGCCGCGCGACCGCATCGTCAGCGAGACCGCGATCATCCTGCGCACCGCCAACTCGGTGCTGTTCGTGATCCCGTGGGAGACCCACTGGATCATCGGCACCACCGACACCGACTGGAACCTCGACCTGGCGCACCCGGCCGCCACTCGCGCCGACATCGACTACATCCTCGAGCGGGTGAACGCCGAACTGGTGACGCCGCTGACGCACGACGACATCGAGGGCGTCTACGCCGGACTCCGCCCGCTCCTGGCCGGGGAGGACGAGTCGTCGTCGGCGCTCTCCCGGGAGCACGCCGTCGCCGCGGTGGCCCCGGGCCTGATCTCGATCGCCGGCGGCAAGTACACCACCTACCGCGTGATGGGGGCCGACGCGGTGGACGCCGCCGCCGAGTTCATCCCCGACCGCGTCGGGAAGTCGGTCACCGAGCGGGTGCCGCTCCTGGGCGCCGACGGCTACTTCGCGCTGGTGAACCAGTGCGAGCACCTCGGCGAGCACTACGGGCTGCACCCGTACCGGGTGCGCCGCCTGCTCAACCGCTACGGCTCGCTGCTCGACGAGGTGCTGAGCCTGGCCAAGGACGACGCCTCGCTGCTCGATCCGATCACCGCGGCGCCCCAGTACCTGCGCGTCGAGGCCGTGTACGCCGCACGCTGCGAGGGCGCCCTGCACCTGGAGGACGTGCTGGCCCGTCGCACGCGCATCGCGATCGAGTACAGCCACCGGGGCGTCGACTGCGCCGACGAGGTGGCCGATTTGATCGCGCCCGCGCTCGGCTGGGACGACGACACGCGCGCCTGGGAGATCGAGAACTACTGCGCCCGCGTGGACGCCGAGATCAAGTCGCAGCGCCAGCCCGACGACGCCTCCGCCGACGCCCTGCGGGTGGCCGCTCCGGAGGCGCGCCGCGAGATCCTGGAGCCGGTGCCCGCGCCGGAGTGACGGCACGGACTCCTCGCTGTTCCGGAAACCTGCCTGCCGCCGAGGGACCTTCGTCCCCGGTGCGCGTGATGTCGCGCACCGGGGACGAAGGCCCCTTGTCCCGATTCGACCGGCGCGACGAAGATGGGCGGCATAGGGTTTTACATCAGAATGAGCCGCGTGTCAGCCCCTCTGCCGCGGTGCGTGGAAAAGAGGAGAGATGGAAGCGATCACCGTTCTGGACGCGGATCAGTGCTGGAACCTGCTGTCCGAGAGCGTCTTCGGCCGACTGGCGCTCAGCGTCGACGGCGAGCCGGAGATCTTCCCGGTCAACGCCTACGCCCACGAGGGCAAGATCTACTTCCGGACGGGAGAGGGCACCAAGCTCTCCGAGATCGCGGTGAACGGCCGGGTCGCCTTCGAGACCGACGGCTTCACCAGCAAGATCGGCTGGAGCGTCGTCGCCAAGGGTGCCGCGCGGATCCTCACCGGCACCCGGGAGATCGCCGAGGCCGACCAGCTGCCGCTGAAGCCCTGGGTGCCGACGCTCAAGATGAACTACGTGGTGATCGACGTCGCCGAGATCAGCGGCCGCCGGTTCAAGTTCGGCCCGGAGCCCGACCGCTACCCGGTGTAGTCCCCGGATCACGGAACGCCGGTGGGTGTGCGCGGGTGCGCACACCCACCGGCGTTCCGTCGTCTCAGGATCGGGCGAGTGCGGAGGAGCGGGTGTCCAGCAGCCGCACGACGCGCACGTAGACGGCCCCGAGCACGATGAGGCCGACACCGGCGGCGAGCACCGCGTAGACGCCGCCGCCGAACGAGTGCTCACCGACGTCGCGCAGGTTGCGGGCGATCAGGGTCGGCAGTTCCGCTTCCAGGTCGGCGACGATCGCATCCTTGCCGTTGAGCAGGAAGTCGAGCGCCGCGCTGAGCACCTGGGCGAGGCCGCCGACCATCAGCAGGACACCGGCGAGGAACCGGTGGCGGGAGAGGAGGATCAGGGCGATCGCCGCGACCACCGTGCCGACGGCGATGATCGCCAGCACCAGGAACGGGACCCCGAACCCGGTGTCCGCGGTCTCCAGATGTTCGGCGACGTCGTCGCGATGGACCAGGCCGAAACCGTTCATCTCCTGGGTGATGGAGAGCGACGAGACCGAGATCGATTCGCGGAAGCTGAACGAGACGAGGAACCGGTACCACGGCAGGAACAGGCCGACGAGCGTCACCGCCAGCAGGACCAGGGCGAACGCCGCTGCGGTGGCGCCGGTCCGGAACTGCTTGGACTCCGGTGACGTGGTCGTCGTCGCCGGTGCTGCGGTGGGATCGTTCATCGGCATCTCGCTCTTCTCGAATCGGGGCGCGACCGGGAGACCGGAACACGCGTGATTACTACTTACGGTAGTACCGGTGCGGTCCGACGCTGCGGAGGCCTGACGTCGTGGGCGGGGACCAGTCGAGTCGAAGCCTCCGGTGCGGGGACCGGCGGCCGCATGGTCCGCCACTGCGAAATGGCGGGTGACGAGGGCAGATATCCCTCGTGGCCCGCTATTTCGCAACGACCGACCAGGAGCACCCCGCTCAGGTCTTCCGCTCTCTCGAGCCTGCGCCGGATCGCCGATGGAGATGTCCTTCCTTCCGCTCCCCGAGCCGAGGAGGAACGCAGTGACGAGTCGAGTCGACGGGGCCCACCGAGAACGATTACGAAGGGGGGTCTCGACTTCGCTCGACCGACGAGAAGAAGCTCGACCGACGAGGAAGGGCTCGACCGACGAGGAAGGGCTCGACCGACGAGGAAGGGCTCGACCGACGAGGAAGGGGCTAGACCGACGAGAAGGGGCTAGACCGGCGAGAAGGGGCTCGACCGGCGGGGAAACGACTCCACGCGATCTGGGTCTCCGTCGAGATCCCCCGCTGGTCGAGCGGAGTCGAGACCGAAGAGCGTCGTCCTTCTCCGGTCCACACGGGGTCAGACGATCATGTCTACGGTCCGGGTGATCCCGGCGCGGGCGACGAAGCCGGGGTCGTGCGAGACCAGCACCAGCGCGCCGGTCCAGGCCGACAACGACGCGAGCAGACTCTCGACGGTGCCGACGTCGAGACTGTTGGTCGGTTCGTCGAGGATCAGCAGCTTCGCCTCCGGGCGGGCCAGCACCGCGAGCGCCAGACCGGCGCGCAGACGCTCGCCGCCGGACAGATCCCGGAGCACGCGTTCGGACGTGTCGCCGGTGAACCCGAATCGGGCCAGATGGGCGTGCACGTCCTCCGGCTCGCGACCCGGCGCGGCGGTGCGGGCGGCCTGGGCGACGGTCGACGATTCGGGTACCAGGTGTGCGAAGGAGACCACCTGGGGGACGAACACGTACGGGACGGCGATCGCGTCGTCGGCGACGAGTGCCGCGAGGAGCCGGGACTTCCCCGATCCGTTCGGGCCGGCGAGGCGTACCCGGTCGGGGCCGGTGACCGGAAGCCGCGGATCGGTGATGATCTGTGTTCCCGAGGCGACAGCGGGTGTGCCGAGCCGGATCGCCGGTGCCGTCGGATTCCGGCGCCGACTCCGGAGATCGTCGAGCTCGGCGCGTGCCGCGGCGACCGAATCACGCTGTCCGCGCTCGAGCTTGCCCGCCGACACCTGAGCCTTGTTCGCCAGCATTCCGGCGACGACCGGCGGGACCCGTTTCTCCGCCCGCGCCTTCGCCGCGGTACGACGACGCCGGGCCAGCGCGGTCTGCGCATCGGCGAACTGCCGCTGCTCGCGGCGGACGGAGGCGGCGGCCGCCGCGGTCTGTTCGGCGTGCGCGGCGCGTTCGGCGTCGAGCACCTCCCGGTAACGGGTGTAGTTCCCGCCGAACACCCGCAACCGGCCGTCGCGCAGTTCGAGGATGCGTTCCGCGGTGTCGAGCAGCGCGAGGTCGTGGCTGACGACGAGGATCGCGCCGCCGAACTCGGTGAGCATCCGGCCCAGCCGGGCGCGGGAGTCGGCGTCGAGGTCGTTGGTGGGTTCGTCGAGCAGCAGGACTTCCGGGTCGGCGAGCAGCGCCCGGGCCAGGGCGAGACTCCGGAACTGGCCGCCGGAGAGGCTGGTCAGCGGCCGCTCGAGGTCGGTGGGTAGGCCCAGCCGATCCAGCCGGGAGACGGCGCGTGCGGCGGGATCCCAGTCGTCGCCGACGATCTCGAAGTCCGCCGGATCGACGCTGCCGTGCTCGATACGAGCCAGGGCGGCGAGGACCGGCGACACACCGAGGCCGTCGGCGAGCGTGCCGGCGCCCGGCGCCGCGGACTCCTGCCGGACCAGGACCGCGGCGCCGTCGGCGACGACGGTGCCGCGGCCGGGTGCCCGGACGCCCGCGAGGATCTCCAGGAGCGTCGTCTTGCCCGCGCCGTTGTCGCCGACGAGTGCGGAGAGTCCCGGTTCGAGGGAGAGGTCGACGTCGTGCAGGATCTCGCTGCCGTCCGGCCAGGAGAAACCGAGGCCGACCGCGGTGAGGGTGGAAGAGGTGTCGTGAAGCATACGACCGCGACGCTACGGATCGTCGCGGACTCGCGTCCACCGGTTTTCCGGGCGGAACCGCTCATTGGCAGCGCGGACAGAAGTAGACGATGCGTTCGGCGGCGGGACCGTGGCCCGCCGTTCCGAGGGTGTCCCGCCGTATTCCGGTGCCGCACCGGCGGCAGGCGCGACGCTCCCGCCCGTACACCCACAACTCGCGACCGCGACGACGATCACCCGTCGTCACCCGCACCGGGCTGAGCGCGTTCGCCGTCAGGAGCCGATGCGCGTCGGCGACGATCCGCGCGACGTCGGCGTCGCCGGCCGGGGCCGCGGGATGGATTCCGGCCAGGAAGCACAGTTCACTGCGGTAGACGTTGCCGATCCCGGCGAGATTGCGCTGGTCGAGGAGAGCCAGGCCGATCGGCAGCGCCGGGTCGGCGGACAGATTGGCCGCGGCGCGGTCGGGGTCCCAGTCGTCGCCGAGCAGATCCGGGCCCAGATGTGCGACGGCCCGATCCGGGTCCGCGGTGAGTTCCAGGATCCCCAGGGAGAATCCGACGGCCTCGACGTCGTCGGTCCGCAACACCACGCGGGCGGTGAAACCCGGACGCTGCCACCGCTCGCCGGGACGGTAGAGATGCCAGACGCCCTCCATCTTCAGATGGGAGTGGACGGAGGCCCGGCGGGGAGCCGCTTCGACTCGGGCTCCGGCGTCGCCCGGCGCAGGGACCGGATCGACTGGTTCGTCGATCGGTCGAGACGAGGCGAGGGCCGTGTCGAGGAAGAGATGCTTGCCCACCGCCCGCGCACCTTCCACGGTGGCGCCGGAGAGATCCTCGGTCGCCAGCTGCGGAACCCGGAAATCACTGCTGATCAGGGTCTTCCCGGCCAGCGCCCGGTGGAGTCGGTGGGCCGTGCGGTAGACGGTGTCGCCCTCAGGCATGGCGCGGGTCGTAGTTCATGCGCAGACCGCGCGGGGTGGCGGCGAAACCCCGGTCCGCGAGGAGTCCGCCCAGCTCGGTGCTCCGGACCGGATCGCCGTCGACCAGGTCGACGTGGATCCGCGGGACCCGGCCCCGGCGGACCGCGGTCGCCAGCGCGGCCGCGGCGGCCTCGAGGCGATCGGCGTCGTCGGAGAAGGTCAGGATCCGTTTGCCGCCGCGTTCGACGAAGAGCGTCGCGTGGCCTTCGACGAGCACCACGAGGGCGCCGGGTTTGCGGCCCGGACGGTGACCGGTGTTCTGACGGCGGGACCCTTCGACTCGGGCTCCTGCGTCACCCGGCTCAGGGATCGATCGTGTCGGGCCCCCTGCGTCACCCGGCTCAGGGATCGATCGTGTCGGGCCCCCTGCGTCGCCCGGTACGGGGCGCGATCGTGTCGGGACTCCTGCGTCGCCCGGTGCGGGGCGCGATCGGGGGGTGTCCGGGGGCGGGTCAGGCCAGGTGAGGGCGGCGCCGTACGGGTTGGCGGGGTCGGTCGCGGCCAGGACGACGGCGGAGAGTGCGTCGCCGCGGGACGCCACGGCGTGCTCGCGGAGAGTGTCGACGGTGTGTCCGGCGGCGAACTGCGCGCCGCCGAGACCGTCGACGAAGTAGCCGCGCCGCACCTGACCGGTGTCCTCGAAGACGCTCAGCGCCCGGTAGATCCGCGCGAAACCGCCGGGGACCTCCTCGCCGACCACCGGGCCCTTGGTGACGACGCCGTAGCGGTCGAGCAGGATCTCGCACATCGCCGCGGCGGACTTGGTCGGATCGATCTCGACGCGTTCCAGAAGCGCCCAGCGGCCGCCGACGAGCGGCGGCACCGGGACGCCTCCGGAGGCGTCGGCACCCGCGAGATAGCGGCTGGAGAGCCGCGCCGACCGCAGTCGCGGTGCGCGTCCGCCGCCCCGGACCCGGTGCGACGGGGTGGACGATCCGCTCCGGGACCGGCCCGGGGTCAGCAGCGCCCGCACCGGAGAGAACGAGTCGTTGGTGACCCGACCCGCCCACACCAGATCCCACAGCGCGGTGTGGCGGGCCTCGTCGTCGACGCCGTCGTCCAGGCCCGCCGCCAACTGGGCGTAGCGGAGCGCCCCCGCCTCGAGTCCGGACAGCATCTCCCGGTGCAGCCCGGAGATCTCCAACTCGTCGGGCGGCCGCAGCGTGAGCGGTGCCGAGTCGGCGGGATGCAGCGCGATCCAGCCGTCGGCGCCGGCGATCCGTCCGTGACCGGACCAGACCACCTCGCCGCCGGCCAGGAGTTCGTCGAGCATCGCCGGCCGGTAGTCGACCACTCGGCTCGGCAGCACCAGAGACTCCCACGCCGACGCCGGGACCGGCTGTCCGGCGAGCTGCTCGATCACCGACATCAGGCCGTGGATGCCGCGCAGGCGCGGGTCTCGACTCCGCTCGACCATCGAAGGGGTACGACTCCGCTCGACTGCCGAAGGGGTACGACTCTGCTCGACTGCCGAAGGGGCGTGATTCCGCTCGATCGTCGAAGGGGTACGACTTCGCTCGACTGCCGAAAGGGGACGACTCGGTTCGCTCGTCGAGGAGGAGAGCGGGTCGGGGGCCACGTGCTGCCAGTCGAGCAGGAAGCGTGCGTAGGCGCCGTGGTCGACCGGCTCGGACTCGGCGCGCCCGGCGGCGAGGGAACCGCGCCGCAACCGGCCGAGCACATCGGTGTGACACCACTGACCGCGATCGTCGCCCGGACCGGGCTCGCGGACCACGAACTCGCCCTCGATCACGGTGCGTCGCCCGGCGAGCCGGACCAGGACCTCGCGCACCACCGCCACCCCGAGACCCAGCTCGGCGGCCACGTCGCCTGCGGTGAACGGCCCGTGCGTACGCGCGTACCGGTGGATCAGATCACCCACCGGGTCGGCCGGAGACTCCAGATACGCCGCGGGCACACCGAGCGGGGTCGGGGTGCCCAGACCGTCGCGGAGCCGGGCGACGTCGTCGATCGAGGCGAACCGTTCCACCCCCAGCAGCACGACGGTGACGATCCGACCCAGACCGGCGAGCTCGGCCAGGACCTCGTCGAGAGCCTCCTCGCCGCGATACCGCTCGGCGATCTGGGCGCCGGTGAGCGGACCCAGCCAGCGCAGCAGGTCGGCGACGTCCTGGCCGTCGCGGGCCTGCCGCTCCGGGGCGGTGCGCTGGAGCCGGGCGACGGTGTCGGCGATCACCACCGGATCGAGCAGCTCGCGCAGATCCACCCGGCCGAGCAGCTGCGCGAGCAGCGAGGTGTCCAGGGTGAGCGCGGTGGCGCGGCGTTCGGCGAGGGGCGCGTCGTCGTCGTACATGAACGACCCGGCGTACCCGAGCGGCATCGAGGCCGCGAACGGCGACGGCGACGGCGTCTCCACCTCGGCCAGCCGGATCCGGCGATTCTTGATCCGGGAGAGGATCCCGGTCAACGCGGGGAGGTCGTAGACGTCCTCCAGACACTCGCGGGCGGTCTCCAGGATGATCGGGAAGTCCGGGAACTTCGCGGCGACCGCCAACAGTTCCGCGGCCCGCTGCCGCTGCTGCCACAGCGGCGCCCGCCTGCCCGGATCGCGGCGCGGGAGCAGCAGCGCCCGGGACGCGCACTCCCGGAACCGGGCCGCGAACAGCGACGAATCGGCCAGCGCACGCAGAGCGATGTCGCCGATCTCGTCGGGGTCGACGTCGAACACCTCCGCACCGGGGGGAGCGTCGTCGGTGTCGGGCAGGCGCACGATGATGCCGTCGTCGGCGGCGGTGGCCACGCCGTCGAGCCCGAGCGTCTCACTGAGCTTCGTCGCGATGGCCGACGCCCACGGCGCGTGCACCCGCAGCCCGTACGGGGAGTGCAGCACCAGCCGCCAGTCGCCGAGCTCGTCCCGGAACCGTTCGACGACGAGCGTGCGGTCGGTGGGGAGGACGCCGGTGGACGCGCGCTGATCGTCGAGCAGCGACCGCAGATTGGTTCGCGCGTTCGGGCTCAGCCCGGTCTCGTCGGCGAGCCGGTCGAACTCGTCCGGATTCCCCGCGGCCCCGACGAACCGGCCCATCGCCGCACCGAGCTCGGCGGGGCGTCCGACGGCGTCGCCGATCCAGAACGGCAGCCGCCCCGGTTGACCGAACGCGGGGATCACCAGGACGCGGTCGTGGGTGATCTCGACGATCCGCCAACTGCTGGCGCCGAGCGCGAAGACGTCGCCGACCCGCGACTCGTAGACCATCTGCTCGTCGAGTTCGCCGACGCGGCGCGGGCCCCGGGCGTCGGCGGCACCGGAACCCCCGGCCGAACTCGGACGTTCGACGGCCTCGCCGGTGGCCAGGAACACCCCGAACATGCCGCGATCGGGAATGGTTCCCCCGGAGGTCACCGCGGTGCGGAGCGTGCCGCGGCGCGCGGTCAAGGTGCCGGTGGCGCGGTCGTAGTCGACGCGGGCGGCCAGCCCGGCGAACTCGTCGGACGGATAGCGCCCGGAGATCAGGTCCAGCACCGCGTCGTAGACGTCGCGGGTGAGCGCGGCATACGGCGCGGAGCGTCGTACCGTGTCGAACCACTCGTCGACGTCCACGTCCGCCACCGCGGTCTCGGCCACCGTCTGCTGCGCCAGGATGTCCAACGGATTCCGGGGCACGGTGAGCTGCTCGATCGCGCCGTCGAGCATGCGCGACACCGTCACCGCGCAGCCGATCAGATCGGTGCGGTGCTTGGGGAACACCAGGCCCCGGCTGATCTCGCCGACCTGATGCCCGGCCCGGCCGATCCGCTGCAGCCCCGACGCCACCGACGGCGGGGTCTCCACCTGGATCACCAGATCCACCGCGCCCATGTCGATCCCGAGCTCCAGCGAACTGGTCGCGACCACGCAGCGCAGTCGTCCCGTCTTCAGCGTATCCTCGATCTCGGCCCGCTGGTCCTTGCTCACCGAACCGTGATGGGCGCGGGCCAGGATCGGGGGAGCCCCGCCGGTCGCCACCGCACCGGTGATCATCGCCGGCATGCCGCCGGGCACCGCCGGATTGGCGCGATGCGGATCGAACTCGTCCGCATCCAGACCCAGCCGCTCGGCCCAGATCTCGTTGAGCCGCGCGGTCAGCCGTTCGGCCAGACGCCGCGAATTGGCGAAGACGATCGTCGAACGGTTCTCCGCGATCGCGTCGACGATCGCCGCCTCGACGAACGGCCACAGCGACCCCGCCGTGGGGGAGAAGGCGTCGTCGAGCTCCCGGTCGCCGAAGCCCGTCGTCGGATCGTGCTCCGGCACCGGGAGGTTCGTCATGTCCTCGACCGGGACCTGCACGCTCAGATCGAAGGTCTTCGCCGCGGGCGGACGGACGACGGTGCACGCCGCGGGGGCCTCGGCGTCGTCCTGCGGCCCGCTCGCCGCGCTCCCGGCACCGGATCCACTCGGCCCGCTCGCTGCGCTCCCGGCGTCTGTGACGTTCGGCCCGCTCGCTGCGCTCCCGGCGCCGACGAGGAACCGGGCGACCGTCTCCGGCGGCCGGACCGTGGCCGACAACCCGATCCGCTGCACCGGGCGCTCGGTGAGCAGATCCAGACGTTCTAGCGACAACGCCAGATGCGTGCCGCGTTTGGTCGGGGCCAGCGCGTGGATCTCGTCGACGATCACCGTCTCCACGGTGCGCAGCGTCTCGCGCGCGGCCGAGGTGAGCATCAGATACAGCGACTCGGGGGTGGTGATGAGGATGTCCGGCGGACTGCTCACCAGTGCTCGGCGCGCGGCGGCCGGGGTGTCGCCGGACCGCACCCCGACGGTCACCTCCGGGGCGGGCAGACCCAGCGCCGCCGCGGCGTGACCGATCCCGACCAGCGGCGCCGACAGATTGCGTTCGACGTCGACGGCGAGAGCCTTCAACGGCGACACGTAGACGACGCGCACGCCCTTCCGCTCCGGCCGGGGAGCGCTCACCATCCGATCGATCGCCCACAGGAAGGCGGCCAGCGTCTTGCCCGAACCGGTCGGCGCGATCACCAGGGTGTGGTCGCCGGACGCGATCGACCGCCACGCCCCCGCCTGCGCCGCCGTCGGTTCGCCGAACGCGCCGGTGAACCAGCGACGGGTCGCCGGGCCGAAGTCCGCCCAGATGTTCTTCCCCGCCATGGCGACCATTGAACCTCAGGCGTACGACAATCGGACCCTGAGAGTACTCTGAGCGCAGTCCGACGCGGGGAACCCGGTGAGATTCCGGGACGGTCGCGCCACTGTGAGGACTCGTACGACAGCACGAGACCGAGTCAGAGCACCGCGGCGGGCACCCGCACATCCACCACGACGGGACGCACGATCCCGGAAGCAGGTTCTCTCATGACCGCATCCGCACATTCGGCAGACGCCGGCGCCCAGCGCGTCCGCAGCCTGGCCGTACCGCACCTCGAGACGGTCTCGACGGCGCTCTTCCTCACCGCGACGGTGCTGGTCGCCGCGCTGGCCTACTACTTCCTCGGCTACGACCAGGGCGCCGTGTCGGTGTTCGGCGAGGACGCCCACGTGCACGAGTTCATCCACGACGCCCGCCACTTCCTCGGCTTCCCCTGCCACTAGTACCGACGGAAACGAGGACAACGGAACATGGAACGCACATTCGTCGGCGCAGGTCTGCTCTCGGGCCTGATCGCCGGAATCGTCGCCTTCGTCTACGCGCGCATCTTCATCGAGCCGCAGGTCGCCAAGGCCATCGACTACGAGGACTACCGCGCGCACGCCGAAGAGAAGATGCACGCGGCGATGGGTCACGCCGTCGAAGAAGGGCACGAACACGGTGAACTGTTCACCCGTTCGGTGCAGGAGAACATCGGCGCGGGCATCGGCACGGTGATCTTCGCGCTGTGCATCGGCGCCTTCTTCGCCGTCGCCTTCACCGTCCTGTGGGCCTACGTCGGCCGTCGTTTCGCCGACGTCGACCCGCGCCTGGTCGCCGGCGCCCTCGGCGTGATCGGCTTCGTCGCCGTGATCGGCGTCCCGTACTTCGTGTACCCGCCGAACCCGCCCGCCGTCGGCGAGGAGGACACCATCGGGTCGCGTTCGACGTCGTACCTGATCATCACGATCGTGTCGCTGGCGGTCGCCGCCGGCGCGGTGTGGCTCGCGATGACTCTGTGGGATCGTCTCGGCGGCCTGCTGTCGGGGATCGCCGCCGCCGTCGGCTACCTGGTCGTCATGACGATCACCGCTGCGCTGCTGCCGACCTTCCACGAGGTCCCCGGCCCGGTGGAGCACGACGGCGTCATCTACGGCGCTGGCTTCCCCGGCCAGGTGGTGGCCGATTTCCGCGTCTACGCGATCGCCAACCAGGTGATCCTGTGGGCCGTGCTGGTCACCGTCTTCTGCCTGGTGCTGGGCGTGCTGATGAAGCGCGGCGCCGACACCGCCGAGCGCGCCGCCGAACCTGCCGCCGCCTGACGTGCTGCTGATCGTCGCCGGACGCACCGCCCCGAACCGGTCGGTGCGATTCGGCGGTGAGCACGACGTGCTCGATGCCCGCGGCATCGCGAGCATCGAGGCGCTGCACATCGAACCGCCTCCGGGCCGATCCGTCGTCCGGGTCGGCCCGGAGCGGTCGGTGCGGCAGTCCGCGGAACTGCTGGGACACGGGAGCGACGTCGACCCGGCGCTCGCCACGCTCGACGTCGGCTCCTGGCGCGGCCGGACCCCCGAACAGATCCCCGGCCCCGACCTCGGTGCGTGGTTCACCGACCCCGACGCCGTGCCGCACGGGGGCGAGTCGGTGCGCGCCTTCGTCACCCGGATCCGGGCCGCGGTCACGGCGATGCACGACGACACGCTCCTGGTCGTCGCCAAACCCGTGGTCCAGGCGCTGCTGTGCGAGGCCCCGGAGTCCTTCTTCCGCACGGAGGTACGCCCCGGGGTCCTTCTCCGCCACGACCGGTCCTCCGATCGAGTCGTACCCGGTCCCTGAGCCGGGAGCGGGGGCTTCGACACGGGCCGCTCACTGCGTTCGCGACCCGGCTCGGCCGGCGGAAGCGAACCCTACTGCGGAAGCGAGCCCTACTGCGGAAGCGAGCCCTACTGCGGAAGCGAGCCCTACTGCGGAAGCGAGCCCTACTGCGGAAGCGAGCCCTACCGAGGGAGCGAGCTCTGCGGTGGAGAGGTCGGCTCCCCACGACTGGAGTGGAGCCTCGTCGTGGAGAGGTGCGGCTCAACTCGTCTTCGGGATCATCCGATTGACGGTGTCCAGGAGTGCGCCGTAGCGGTCGCTCTCGGGATGGTCCGTCGGTTTGCCCGTGGACACCACGGCGGCGGAGAGTCGTCGCTGCGGGTCGGCCCACATCGCGATCTGGGTGAGCCCGGTGTGGCCGAACGCCGCCGGAGCATCGCGGCCGAACGGGCCCGACCGCTGCGAACCCAGCATGAATCCGGTGCCCCAGCGCAGCGGGGCGCCGCCGGTGGCCACGTCGGGGCGCAGCCGCCGCCGCTGCCGGACGGCCGCGCGCACGGTGGCCGGCCACAGCACCCGATGCCCGTCGAGCTCGCCGCCGCGCCGCAGCAGTTCGGCGAAGCGGGAGAGCTCGTGCGCGGTGGAGACCGCGTTGGACGACGGCACCACCCCGGTCAGGAACGCCGGGGTGTTGGCCCGCTCCACGGTCTTGGCCAGGGTGCCGCCGACCACCCGGGTGAACGCCGCATCCGCCATCCCGCCGGACGGCGGTCCCGTCGGGTGGCTGGGCGCCACCAGCGGGACGTCGTCGGGCCGGACCCCGAAGTTGGTCCACCGGAACCCGAGCGGATCGAGGATCTCCTCGGCCAGGACGTCGCGGATGCCGCGGCCGGTCGCGGCCGCCACGATCTCCCGGACCAGCGGACCCCAGGTGAGCGCGTGGTAGAAGTGCAGCGTCCCGGGCGGATAGATCGGCCGCAGCTGCGACAGCATCGCACGGGTGTACGCGCTGTCCTCGCTGCGGCGCAGATCCACCCGCGGGCCGGTGGGGATCGGGACGCCCGCGCGGTGGGTGAGGACGTGGTCGATCGTCGTCCGAGACTTCCCGTGGGCGCCGTAACCGGGGATCAGATCGTCCACCCGGTCGCTCAGGCGCAGGTCACCGCGCTCGATCAGCATGTGCAGCACCGTCGACGCCATCGCCTTGGCCGAGGAGAACACGCACACCGGGGTGTCCGTCCGAAACGGTTCGAGCGCCTCCCCGGATCCGGATCCGGCGGGCGGGGCGCCGTCGGCGGCCCGGACGACGACGCCCCGCGCGTGCCCGATCGCCCGGTCCAGGATCACCTCGCCGTCGACCCGCAGGCACACGCCGATCCCGGGCTGGGTCCCGGCCTGATACCAGTGCTCGGCCGCCTCCCAGATCCGGTCCGCGGCACGGTGGTCGTCGGGGAGCGGGGTCTCGTCGGCGACGTCGGTGAGCGAGGCGAGGTGATCGGGTGTGAGGCTGTCGGGCGCGTGGATGCGCCCGGGCCACAGTTCTGCTGGTGCGGTCACGACAGCCAGGCTACTGCCGCCGGAGCGGACCGGAGCGCGGAGTTCAGGCGGACTCGAGGACCGGGCGTTCCTTTCCCCGCTTGCGCCGGGCCAGCTCGGCGGCCTCGTCGAACTCGGCGTCGATCTGTTCCGAGGCGTCGCGCTTGGTCAGCAGGCTCACCGGGACGGCGACCAGGAAGTTCGCGATGAACCCGGGGATGATCTCGTACAGGCTGTCGTGCAGCGAGGTCTGGCCCCAGACGTAGGCGACCAGCGCACCGGCGACGATGCCGGCGAGCGCGCCCCACGCGGTCAGGCGCCGCCAGTACAGGGCGAGGATCACGGCCGGGCCGAAGGCGGCGCCGAAACCGGCCCAGGCGAAGGCGACGAGGGCCAGGATGCTGTTCGACGGCGAGAGCGCCATGAGCACCGCGATCACCGCGATGACGAGCACGCCGAGACGGCCGAGTCGCACGTAGACGACCGGGGACAGCTCCTTCCATCCGGCCTTCTCGGCGACGATCTTGTAGAGGTCCTCGATGAGCGCCGACGAACACACGATCAGCTGCGAGGAGATCGTGGACATGACCGCGGCGAGCACGGCGGCCAGCACCAGACCCGCGATGAACGGGTGGAACAGCAGCTGCGAGAGCACCAGGAACACCGTCTCGGCGTCGTTCAGGTCGGGGTTCGCGGACTTGCCGAAGTAGGCGATGCCCACCAGGGCGGTGCCGACCGCGCCGACGCCGCAGAGCAGCATCCAGCCGATTCCGATGCGGCGGGCCACCGGGACGTCGCTCGGTGCGCGCAGCGCCATGAAGCGCACGATGATGTGCGGCTGGCCGAAGTAGCCGAGGCCCCACGCGAGTGCCGAGACGACGGCCAGGACGCTGCCGCCGGCGAACAGGCTCAGCCGTTCCGGATCCACGGCCTGGATGCCGTCGACGGTGGCGCCCAGACCGCCCAGGTCGATGATGCCCATGATCGGCACCGCGAGCAGGGCGACCACCACCAGCAGACCCTGGGCGACGTCGGTGAGCGAGGCGCCGAGGAAGCCGCCGAACAGGGTGTACAGCATGGTGATCGCGGCGACCAGCAGCATGCCCCACAGATAGTCGAAGCCGAACGCGGATTCGGCGAACTTCCCGGAGGCCACCATGCCGCTGGAGATGTAGAAGGTGAAGAACACCAGGATCACCACGCCGCACACGATCCGGACGATGTTGGTCTCGTCGTGCAGGCGCTTGCCGAAGAAGCTCGGGATGGTGATCGCGTCGCCGGCCACCTCGGTGTACGAGCGCAGGCGCGGTGCGATGAAGGTCCAGTTGAGCCAGGCTCCGATGATCAGGCCGATGAAGATCCACGACTCAACCAGACCGCTGAGGTAGATCGCGCCGGGCAGACCCATGAGCAGCCAGCCGGACATGTCCGAGGCGCCTGCGGAGAGCGCGGCGACCCACGGTTTGAGACCGCGGTCGGCCAGCATGTAGCCGTCGAGATCGTTCTTGGTCTTGGCGTAGGCGTAGAAGCCGATGGCGATCATCGCCGCGAAATAGAGGACCAGGGCGGTGTACTGCCAGCCCAGTCCGGTACTCGCTATGGACATGCGACTCTCCTTGAGGTGAGCTCTGAATGGTGGTCACTCCAGATGGAGAGCCGAAGGAATCCGAGAGGATCTGTGGGGGCGGAGACGACCGCCCCCCTCGCCTGAAACCTACCAAGCGAGGGGGACGGATCGGACCTAGGCCGGGGTGGTCAGCGCGGCGGCGAACTCCCCGAACGGGCGATCCGGATTGCCGAAGCGATGCAGCGTGATCGACACGGACTGCTCGGCCAGCCAGTACCGCAGTTCGACGCGCCCGGAGACGACGACGGCGTCGTCGAGCAGGGCGACCTCGGGGCGGGCGGCGATCGCCCGGCGCACGACGTCGCTCACGGTTCCCAGGTGGCGGATCCGGCCCTCGGTCAGCTGCGGGAGCCGCGCCGCGAACTCGGCGTCGGTGGCGGTCACCGGCGCCCCGAGACCGAGGACGCGCCGGGCGGTCTCGAGCAGGGCGCCCACCGGATGGGCGGCGTCGAGCGTCGGGGCGACCCAGATCCGCGGGGTGACCCCGGCGCGGGCCGCGGCCGCCAGGACCCGTGCCGCCTGCACGGGCTCGGCATCGGCGGCGAGGCGGATCGTCGTCTCGGCCGGGCGGTACCGGAAGACGTTCGCCTCGCAGGTCAGGCCGGTCATGTCCCGTCCGGTGGCGAACTCGGCGGACCAGGCGGCATCGTCGTCGGCTGCGGCCGCGCGCAGCCAGGCGGCGTCGGCGTCGTCGAACGTCGCCGCGACCCGGTCGACGAATCCGGCGACCCGCGGCAGGCGCGGAGCGGCCGGCGCGTCGCCGCCGGGCAGCGGTCCGGCGTCGGACCAGCGGCCCATCAGCATCAGGTAGTTGGGGCCGCCGGCCTTGGAGCCCAGCCCCACCGACGAGTACTTCCAGCCGCCGAACGGCTGGCGCTGCACGATCGCGCCGGTGATGCCGCGGTTCACGTAGAGGTTGCCGGCCTGCACGCGGTCGACCCAGACCTCGGCCTCCTTCACGTCCCGCGAGTGCAGACCCGCGGTGAGACCGAAGTCGGTGGCGTTCTGCAGCTCGAGGGCCTCGTCGAGGTCGGCGGCCTGCATCAGGCCCAGGACCGGTCCGAAGACCTCGGTGCGGTGGAAGAACGATCCGGGCGCCACCCCGTCCTTGATCCCCGGCGACCACAGGCGGCCGGAGTCGTCGAGCGGCTTGGGCTCGAGCAGCCAGCGCTCACCCGGCTCGAGGGTGGTGAGGGCGCGGCGGAGCTTGTCGCTCGGGTCCTCGGTGAGCGGGCCGACGGTGGCCGAGAGGTTCGTCGGCCAGTCGACGACCAGCGACGACGCCGCGTCGACCAGCTGGCGACGGAAACGCTCCGACCGGTAGACCGGTCCGACGAGGATGCCCAGCGAGGCCGCGGAACACTTCTGTCCGGCGTGGCCGAAGGCGCTGTAGACGAGGTCCTTGATCGCCAGGTCGCGGTCCGCCGAAGGGGTGATCACCAGGGCGTTCTTCCCGGAGGTCTCGGCGTTGATGTGCAGTTCGGGGCGCCACGACGCGAACAGCGCCGCGGTGTCGGAGGCGCCGGTGAGGATCACCCGGTCGACGTCGGGGTGGCTCAGCAGCCGCTTCCCGGCCGGGCCCTCGTCGGGGAACATGCCGACGCAGACCTCGCGCGGGACACCGGCCTCCCAGAGCGCCTCGATCACGGCCTGGGCGCACCGCGGGGTGGGGCGGGCCGGCTTGTGGATCACGCCCGCGCCGGCGGCCAGCGCGGCGAAGGTGCCGCCGGCCGGGATGGCGATCGGGAAGTTCCACGGCGGGGTGATCACGACGAGGCGGTCCGGGGTGAACTCGGCGCCGTCGACGGCCTCCAGGTCGAGGGCGCGTCGGGCGTAGTAGCGCGCGAAGTCGACGGCCTCGGAGATCTCCGGGTCGGACTGCGCGACGGCCTTGCCCGCCTCGGCGGCGGCGATCGAGACCAGTTCGCCGCGGCGGCGGGCCAGGACGTCGGCGGCGCGGGACAGGATCTCCGCGCGTTCGGCGGCCGGGCGGGCGGCCCACTCGGCGGCCGCGGCGCGGACGGCGGCCACGACGTCGTCGACCCGGTCCTCGGCGATGGTCTCCGGCACCGGAACGGTCTCCAGCCAGCCGGGCTGCGCGCTGCGCTCGAGTGCGGCGCGGGCCCAGGCCTGGTTGGCGGGCAGGGCGGGGTTGGTGTCCGGTTCGCCGTGGAAGGGCGGGAGGGCGGGGGACCCTTCGACGGTGCTCAGGGAGCGGGTGGGATCGCTCAGGGGATGGTCGGGATCGGCGGACTCCTCCGCGGTCCGGTTCTGGTGGTCGTTGGGGCCGGGGACGCGGGGGCCGGTGGTCAGGGCGACGGCCAGCGCTTCGATCGCGGCGCTGAACCGTCGTGCCTCGCGCCGGTGGGACTCGCTGCCCGGGGCCAGATCGAAGATCCCCGACATGAAGTTCTCCGAGGCGGCGTTCTCCTCCAGGCGGCGCACCAGGTACGAGATCGCGACGTCGAACTCCTTCGGCGACACCGTGGGCACGTAGAGCAGCAGGCGGCCCACGTCGGCGCTGACGGTCTCGGCCTGCTCGGTGGCCATGCCGTGCAGCATCTCGAACTCGACCCGGTCGGCGACGCCGCGCCGGTCGGACAGCAGATGCGCGAAGGCGATGTCGAACAGGTTGTGGCCGGCGACGCCGAGGCGCAGACCGGTCATCTTCCCCCGGTCCAGGATCTGGTGCAGGACGCGCTTGTAGTTGACGTCGGTGGCCAGCTTGGACTCGCAGGTGACCAGCGGCCAGTCCATCACCTCGGCGTGGACCTTCTCCATCGCGAGGTTGGCGCCCTTGACCAGGCGCACCTTGATCCCGGCGCCGCCGCCGCGGACCCGCTCGGCGGCGAAGTCGGCGAGCCGCTCCATGGCGCCCAGCGCATCGGGGAGGTAGGCCTGCAGGACGATCCCGGCCTCGTAGTCCTCCAGCTCCGGGCGGCTCAACAGCCGGGTGAAGACCTCGATGGTGAGTTCGAGATCGCGGTACTCCTCCATGTCGAGGTTGATGAACTTGGTGCCCGCCGGAGCCTGCGCGGCCTCCAGGTACATCGGGGTGAGGCGGTCGAGCACGTACTCGACGGTCTCGTCGAAGGCCCACATCGACAGCTGCGAGGCGATGGAGGAGACCTTGATCGAGACGTAGTCGACGTCGTCGCGTCGCAGCAGCGCCCGCGCCTGCTCCAGGTGCCGGTCGGCTTCGGCCTCGCCCAGGACCGCCTCGCCGAGCGGGTTCACGTTGAGGCGGTGGCCGCCGGCGCGGAGCCGGGCGATGGTCTTGGTGAACTGCTTGTCCCGGGAGTCGACGATCATGTGGCCGACCATGGCGCGCATGCGGGCGCGGGCCACCGGGATCACCACGTTCGGCATCGCGGTGGCGAGCCGGCCGCCCATCCGCAGCTGGGCGCGGTCGACGGCCTTGAGGGATGCGGGCAGGTCCGCGGTGATCTCGGCGAGCGCGCGGGCGGCGGCGGCCTCGTCCTCGGTGCCGATCACGCGGTCGACGAAGCCGACGGTGAAGTCGAGCCCCTTCGGGTCCGACAGGATCGAGGCGAGCCGGGCCGCCGACGGGTGCGGCTTGCTCGCGGTGGCCGCGGTGGCGGTGAGCCAGCGGGCGACGAGGTCCTGGGCGCGGGCGTCCAGATCGGCCAGTTCGGCCCGGACGGCGGTGGGATCGCTGCTCTGGGCAACGGACGTGAGCTGAGACATGCGAGTAGTGAACTCCGGTGATCGGGGACACGTCATCGTCGAGTCGGACGAAGTATCGGCCCCATCGTCGTGCATACGACCGAAGGGTGTGCGAGGGTGGAGCGGTGCGAGGATCCCGTGGAGTACCGCTGAGCGAACTGGTGACGGCTCTGGACTCGGGGGTCTCCGGGACGGTGCTGGGCGGCGACCCGGAGATCGCCTCGGTCGCCATGGCCGACGGCGACGGACTGGCCTCCGCGGGGGCGTGGCCCGACGTCGACCTGTTGTTGCTGGTCGGCGTGGACGCCGGTGCGTTCACCCGGGTGACGGCCGGTGAGCACGGTCCGTCCGCGGTGATCACGAAGTCGCTCGCGGTGGCCCGGGCCGCGACGGAGGCCGGGTCGGCCGCGGTGACGATCGTGGGCGGCGTCCGCTGGGACCGGGTGCTGGCGGTGATCGGGGACCGGCTCGACCGGGCGCGGGAGATCGGGCCGGCCGATCCGACGTCGGCGGACCTGGATCTGTACGGCCTGGTGTCGCTGATCGCCGACGGCACCGGGGGCCTGGTCTCGATCGAGGACCCGACGAGCACCCGGGTGCTCGCCTACTCGCCGTCGCGCGGCGAGGCCGATCGACTGCGCGTGGAGACGATCCTGGGCCGCGGCGGGCCGCCCGAATATCTGGCGCTGCTGCGCCGCGCCGGCGTCTTCGAGGCGATCCGGCGCGGCGGGGAGGTGGTCGACGTCCCGGAGAACCCCGAGCAGTCGTGGCATCGGCGACTGGTGATCGGCGTCCACGGACCGACCGGCAGGCACCTCGGTTCCATCTGGGTGCAGGAGGGCGCCGAGCCCCTGCACGACGACGCCGGGGAGGTCCTCCGCGGGGCCGCCGCGGTGGCCGCGCGGATCCTCACCCGGGTGTTCCAGGCGCCGTCGACGGAGGCGCAGCTGGTGCAGCGCGTCTTCGGTGAGCACGGCGGGGTGGACGCCGGTTCGGCGAGCGCCTACCTGGGCATCCCGGCCCGCCGGGAGGTGTCGCTGGTGGGACTCGCGGCGGCCGACCGGGACGGGCGGGACGCCGAGACGATCGCGGCGCTCGGCGGAGCGCTGCGCCTGCAGGCCAGCGCGTTCGCGGCGAGCGCGGTGACCGCGGTGATCGGCGCGCGGGCGTATCTGCTGGTGCCCGAGCGCGGCGGCAACCGGCTCACCGAGTGGGTCGAGTCGCTGCTGAACCGGTTCGATCCGCCGGGGGCCCCGGAGCCTGCGAGCACGCCGTCCGGCCGTCGTGCCTCCGGTGCCGACGGAGTGCGGCGCGGCCGGCTGCGCGCGGTGATCGTCACCCCGGTGAGCGGGCTGGAGGCGGTCCCGGCGGCCCGCGCCGAATGCGACCGCGTGCTCGCGGCCACCACCGGCACCGCGCCGCGCGTCACCACCCTGGCCGAGTCGCGGACCGCGGTGCTGCTCACCGAGATCGTGGACCGGCTCTCCGGACTGCCCGAACTGGCGGATCCGCGCCTGGCCCGACTGCGGGACTACGACGCCCAGCACGCCGCCGAACTGGTCGCCAGCGTGCGCGCGTGGAGCGACGCCCACGGCAACGTCCGGGACGCGGCCCGCGTCCTGGGCATCCACGTCAACACGCTGCGCTACCGCATTCGAACGGGCCCAGACGGTGTCCGGGCTGCGGCTGGACGATCCGGACGACCGTCTCCTGGTCGCGCTGGCGCTGCGACTCGACGAAGGACGGCGGCTCGACGAGGGCCTGCGACTCGACGGGGGAGGCGGGCCGGTCAGCGGCTGACCGCCGAGGCGGTGTCGCCGAAGATCTCGCGCAGGCTCCGCTTGAGCAGTTTGCCGGTCGCGTTGCGGGGGAGCGCGTCGACGAACTCCACGCGGCGCGGGGACTTGAAGGCGGCGATCCTGCTGCGGCAGAACGCGATCAGGTCGTCGGCGGCGGCGGTGGCGCCGTCGCGGAGGGTGACGATCGCCGTCACCGCTTCGCCCCAGGTCTCGTCCGGCAGTCCGATCACGGCGACGTCGTCGACGTCGTCGTGCGCGAAGAGCACCTGCTCCACCTCGATCGGGTAGACGTTCTCGCCGCCGGTGGCGATCATGTCCTTCTTGCGGTCGACCAGGGTGACGAACCCCTCGGCGTCGCGGCGGGCGAGGTCGCCGGTGTGGAACCAGCCGCCCCGCTTCTCGTGCGCCGACACCGCGGGCAGCCCCCAGTAGCCGGCGAACACGTTCGGTCCGGCGATCAGCAGTTCGCCCACCTCGCCGGTCGCGACGTCGCGGTCCTCGTCGTCGACGATCCGTGCCGAGACGTGCAGGACGGGTCGTCCGACCGAACCGGCGTGGCTGCGCACGTAACGGGACTCCAGGACGCAGGCGGTCGGGGAGAGCTCGGTCATGCCGAAGCCCTCCATGAAGGTGAGGCCCTTGCCCTGGTAGAAGTCGATCACCGGAAGCGGGCAGGGGGCTCCGCCGCAGAGCAGACAGCGCAGCGCGGAGAGGTCGTGGTCGTCGAAATCGGGCACCTTGGTCATCGCCGCCCACATCGCCGGAACCATGAAGTGCACCGTGATGCGGAAGTCGGCGAGCATCTTCAGCGTCTGGGCCGGGTCGAACGCCGGCGCGACGACGACGCTGCCGCCGGAGTACAGGATCGGCAGCACGTAGAGGCCGAGCCCGCCGATGTGGAACAGCGGTGCGACGGCCAGGGTCCGGTCGCGCGGGGTGAGCCCCTCGCCGGCCACCAGCATGTTGATCGCGTTCCACTCGAAGTTGCCGTGGGTCAGCATGGCGCCCTTGGGCTTTCCGGTGGTGCCGGAGGTGTACATGAGCATGGCGACGTCGTCGGCGCCGACCGGCTCCTCGTCGGCGAAGGAGTCCTCCGGCTCGTCGAGGGCATCCAGGTGGACCAGATCCACCGCCCGCGGGGCGGCCTCGGCGGAGTCCGCGGCGAGCGGGGCGAACACGTCGTCGTGCAGCAGCAGGGCCGGGGCGGCATTGGAGATCAGATAGGCGATCTCGGCGGGGCCGAGGCGGAAGTTCACCGGGACGCTGACGGCGCCGAGCCGGGCGACGGCGAACATCGTGGCCAGCTGCGTCGTCGAGTTGAGGCCGAGGATCATGACGCGGTCGCCGCGCCGGACCCCGCGCGTGCGGAGCGCGGCGGCGCGGCGCGCGGCCTGATCGGCGAGTGCGGCGTAGGTGGTCTCGGTGCCCGTGGGGGCGTCGATCAGGGCCACCGCATTGGGGGTGCGCTCGGCCCGGCGGGTGATCCAACTGCTCAAACCGGTCATGTGGTTCCGTCTCCTCGTCGTCGCTTCCGGCGGGCGTGAGCACGCCTGTGGCGCGAATGTAACGAACCCCACACCGTGGCGGTGCGGGGTTCGTCGAAGTCGGTCGAGTGCGGTCAGACGGTCGCGGGGCTGGTCGGTGCGGCGTCCGTCTCCGCCGGAGCCTGCGCGGGCGCCGCGGAGTAGGTGAGGAACTCGTCGTCCACCGGGCCGCGATCGAGCTGGCCGCGGTCGGTGTAGACGCTCATCGACATGGTCCACGGCTTCTCGGTGCCCTGCTTGGGCAGACCGTCCAGCGCACGCTTGACGTAGCCCGCGCCGAAGTCGAGCAGCGGACGGGTCTCCAGTCCCGCGGGGACCTCCGGGCGGACGCTGGTGTAGCCGTGGGCGTCCATGTGGTCCAGCATGCGGCACCAGTACCGGCACAGCATGTCGACCTTGAGCGTCCACGACGAGTTGGTGTAGCCGAGCGCCATCGCGAGGTTCGGCAGCCCCGACAGCATGACGCCGCGGTAGGCGACGGCGTCCTTCAGCACGACGGGCTCGCCGTCGACGGCCAGGTCCATGCCGCCGAACATCTGCAGGTTCAGTCCGGTGGCGGTCACGATGATGTCCGCCTCCAGCTCCCGGCCGCTCTCCAGCAGGATGCCCTTCTCGGTGAAGGTCGTGATCCGGTCGGTGACGATCGACGCGTCACCGCGCTTGAGTGCGCGGAACATGTCGCCGTCGGGCACCACGCACAGGCGCTGATCCCACGGGTTGTACGGCGGGTTGAAGTGCGGATCCAGCGGGAAGTCCCTGCCGAGCATGGCCTTGTTGGTGCCGCGGATCACCGCGCGCATTGGGGTCGGGAAGTGCTGGCAGAGTTCGTACATGACGCGCTGCTGCAGGATGTTCTTCTCCCGGGAGAGCTTGTAGCCGAGGTCGGCGCCGAGGACCTTCTTCAGCACGTTGGCGACGGCGTCCTCGCGGGGCAGCGGGATCACGTAGGTCGGGGTGCGCTGGAGCATGGTGACGTGGGCGGCGTCGTCGGTCATCGACGGCACCAGGGTCACCGCCGTGGCCCCGGAACCGATCACGACGATCTTCTTGCCGGAGTAGTCCAGGTCCTCCGGCCAGTGCTGCGGGTGGATGATCTGTCCGGTGAAGCGCTCCTTGCCGGGGAAGTCCGGGGTGAAGCCCTCGTCGTAGTTGTAATACCCGGTGCCGGCGAAGATCCAGCGGGCCCGGATCAACTCGGTGGGGGCGTCCTCGCCCTCCGTCGCGACCGCCGAGGGATCGGTGTTCGTGACGGTGACGTGCCAGGCCTGGTCGGCGGTGTTCCAGTCGGCGCCGACGGCCCGCCGGTGGAAGCGGATCTTCTCGGTCAGGCCGTCGTCGTCGGCGGCCTCGGTCAGGTAGTCGATGATCCGGTCGGCGTCGGCGATGGCCTGGTTGTCCATCCACGGCTTGAAACCGAAGCCGAAGGTGTGCAGATCCGAGTCGGAGCGGAGGCCCGGGTACTTGAACAGGTCCCAGGTGCCGCCGAGGGTGTGGCGCGACTCGAGGATCGTGAAGCTCTTGTCCGGGTGTTCGGTCTTGAGGTAGTGCGCCGCGCCGATGCCGGAGATCCCGGCGCCGATGATCAGGACGTCGAGGACGTCGGTGCCGGGGGTGGTCTCGGTCGTCATGGGTGTCGATTCCGTTCGGTCGAGGAGGCGGGGCGGGGCTGCACCGCCGCATGTACCAATGATCGTTGGCATCGTGGAAATATGCAAGGTCGATATGCACCCCGTTATCGATATTCATGGTGCATAATCGACCATATGGTGACGGTGGCGGTCGATCCCGCGGTGGCTGATCTGATCCGAGAGGGCGTTCGGCTGGTGCTGGCCGCGCCCCCGGAGTGGGCCAGGGCGCTCGACGAGAGCGTGCTGCAGGGCACCGGCATGGACGCGGTCGCCGAGGATCCGGAACTGCTCGACATCGCCCTGCGGACGACCGCCGCCAACATCGAGCACTGGGCCGCCGCGAACCTGGCGGAGCCCGGTGTGCGGGTGAGCGTCCGCACCGCCGACGACATGGAGGTGTTCGTCCGCGACCTGGTGCGGCGCGGTCTGGACGCGAGCACGCTGGACTCGTTCCGCACCTCGCAGAACGTCGCCTGGCAGCTGTGGATGCAGATCTGCTTCACCCTGACCGACGACCGCGACCTGCTGCGGCGACTCCTGGAGGTCACGTCCGCCTCGATCGCGACCTACATCGACGACACCGTGCGCTCGCTGGCGGAGATGATCGACGTCGCCCGCGCCGAGCTGGCCGGCGACACCCACGCGCAGCGCCGCGCCGCGGTCGCGCTGGTCCTCGAGGGCGCACCGGTCTCCGATGCGCGGGCCCACGCGCAGCTCGGGTACCGGCTCGACGGCCCCCAGCTCGCGGCGGTGATCTCCGGCGGACCGCGTGTTCCGGCCGAGCGCCTGGAGTCGGCGTGCGAGGCGATCATGCAGGCCGGCGGGATCACCCGGCGGCTGGTGGTGCTGGCCGGGGCATCGCAGCTGTGGGTGTGGTTTCCCGCCGTCGACCTCGTGCTCGACGAGGCCGCCCGGACCTACGACGACGTGCGGATCGCCGTCGGCTCGCCGGGCGAGGGACGGGAGGGCTTCCGGCGCAGCCACTTCCAGGCGCTCACCGTCCACCGGATACTGCAACGCGCGGGCGTCGACCGGACCGTCGCGGAGTACGGCGAGGTGCGCCTGATCGACGCGATGAGCGACGACGACGAGAAGGTCTCCGGCTTCGTGTCCGCCACGCTCGGCGCTCTGCTCGACGCCGAACCCGAGGTGGTCGAGTGCCTCCGCGTGTGGTTCGCCCAGCGGTGCAACGCCAGTGCCGCCGCTGAACGGCTGTACACGCATCGCAACACCGTCGTGCGGCGCCTGGCGAAGGCCGAGGAACTGCTGCCGGTCCCGCTGGCGGACAACGCCGTCGCCGTCGCCGCGGCCCTGGAGGTGTGGCACTGGCGGGGCTCGGGAGCGTAGGCGGGATCGGGGGGGGGGTCACACCACCGGCTGGTAGGGGACCGCGGCGCTGATCGTCTCGTCGTGCGCGATGGGGCGCCCGAGGAGGGGGAAGGCGCGCTGCGGGCAGCTCGGTCGCGGGCACACCTTGCAGCCGGCGCCGATCGGGATCACGGTGCGCGGCTCGCGGATGTCGATCCCCGTCGCGTAGATCAGCTCCTCGGCGTGGGAGAGGTCGCAGCCGAGGCCGACGGCGAAGTGCGACGGTGTGCCGAGATGGCCCTGCTGCGTCGGATCGGTAGTGCGCGCCAGCCAGAAGTAGGTGCGGCCGTCGGGCATCTCCGACACCTGGGTGTGGATGCGCCCGGGCATCGAGAAGGCGTCGTGCACCACCCACAGCGGGCAGCTGCCACCGACCCGGGAGAAGTGGAACGCGGTCGCGGACTGGCGTTTGGAGATGTTCCCGGCCTTG
The DNA here is from genome assembly GCF_047600385.1 of Gordonia sp. (in: high G+C Gram-positive bacteria). Lineage (GTDB taxonomy): Bacteria > Actinomycetota > Actinomycetes > Mycobacteriales > Mycobacteriaceae > Gordonia. The sequence goes on along the minus strand of NZ_JASGKZ010000002.1, from coordinate 51,219 downwards.
TCGACGCGGACGAAGATGAACGGGATCCCGCGGTCGCCGGGGCGCTGCAGCGTGGACAGGCGGTGGCAGACGGTCTCGAAGCCGACCTCGAAATCACGGCTGAGCAGGTCGACGTCGTATCGCACGTGCCGGGCGGCCGCCGCGAACTGGGTGTACGGCAGCACCAGTGCGCCGGCGAAGTAGTTGGCCAGGCCGGTCCGGGCCACCGGAATCGATCCGGGGTCCAGCTCCCCCGTCCGATGCGCCGCCGAGGGGTTCGCGGCGTCGTCGACCAGGCGGTCGATCAACTCGCGCTGACTCAGCAGCGCGAGCTGGGTGGCGAGCTGGAACGCCCGCTGACCGCGGGTCAGTCGGCGGGCGAGGGAGAGGGTGGCCGTCGACGGGTCGTAGCGGCGTTTGGGCGTGGTGTCGACCTCGGTGCCGGGAGCGGGGTCGATGTAGCGGACGCTGATCCCGTAGTCGGTGGCCAGGAACCGGGCCAGCTGGACGTCGAGTCCGCCGATCCGCAGCCCGGCGCGCGCGAACATCTTCTCGGCGGCGTCGTCGAGTTCGGCGATGTGGTTGCGGCGGTCGTAGAAGTAGTCGCGCACCTGCTCGAACGGGGTGCCGGGGGCGGCGTCCTCGTCGTGCGGACTGCCGGTGGGGTCGCTGCGGTAGCTCTCCAGTTCGCCGGTGGCGGCGGCCAGTCGGCGGTGCAGGCTCACCAGGGTGCGTCCCACGTCGGGCATCCGCGAGACGAGTTCGGTCACCTCGGCCTGGGAGAGCGGCGCCTCGCCGTGCTCCCGCAGGACGTCGGCGAGGTCGGCGGTCAGGCGCGCGTCGCCGTCGGCGGCGAAGAAGTCCGGGGCCAGCTCGAACTCCCGGGTGAGTTTGAGCAGGACCGGGACGGTGATCGGCCGGGAGTCGTTCTCGAGCTGGTTCACGTAGCTCGTGGAGAGGTCGAGGCGACGGGCGAGCGACGCCTGCGAGATGCCGCGGTCCTCGCGGAGACGGCGCAGTCGGGCGCCCACATAGGTCTTCGCCATGTCATGGAAGACTACTCCTCCCGGCGTCCGCAACATTCGCAGAATCGCCCGTGAAGATTCGCAAGAATACGCATTTGCTAGGTCTTTTCCCGGTGTCCACCCCGTGCGTACGGTGCAAACATGATCAATCACGAGGTTTACACGCGCCGCAGTTCCGAGACCTTCCCGAAGGAAGAGCACCTCGCCTACAAGATCGCCCAGATCGCCGTCGACCCGGTCGAGGTCCCCGCCGACACCGCGGAGATGATCATCAACCGCATCCTCGACAACGCCGCCGTGAGCGCCGCCTCGGTGGCCCGCCGTCCGGTCACCAGCGCCCGCCGCCAGGCCCAGACCCGTCCGCTGACCGGCGGCTCCGGCGTCTTCGGCATCGACGGCGAGTACGCGCCGGAGTGGGCCGCCTGGGCCAACGGCGTCGCCGTCCGCGAACTCGACTTCCACGACACCTTCCTGGCCGCCGAGTACAGCCACCCCGGGGACAACATCCCGGCGCTCGTCGCCGTCGGCCAGCGCGTCGGTGCCAACGGCCACGACCTGATCCGCGGCCTGGCCACCGCCTACGAGGTCCAGGTGGACCTGGTCAAGGGCATCTGCCTGCACGAGCACAAGATCGACCACGTCGCCCACCTCGGCCCGTCGATCGCCGCGGGCCTGGGCACCATGCTCGGCCTGGAGATCGAGACCATCTACCAGGCCGTCGGCCAGGCGCTGCACCTGACCACCGCCACCCGCCAGTCGCGCAAGGGCGAGATCTCCAGCTGGAAGGCCTACGCCCCGGCGCTCGCCGGCAAGGTGGCCGTCGAGGCCGTCGACCGCGCCATGCGCGGAGAGGGCGCCCCGTCGCCGATCTGGGAGGGCGAGGACGGCGTCATCGCCTGGCTGCTCGGCGGCCCCGACGCCCGCTACACCGTGCCGCTGCCGGGCCCCGGCGAGGCCAAGCGCGGTATCCTGGACACCTACACCAAGGAGCACTCGGCCGAGTACCAGAGCCAGGCCCCGATCGACCTGGCCCGCCGCATGCGCGAGCGCGTCGGCGACACCGCCGAGGTGGAGTCGATCGTGCTGCACACCAGCCACCACACCCACTACGTGATCGGCACCGGCTCGGGCGACCCGCAGAAGTTCGACCCGAAGGCCAGCCGCGAGACCCTGGACCACTCGGTGATGTACATCTTCGCCGTGGCGCTGCAGGACGGCGACTGGGACCACGAGAAGTCGTACGCCCCCGAGCGCGCCGGCCGCCCGGACACCGTCGAGCTGTGGAAGAAGATCTCCACCGTCGAGGACCCGGAGTGGACCCGCCGCTACCACTCGACCGACCCGAACGAGAAGGCCTTCGGCGCCCGCGCGGTGATCACCATGAAGAACGGCGACGTGATCACCGACGAGCTGGCCGTGGCCGACGCGCACCCGCTGGGCGCCCGGCCGTTCGCCCGCGAGCAGTACCTGACCAAGTTCGCCCGGATGGCCGACGGCGTCGTGGACCCCGCCGAGCAGGAGCGCTTCACCGCCGCGGCCACCGGTCTCGCCGACATCCCGGCCGGCGGCCTGGGCGCGCTCAACGTGCGCGTGCTCGACGACGTGCTGGCCTCGGCGCCGTCGACCGGCGAGGGAATCCTCTGAGATGGCTCTCTTCTCGTCCGGCGTCACCGACGCCGACAAGCGCAAGGCGCTGCGGGCCGGGCTGACCTCCGGTGAGCTGCAGCGCTGGCCGGGGGCGTTCTCGCCGCTGGTCGCCAAGATCGTCGCCGACGCGGGCTTCGAGGGCGTCTACGTCTCCGGCGCGGCCCTCTCGGCGGACCTCGGTCTGCCCGACATCGGCCTGACCACCCTCACCGAGGTGGCCGCCCGGGGCGGGGCGATCGCCCGCGCCACCGATCTGCCGACGCTGATCGACGCCGACACCGGTTTCGGCGAACCGATGAGCGCGGCCCGCACCGTCGCGGTCCTGGAGGACGCCGGCCTGGCCGGCTGCCACCTGGAGGACCAGGTGAATCCGAAGCGGTGCGGACACCTCGACGGCAAGGAGGTGGTCCCGGCGGCGGAGATGGTCCGCAGGCTGGGGGCCGCCGTCGGTGCGCGCCGTGACGAGGACTTCGTGATCTGCGCCCGGACCAATGCCCGCGGCGTCGAGGGACTCGACGCGGCCATCGCCCGCGCCAAGGAGTACGTCGCCGCCGGTGCGGACCTGATCTTCACCGAGGCGCTCGCCGACCTCGACGAGTTCAAGCGGTTCCGCGACGAGGTGGATGCGCCGCTGCTGGCCAACATGACCGAGTTCGGCAAGTCCGAGCTGTTCACGGCCGAGCAGTTCCGCGCCATCGGCTACAACGTGGTGATCTACCCGGTCACCACGCTGCGGCTGGCGATGGGCGCCGTCGAGGCGGGCCTGCGGCGGATCGCCGAGGACGGCACCCAGGCGGGCGTGCTCGACGGCATGCAGCACCGCGCCCGGCTCTACGAGTTCCTGCGGTACGCCGACTACAACGACTTCGATTCGTCCATCTTCACCTACACCCGACCGGGGGAGCAGTCATGACCGAACAGTCGATCGAGATCCGCAAGGGGCTGGCAGGCGTGGTGGTCGACACCACCGCCGTCTCCAAGGTGGTCCCGGAGACCAACAGCCTGACCTACCGCGGCTACGCGGTACAGGACCTGGCGGCGAGTAAAACGTTCGAGGAGGTGGCCTACCTGCTCTGGCACGGTGAGTTGCCGACGCCGCAGCAGCTCGCGCTCTTCACCCAGCGGGAGCGGGCCAACCGGCGGCTCGACCGCTCGGCGCAGGCCGTGCTGGCGCGGATCCCGGAGAACTGCCATCCGATGGACACCGTCCGCACCATGATCAGCTATCTCGGCAGTGTGGACCCGGACGAGGACGTGCCCACCCCCGAGGCCAACCTCGACAAGGGCCTGCGGATGCTGGCGGTGCTGCCGACCATCGTCGCTGCCGACTTCCGCCGGCGTCGCGGCCAGGAGCCGATCGCCCCGCACCACGGGCTCGGGTACGCGGAGAACTTCCTGAACATGTGCTTCGGGAAGGTGCCCGATACCGAGATCGTCGCCGCCTTCACGCAGTCGATGATCCTGTACGCCGAGCACAGCTTCAACGCCTCGACCTTCGCCGCGCGGGTGGTCACCTCCACCCAGTCGGACATCTACAGCGCCGTGACCGCGGCCATCGGCGCGCTCAAGGGCTCGCTGCACGGCGGCGCGAACGAGGCCGTGATGTACGACATGATCGAGATCGATCGCCCGGAGCGGGCCAAGGACTGGCTGAACGCCAAGCTCGACGCCAAGGAGAAGGTGATGGGCTTCGGTCACCGCGTCTACAAGAACGGCGACTCGCGGGTGCCGACCATGTACGACGCGCTGGTGAAGGTGTCCGAGCACGTGGGCGAGGACAAGTGGCTGGGTATCTACCGTGAGCTCGCCGAGGCGATGGACGCCCGGACCGGGATCAAGCCGAACCTCGACTTCCCGACCGGTCCGGCGTACCACCTGATGGGCTTCGACATCCCGATGTTCACGCCGATCTTCGTGATGAGCCGGATCGCGGGATGGACGGCGCACATCGTCGAGCAGACCCGTTCGAACGCGCTGATCCGTCCGCTGTCGGCCTACGACGGTCCCGTGCAGCGCCCGATCCCGGCCTGAGACCGTCCGACACGGCCTCGAATAGGGTATTAAATATTGTATATCTTCGGGAGAGGTGGATCACTCCGTGAATCCGCCTCTCCCGAAGGTCCATCGATGCGGGGCGGCCGCGCCGATGTCAGCTCATGCAACCAAGCAACGAGGCAAACATGTTCAGCAAAGTCCTGGTGGCCAACCGCGGTGAGATCGCGGTGCGTGCGTTCCGTGCCGCATTCGAACTCGGTGCGGGCACCGTCGCGGTGTACCCCTACGAAGACCGCAACTGCGTGCACCGCGGGAAGGCCGACGAGTCGTACCAGATCGGCGAGCAGGGCCGACCGGTGCAGGCGTACCTCTCGGTCGACGCGCTGATCGGCGCCGCGCAACAGGCCGGCGCCGACGCGGTGTACCCCGGATACGGTTTCGCCTCGGAGAACCCCGAGCTGGCGGCGGCGTGCGCGGAGAACGGGATCACCTTCGTGGGACCGTCGTCGCGCGTGCTGGAGCTGACCGGCGACAAGAAGCAGTCGGTGCAGGCCGCCCGCGAGGCCGGCCTGCCGGTGCTGGCCGGCTCGGCGCCGTCGTCGGACGTCGATGCGCTGGTGGCCGCCGCCGAGGACATGACCTACCCGATCTTCGTCAAGGCCGTCGCCGGCGGCGGCGGCCGCGGCATGCGCCGGGTGGACGACCCGAAGAACCTCGCCGAGGCGATCGGCGCGGCCTCCCGCGAGGCCGAGGCGGCGTTCGGCAATCCGACGGTCTTCCTGGAGCAGGCCGTGGTGAACCCGCGGCACATCGAGGTGCAGATCCTCGCCGATCACACCGGTGACGTGATCCACCTGTACGAGCGCGACTGCTCGCTGCAGCGGCGCCACCAGAAGGTGGTCGAGCTGGCACCCGCCCCGAACCTGGACCCGGAGCTGCGGCAGCGGATCTGCGCCGACGCGGTGGCCTTCGCCCGGCACATCGACTACACGTGCGCCGGCACCGTGGAGTTCCTGGTCGACGAGCGCGGTCGGCACTACTTCATCGAGATGAACCCGCGCATCCAGGTGGAGCACACGGTCACCGAGGAGGTCACCGACGTCGACCTGGTCTCCTCTCAGCTGCGCATCGCCGCGGGGGAGACCCTGGCCGACCTCGGCCTCTCGCAGGACTCGATCGCCGTCCACGGCGCCGCCCTGCAGTGCCGCATCACCACCGAGAACCCGGCCGACGGCTTCCGCCCGGACACCGGCCGCATCAACGTCTACCGCGCGCCGGGCGGCACCGGCGTCCGACTCGACGGCGCCGCCGCGCTCGGCAGCGAGGTGACCGGCCACTTCGACTCGATGCTGGTCAAACTCACCTGCCGCGGCCGCGACTTCCCGACCGCGGTCCGGCGCGCGCAGCGCGCGCTCGCCGAGTTCAAGATCCGCGGCGTGCACACCAACATCGACTACCTCAAGGCCGTGCTGGCCGACCCGGACTTCCAGGCGGGCGCCATCACGACGTCGTTCATCGACGACCGGCCCGAACTGCTCACCGCGGTGCGCTCGTCCGAGCGCGGCTCGAAACTGCTGAACTACCTGGCCGACGTCACCGTGCACCGCCCGCACGGCCTCGTCCCGACCCCGGTGCACCCGCACAAGAAGCTGCCCGAGCTCGGCGCGGAGACGCTGGCGAACCCGCCGGCCGGCTCCAAACAGCGGCTCGACGAGCTGGGCCCGGAGGGCTTCGCGCGGGCGCTGCGGGAACAGAAGGCGCTCGCGGTGACCGACACCACCTTCCGCGACGCGCACCAGTCGCTGCTGGCCACCCGCGTCCGCACCTCCGGCCTGGTCTCGGTGGCGCCGTACGTCGCCGCGCTCACCCCGGAACTGCTGTCGGTGGAGTGCTGGGGCGGGGCCACCTACGACGTCGCGCTGCGCTTCCTCAAGGAGGACCCCTGGGAGCGGCTCGCCCGCCTCCGGAAGGCCCTGCCGAACATCTGCCTGCAGATGCTGCTGCGCGGCAAGAACACCGTCGGCTACACCCCGTACCCGACGCAGGTGACCACCGCGTTCGTCGACGAGGCCGCCCGCACCGGGGTGGACATCTTCCGCATCTTCGACGCCCTCAACAGCGTCGACGCCATGCGCCCGGCCATCGACGCCGTCCGCGCGACCGGGACCACCGTCGCCGAGGTCGCGATGAGCTACACCGGCGACCTGGCGAACCCCGCCGAGGACGTCTACACCCTCGACTACTACCTGCGCCTGGCCGAACAGATCGTCGACGCCGGGGCGCACGTGCTGGCGATCAAGGACATGGCCGGGCTGCTGCGTCCGGCCGCGGCCCGCACGCTGGTCGGCGCGCTGCGCTCGGAGTTCGACCTGCCGATCCACGTGCACACCCACGACACCCCGGGCGGTCAGCTGGCCACCTACCTGGCGGCCTGGGAGGCCGGCGCCGACGCCGTCGACGGCGCCGGCGCCCCGCTCTCGGGGACGACGAGCCAGCCCGCGCTCTCGGCGATCGTCGCCGCGGCCGCGCACACCGAGTACGACACCGGCATGGACCTGGACCGGGTCACCTCGCTGGAGCCGTACTGGGAGGCGCTGCGCAAGATGTACGGCACCTTCGAGTCGGGGATCCCGGCGCCGACGGGCCGCGTCTACGACCACGAGATCCCCGGCGGCCAGCTCTCCAACCTGCGTCAGCAGGCCATCTCGATCGGCGTCGGCGACCAGTTCGAGGCCGTCGAGGAGGCGTACGCCGGCGCGAACCGCCTGCTCGGCCGCCCGGTCAAGGTGACCCCGTCGTCGAAGGTGGTCGGCGACCTCGCCATCGCCTTCGTCGCCCAGGGCATCACCGCCGAGGAGTTCGCCGCCGATCCGACGTCGTACGACATCCCCGACTCGGTGGTCGGCTTCCTGCAGGGTGAGCTCGGCGAGCCGGCCGCGGGCTGGCCGGAGCCGCTGCGCGAGAAGATCCTGGCCGGGAGGTCGTCGGAGGTGACCGAAGAGGTGCTCGCGCCGGAGGACCAGGCGCTGCTGGAGACACCCGGACCGGAGCGTCAGGCGGCCCTGAACCGTCTGCTCTTCCCCGGCCCGACCGCCGAATACCTGGCCCACCGCGAGGAGTACGGCGACACCTCGCGCCTGCCCGCGTACCAGTTCTTCTACGGACTGAACCAGGGCTACGAGCACCGGGTGATCCTGCGCGACGGCGTCCAGCTGCTGATCACCCTGGAGGCGGTCAGCGAACCCGACGTGGCGGGGATCCGGACCGTGATGTGCACGCTCAACGGCGAGCTGCGGCCGGTGCCGGTGCTCGACCGGTCGGCGGACGTCTCGGTGGAGGTGCGCGAGCGCGCCGACAAGGAGAACCCGAACCACATCGGCGCACCGTTCGCGGGCGTGGTCACGGTCTCGGTGGCCGTCGGCGACGAGGTGGCCCCCGGCGACGTCATCGGCACCATCGAGGCGATGAAGATGGAGGCCTCGATCTCGGCGCAGACCGCCGGGACGGTCAAGCGCGTCGTCGTGCACCCGGCCACCGAGGTCGGCGCGGGCGATCTGCTGGTGGAGCTCGGATAGTCCGGAGGAGTGTGGTCTCGACTCCGCTCGACCATCGAGGGGGTCGAGCCCTCTTCGTCGGTCGAGTCTTCCTCACGGGTCGAGTCTTCTTCGCTGGTCAGCCCTCTTCGCTGGTCGAGCGGAGTCGAGACCACCTCCGTCGGCTGAGCCGGTTCGCGAACGGCGGTGAGCGGATCGTGTCGAAGCCCCTACCCTGAACACATGGATCTGACGCGCGACCTGGCGGCGCGGCGACTCTCGCAGTGGGAGCGCCGCGCCGTCGTCGATGCCGGGCTGAGGCCGGCGGCCGTCGCGATCACGGTGGTCCCTTCGACGGGCTCAGGGAGCTTTCATGAGAACTCAGAGAGTGCGGGAGGCGGGGCGGACCGGGGGATCTGGGTGGCACGACGACCCGCGACGCTCCGCGCCCACCCAGGACAGTTCGCACTCCCCGGCGGAAAGCTGGATCCGGGGGAGACGGCCGTGCAGGCCGCACTGCGCGAACTCGACGAGGAACTCGGTGTCCGTCTCGCCCCGGACTCGGTGCTCGGCGTGCTCGACGACTACCCGACCCGCTCGGGCTACCTGATCACCCCGGTGGTGTGCTGGGCGGACGAGCCGGTGACGCCGGTCCCCAGCCCGGCGGAGGTGCACACGCTGCATTTCGCGACACTCGACGAGGTGGTGGCCGAACCGGCCTTCGAGACCATCGAAGAGTCCGACCGCCCGGTGATCCGGCTGCCGATCTTCGGGCACTGGGTGCACGCGCCGACCGCCGCGGTGATCTACCAGTTCGCCGAGGTCGTCGTGCGCGGCCGCGACACCCGCGTCGACCACCTGGAGCAGCCGCTCTTCGCCTGGCGCTGACCGGCCCGGAGACGACACCGGCTCCCGGACCGCGGGGGTCCGGGAGCCGGGTGACCGTCGTGCGTTACCCGCGCACGTCAGTCGGTCAGGAGCGGACGGCCTTCGCCGCGTCGACCATCGCGGTGAGCGCCGCCGTGACCTGCTCGGTGGTGCGGGTCTTGAGACCGCAGTCCGGGTTCACCCACAGACGCTCGGCCGGCACCGCGGCCAGGGCCTCGCGCAGCAGCGCGGTCATCTCGTCGGCGTCCGGGATACGCGGCGAGTGGATGTCGTACACGCCCGGGCCCACCTCGTTGGAGAAGCCGATCGCGTTGAGGTCGTCGAGCACCTCCATGTGCGAGCGGGCCGCCTCGATCGAGGTGACGTCGGCGTCCAGGTCGGCGATCGCGCCGATCACGTCGCCGAACTCCGAGTAGCACAGGTGGGTGTGGACCTGGGTCTCGTCGGCCACGCCCGAGGTGGACAGCCGGAACGCGCCCACCGCCCACTCCAGGTAGGCCTGGCGATCGGCCGACTGCAGCGGCAGCAGCTCGCGCAGGGCGGGCTCGTCCACCTGGATGATGCCGACGCCCGCGCGCTCGAGGTCGGCGCACTCGTCGCGGATGGCCAGCCCCACCTGGTCGGCGGTGTCGGCGAGCGGCTGATCGTCGCGCACGAACGACCACGCGAGGATGGTGACCGGACCGGTCAGCATGCCCTTGACGATCTTGCTGGTGAGCGACTGCGCGTGGGTGATCCAGCCGACCGTCATCGGGTTCGGGCGGGACACGTCGCCGAACAGGATCGGCGGCCGCACACAGCGCGAACCGTACGACTGCACCCAGCCGTTCTGCGTCGCGAAGAAGCCCTCGAGCTGCTCGGCGAAGTACTGCACCATGTCGTTGCGCTCGGGCTCGCCGTGCACCAGCACGTCCAGGCCGATCTGCTCCTGCAGGTCGATGACGGCCTTGATCTCGGCCTCCATGCGCTCCCGGTAGGTGTTCGCGTCGATGGCGCCGGTCTTGAGCTCCTGGCGGGCCTTGCGGATGTCGCCGGTCTGCGGGAACGAGCCGATGGTGGTGGTCGGCAGCTCCGGCAGGCCCAGCGCCTCGCGCTGACGCTCGCGGCGGGCCGCGGCATCGGTGCGACGACGATCGTCCTCGCCCAGCGCGCCCTGGCGCTCGCGGACGGCGGCGTCGTGCAGACGGGCGTCGGTGGCGCGGGTGGCCAGCGCCTCGCGGGCGGCGTCGAAGGCCTCGGCCCGGGCGTCGCGGCCCTCGGCCAGCGCACCGGCGAGAGCGGCGACCTCGCCGAACTTCTCCGCCGCGAAGGCGAGCCAGCCGCGCAGCGCGTCGTCGAGTTCGGTCTCCGGCTCCAGCGAGTAGGGAACGTGCAGCGTCGAGCAGGAGGTGCTGACGGCCAGTTCTCCGACGTGCTCGCGCAGGTCGGTCAGGGTCGCCAGGGCGGCGTCCAGGTCGGTGCGCCAGATGTTGCGGCCGTCGACCACACCGGCGGCGACGAGCTTGTCGCCCAGTCCGGCGGCCTTCACCGACTCGACGGTGCCGTACACCAGGTCGACGCCGACGCCCTCGACGCCGGTGCGGCCCAGGGCGGCGAGGGCGGCGCCCGCATCGCCGAAGTAGGTCTGCACCAGGATCTTCGGGCGATCGGCGGCGGCGCTCAGACGGGTGTAGACGCGTTCGGCCAGGTCCGCCAGGCCGTCGTGGGCGTCGGTGACCAGGATCGGCTCGTCGATCTGAACCCACTCGGCGCCGGCGGCGGCCAGCTCGGCGAGGAGCTGCTCGTACAGCGGCAGCAGGTCGTCGATGCGGCTCAGCGGCGCCTCGGCGCCGTCGACCGCCTTCGACAGGCCGAGGAAGGTGATCGGGCCGATGACGACCGGACGGGCGACGACGCCGTCCTCGACGGCCTCGGCGTACTCGGCGAGCACCTTGGTCGAGTCGAGGGCGAAGGCGGTGTCCGGGCCGATCTCCGGCACCAGGTAGTGGTAGTTGGTGTCGAACCACTTGGTCATCTCGAGCGGGGTGATCCCGTCGGCGCCGCGAGCGGCGGCGAAGAAGCGGTCCAGCGGGTTCTCGACACCGGCCACGCGGGGCGGGAGCGCACCCAGCAGCACGGCGGCGTCGAGCATCTGGTCGTAGTACGAGAAGGTGCCCGTCGGGATCGAGTCGAAACCGGCGTCCTTCAGCTGCTGCCGACCGGTGCGGCGCAGGTCGGCGGCGACCTTCTCCAGCTCGGCCTGGTCGATGCGGCCGGCCCAGTAGCCCTCGACGGCAAACTTGAGTTCACGGTTGGCGCCGATACGCGCGGTACCCGGAACAGTGGTGGTGAAACCCATCTTCTGTCAGTTCTCCTGCATACAAAGGTGACGACGAACGCCCAACCTCGAACAGAAGACACGAAGAGCCCACGAGAAGACCTGCTTCGACTTCGCCCGAGTCCACGAGGCGGAACGTCACCGGATGCGGCGCACCCGGTACAACGGGCAGGTCTTCGGGCTCATCGGCGCGCACCGAGAAGGTGCTCCTACTGGCCGTCGCTTCCCGGATTCGCGCGAACTGCGCATCCAGTGCGTGGTGACGGCGGTCGTTCCGATATACCGCTGCGGGTCAGCTCCGGAGTCTCACCGGATTCCCTCTCGCCGGACCGACTGCCGAAGCAGCGAGCCGACTCGACGTCCGCGCGGTCGCAGGGGCTCCTGAGTGACGACGCAGCGGACGAACCGATTGCGTCGTCCATATTAGTGCAGCCTTATAGGCGCTGTCACACCGCGCGGATACCGTGGGTTTTATTCCGGGCCCGCGCCGATCGGCCCGGAGATGTCGCCGGAGAGGCTTCGACTCGCCGGGCTCACTGCGTTCGCGCGGCGGCTCAGCCGTCGGAGGGGAAGGACGACGGCCGGCGCCGACCCGTCCTCCGTTCGGGGGCTGGTGCCGAACGCCGCCGCCGACGGATACTCGATTGTTCGGTTTGGAGTCTTCCCCCACAGGAGGTTCAGCGATGACGTTCGGGCCACAGCAGCCCGGCGATCCGCGACGGCGCCCCGGCGGTCCGCAACGGTACCCGGGCGGCGCGCCGCAGCGTCCCGGCGGTCCTCCTCCGCCTCTCGGCGGTCCCCGGCAGTTCCCCGGCGGCCCGCCCCGGTCGTCCGCTGGTCCGCCGTCGTTCCCCGCCGGTGCGCCGCAGCATCCCGGGGGTCCTCCGCAGCCTCCCGGTGGGGCGCCGTGGTCCCCGGTCGGTCCGCCGCAGTTCTTCGGGGCGGCCCCGGCGCACCCGCAGGACGGTCGGTCGAGGAAGCTGACCATCGGTCTGGCGGTGACGGCGGTGATCCTCGCGCTGGTGTTGGGGACCGTCGCGGTGATCCTGTTCGGGCAGTCGGACGTGTCGGCGCGCTACGAGCGCGCGGACGACGTCTCGGAGGCCCCGTTCACCGAACCCGCCGGGGACCTCCCGACCGGGGGCGGCGAGACGCCCCGGGTGTACGCGCCGGAGGACGCCTCCGACGACGACGTCCGGGTCACCTCGATGTCGAGCACCGACTGCGATCCGGAGAAGCTGAAAGCGCAGTTGAAGGCCGAACCGGAGGCGGCGCAGGCCTGGGCGCAGATCCTGGGCCTGCAGGTCTCCGAGATCGACGCGTACATCGACGGGCTGACTCCCGAGGTGCTGGTGGTCCCGTTGCAGGTGACCAACCACGAGTACGAGTCGGGCACGCCGCGGGCGTTGCAGTCGGTGCTCGCGGCCGGCACCGGGGTGCTGGTCGATGCCGAGGGCGTCCCGCGGGTGCGTTGCGCATGCGGCAATCCGCTGTTGCCCGCCTCGGATGCCGCGACACAGGTGAACGGTGCGCCGTCGGGCTTCGCGGTGTCGAGCGTCGTCCACCGGCCCGTCCAGCAGTCCCCGGCGAAGTCCGGTGAGGTGTGCGGGGTCATCGGCTCGGTCGGCGGCGGCTTCGTACGGGTGAAGGTGGTGGAGACCGGGGTGACCTGCGCGCAGGCCGGCGCCCTGGCCTTCCACCTCGATCGGCAGGGCGAACTGGCGGAATCGAAGCTGCCGCGCCGCTACCGGTGCGATACGACGAGCCAGTCGTCGGAGGCGTGCGGTGGGGTGTCCGGCGCCGCCATCGAATGCGAGGAGGCCCCGCGACCGGCGGGGGCGCCGAGTGGACCGTCGAAGCCCGAGGAGGTGATCCTGCGTCCGTTCGCGACGGGCGGCGGCCCGGCGTCGGGCTGGACCGTCGACACGAGTTCGTCGTCGATCCCGGTCGACTGCTCCTATCCGGTGCCCGCACCGGCGGGTAAGTCGCCCGGGCTGCAGTCGTGTTCGCCGTCCGCGGCGGGAGCCGATGCGTGCTACTTCCCGTCCGGCTCGCAGAGCGGACTGTGCCTGCAGAAACCGTTCGGCAAGCAGGTGGTCCGGGTGCAGGCCGACGGTTCGGTCGACTACGGTCTCGCCCCGCGCGACGATCCGCGGCCGATCGGTCTGCTGCTGGCGGACGGCACGCAATGCCGGGCCCGCACCGGTGGTTCCTGGCCGGGTCAGGAGCAGAACCCGAACTACGTGGGCTTCTACGGTTGCGAGAACCCGTCGGGGGCGAGCGGCGGATACGCGGTCTGGGCCGATCGGGAGGCGACACCCGGCGGGATCAAGAAGTCCGGCGACACCTGGACCGTCGAGGTCGGCGATTCGACGGGCCCGCTGACCACCAAGGTCGTCACGAAGGTGTACTTCGTCGGGACGGAGTGAGCGAGCGAACCCTCCGCCGAGCTGTCTTTCGAAGGAGTGTGCCTTTCAATGGAGTAATCCTCCGATGATCGAGTAATCCTCCAATGATCGAGTAGTCCTCCAATGATCGAGTAGTCCTCCGATGATTCAGTAGTCCTCCGATGATCGAGCGGAGTCGAGATCACTCGGCGGTCGGGTGTTCACTCCGTCGACGGCTGAGCCGCGTCGCGAACGCAGTGAGTGGCGCGAGTCGAAGCCTCCGGTGCGTGGGCTCGGCGGTCGCATGGTCGGTCATTGCGAAATGGCGGGTGACGAGGGCATATATCCCTCGTGGTCTGCTATTTCGCAATGACCAACCACCGCGTCGGGCGGGCGTGCCCTGTCCAGCTCTTGTGCCGGGGGGTCGGAAGGCGCCGCGGGGAGGCTTCGACTCGCCGCACTCACTGCGTTCGCGCGGCGGCTCAGCCGGCGAGATGAATGCGGCGGGGCGAGTGCGGCGGTCCGAATGCGGTGGGACGAATGCGGCGGCTCAGCCGGCGGGACGAGTGCGGCGGGGGCGATGATCAGGTGAGCGGACGGACGGAGGAACGACGACGGCCGCCCCCTCTGGGAGAGGGGGCGGCCGTGATCTCGACTCCGCTCGACCGGCGAGAGGACCTCGACCGGCGAGAGGACTTCGCCCGGCGAGAGGACTTCGACCGGTGAGGGGGCGCGGTTACTTCTTGGTGAACGCCTCGATGATCCGCGGGCGCAGCTCCGAGGCCTTGATGATCGCGTCGGCCGAACCCACGCGCACCGCGCGCTCGATCGAGTGCACCGCGTCGAACTCGGCGGCCACCTCGGCGAGCTTCTCGGCGCGCACGGTCGCGCGCACGTCGTCGAGTTCGGCGGCGACGTCGGCGTAGTCGGTGTCCGACGCGGCCTCCATCCTGGCCTCCAGTTCCTGGACCCGGGGATCGTTCTGGGTCCGGGCCCGCACCTCGCCGGCGAACACGACGGCCGCGGCGGGGGCGCCGCCGAGCACCGAGGCGAACGAGCCCTCGATGGCCAGCACCGTCATGTTCGGGTTCAGCGCCTTGGAGAACACGACGAACGCGCCGCCGTGGTAGCGGGAGATCACGCAGAACACGATCGGGCCGTCGAAGTTGACGATGGCCCGGCCGATCTCGGCGCCGTACTCCAGCTGCAGCTTCCGCATCGACTCGGGGGAGCCGTCGAACCCGGACAGGTTCGCCAGCACCACGACCGGCCGGTTGCCGCTCGCCGCGTTGATCGCGCGGGCCGCCTTCTTCGACGACAGCGGGAACAGGGTGCCCGCGGTGAAGGTGTCCGGGCCGTCGGCCGGGACGAAACCGCGGCGGGTGATCGGGCTCGACTCGATGCCGATCAGGCAGACCGGCTCGCCGCCCATGTGGGTGTCCTGCACGACGACGGTGTCGGCGTCGGCCATGTCGGCCCAGCGCTCCAGCGCCTGCGCGTCCTGGTCGGACACCGCGCGCATCACGGTGCGGATGTCGAAGGCCTTCTTGCGCTCCGGGTTCGACTCGGCCGAGAAGATCTGGCCGACCGTGGTGAAGTCGCTGCCCTCGATCTCGTGCGGGAAGTTGGAGATGTCGCGGTCGATCGGGTCCGACGACTCCGTGCGGCGCGGCCCGTCCTCGCCGGGCACCACGTAGGTGTGGTCGTAGTGGTTCATCACCACGGCGATCGCGCCGGCCAGGTTCTGCGCCCAGTACTGGGCCTGGCCGTTCGGGCCCATCACGCGGTCGTAACCGCCGATGCCGAAGTTGTCCTCGGCCGAGACGCTGCCGGAGAAGTCCAGCGAACGCTTGCCGGTGAGCACCATCGACGAGTCCGGGGTCATCACCAGGATGCCCCGGGTGTGCATCAGCATGGTGGCCTCGGCGTTCCAGTAGGCCTGGCCGCCGACGTTGATCCCGTTCACGACGATGTTGATCTCGCCGCCGTCCTGGGTGAACTCGATGATGCGCTTGAGCGCCACCGCGACCCAGTCCAGGTTCTCGGTGCCGGAGTCCATCTCGACGGCGGCGCCGGAGCTGAGCGCGTACCACTCGACGGGGAGTCCGCGCTCCTGCGCGAGGTCCATCGCGGCGATGTACCGCCGACACTCGGCTTCGGTGAGCGCGCCGAGCGACTTGGTCGGATCGCCGAGCACCACCACGCGGGTCACGCCCTCGGGGTGCTTGTCGGTCACCGTGGTCACCACGCCGACCACCACCGCGGCGGTGTTGCCGCCCTTGGGCCGGTCCACCGGGACCAGCTCGTTCGCCTCGTCGAGGTCGTACTCGGTGAAGTCGCCGAGCAGGTCGGTGAGCTCGTACGGGTAGACGGTGTTGCGGCGGGCCGCGCGCAGCACCTTCTGGCGGTACGCGTCGACCGGCTCGATCGGGGCGTCGTCGGGCTCGCCGACCTCGATCTGGGTCTCGCCCGCGGCGTCGAAGCCGACGCGGACGGCCACCTTGGTGAGTTCGCCGGTCTCCTGATCGCGCTGGCGGGCGATCAGCAGGATCTCCTCCAGGCCCGCGCCGTCGGTCGACGCGGAGGTGCCCAGGGTGTGGCGGACCGTGCGCTCGAGCTGCGCCTGCGTCACGTCCAGCGGCGGCCAGATGTACATCACGATGCGGTTGGTGTTGAACCGCTTGGACGACGGACGCTTGGCCTGGGCCCGGCGGATCGAGTCGACGCACGCCTCGAAGGTGCGCTCGGCGGTCGGCAGGGTGAGGATGTGGCCGTCCTGCTCCCACACGGCGGTGAGGTCGCGGACCTGGGCGAAGGCGATCAGGCGGTCGTCGCCCGGATTCGCCTTGGCCACCGCGCGGTACAGGTAGACCTCCTCGTCGTCGGACGAACGCAGCCGGGTCACGTCGAACTTCCGCAGGCGTTCCATCTGCATGCGCTGCGCGATGTACGGGTGCAGGCCGCGGATCAGGCGGTCCTCGGACATGCCGGTGGAGGTGGGGCGGAAGGTCACGTGGTGGTGCATGGCCTCCTCGCCGAGGCCGGCGACGGTGACCGTGACGCGATGGACCTGGTTCGGCAGGAACCGGCCGCTGATCACCTCGTGCAGCTGCGCGGCCATCTCGTCGAGGTCCTCGGGCTGGTCGTCCCAGCGCACGTAGACGTCGGCGTCGATCGACGCCGCGCCGTCGGCCAGCTCGGCGAGACCGCAGATCGCGGTGTCCAGGCCCCGGAAGTCGGCGGCCGCCGACACCAGCACCGATCCGCCGCGCTGAGCCAGCACGAAGGTGACTCCGCCCGCGCGGTGCGTGGCGACGCCGGCCAGGCCCTTGTTGCCGTAGTAGCGCCGGGTCAGGACCTCGAGCATCACCGCGTTGTCGAGCGCCGGATCGGCCAGTCGACGACTCAGCACCCGCACCAACGGCTCGGTGCTCTTGACCATCTCGGCGATCCGCTCGGCGCGGTCGGAGGCCGACGGATCGGCGTCCAGGTAGGTCAGATCGCTGTCGATGGCGGCGTACACGCGCTCGCGGGTGCGGCGCAGACGCGGCTGGCCGTACCAGGCGTACAGGACGCCGCGGGCCAGGTCGGCGATCGACGGGAACCGGATCTGGGTGGCGCCGACGAGCTTCTCCAGCACGTGGCCGAGGTCGTCGCGGTCGTCGGGCGCGGGCGGCGGCTCCTTCATCCAGCGGCGCAGCAGCGTCGCCATGCCCGGCACCATGTCGTCGAGGCGCTGCACGGCCAGGAAGATCCGGAAGACGGCGCCCTCCAGGTCCTCGGTGCGGTCGAGCTCGGTGATGCCGTAGTGGGCGAGGGCGGCCGACAGCTTGGTGACGAACTGCTCGGGCAGACCGGCCAGTTCCACGTCGAGGCTCTGCAGATAGGTGTGCAGGTGCTCGCGCGCGGAGTGGACGCGCTCGTGGACGTCGTCGTCGGACGGACGACGACGCGCCAGCTCCGCCAGGTCGGCGAACACCCGGACCACGCCGGCCTCGGCGACGAGCGGACGCAGTTCCGCGTCGATCTCGGCCTGGCGGGCGAGCAGGTACTCGTCGAGCAGGCGTGAGCTGTCCTCGGGATCGACGTCGAAGCCGAGCATCAGGCTGCGCAGGTCCTCGCGCAGACCGTCGGCGTGCTTGCGCGGATCGGTCTCGGCGGGTTTGACGGGGACGTCGAGTTCGACGGCCTCGGCGGTGGAGTCCTGGGCGTCGTCCTCGTCGCCGACGGGCTCCAGCCGCAGCAGCGGCGCACCGGTCTCCACCTGGGCGCCGACGTTCACCACGCACTCCTTGAGGCGGGCGGCGAACGGCGCGCGCAGCACCGTCTCCATCTTCATCGACTCCAGGACCAGCACCGGATCGCCGGCCTGGACCTCGGCGCCCACCTCGAGCGGGGTGGCGATCACCAGGGCGGGGGCGGGGGAGCGGACCACGCCGCCCTCGTCGCGGCTGACGCGGTGGGTCACCCCGTCGACGTCCACCAGGTGGATCGGGCCGTGGGTGTCGGTGAGGACGCGGTGGCGCTCGCCGTTGATGGTGAGGCGGCCGGTGTGCTCGTCGTACCGCTCGATCTCGACGTCGGCGGTGCGCGACTGGGCGCCCGCCTCGATCACGACGCGGAAGCGCTGGGCTCCGACCCGGGCGACGCGCACCCGGTAGGTGACGCCGCGCAGTTTGAAGTCGAGCGGCCGGCCGCTCTCGTGCATCACCTGCGGGCGTCCGCCGCGCGCGGTGGCCAGCAGGCGGTTGAGCTCGACCTGCTCCTCCTCCTCGTACGCGTCGATGGCCGCGGCGGCCAGTGCGATGGAGGAGTGCCGGTGGCTGACCAGGCGACCCTCGGCGCGGACCCGGTCGATCCAGCCGGTGTCGGCGCTGCCGTCGATCACCTCGGGCTGGTCGAGCAGGTCGATGATGAAGCTGCTGTTGGTGGCGCCGCCCTCGATCACCACGCGGGTGCGGCCCATGGCGCGGCGGAGCCGGGCCAGCGCCTGCTCGCGGGTGCTTCCGTAGGCGATGATCTTGGCGATCATCGAGTCGAAGTCGGCGGGGATGGTGTCGCCCTCGCTGACCCCGGTGTCGACGCGGACGCCGGGACCGCTGGGCAGTTCCAGGCGGGCGATGTGGCCGGGCGACGGCGCGAAGTCGCGGTCGGGATCCTCGGCGTTCAGCCGGGCCTCGACGGCGTGCCCGCGCTCGACCGGCTTCCCGCCGTCGAGCTTCCCGCCGGAGGCGACGTGGATCTGCGCGCGGACCAGGTCGTAGTCGTTGGTCACCTCGGTGATCGGGTGCTCCACCTGCAGGCGGGTGTTCACCTCCAGGAAGGCGAACAGCTTCTCGCCCGGGTGGTAGAGGAACTCGACGGTGGCGGCACCGCGGTAGCCCACCTTGACGGCCAGGCGCTCGGCGGCGCTCTTGACCTCGGCCACCTGCTCGGGGCCCAGCACCGGCGAGGCCGACTCCTCGATCACCTTCTGGTTGCGGCGCTGGACGCTGCAGTCGCGGACGCCGAGCGCCCACGCGGTCTCGCCGTCGGAGATCACCTGGACCTCGACGTGGCGGGCACCGGTCACCAGCCGCTCCAGGAACACCACGCCGCTGCCGAAGGCGCGCTCGGCCTCGTCCCGGGTGCGCTGGTAGGCGTCGACCAGGTCGGCCTCGTCGTCGACGCGCCGGATGCCGCGCCCGCCGCCGCCCGCGGTGGCCTTGAGCATCAGCGGGTAGCCGATCTTCTCGGCGGCCGCGACGGCCTGCTCCTGGGTCTCCACCTCGCCGCCGCTCCACGGGGCGACGGGCACGCCGACCTCTTCGGCGATCAGCTTGGCGCCGATCTTGTCGCCCAGCTGGCGCATGGCCTCGGGGGAGGGGCCGATGAAGGTGATGCCGATCCGGTCGCACAGTTCGGCGAAGGCCGGGTCCTCGGCGACGAAGCCCCAGCCGACCCACGCGGCGTCCGCGCCGGACTCGACGAGCGCGCGTTCGAGCACCTCGAGGTTGATGTAGGGGCGTTCCGCGGCGGGACCGAGGTCGTAGGTGAGATCGGCCTCCCGGACGAAGGTGGCGCCGGCGTCCACGTCGGTGTGCAGAGCGACCGTCTGCACGGAATCCCCGGTCTCCGCATTCAGGTCTCGGACTGCGTTGATCAGCCGCATGGCGGCCTCTCCCCGGTTGACTATCGCGATACGACGGAACATGCGCCCTCTCTGCGTCGGTGCCGCGGGTCTCGCGGCGTGATGGTTTCGGTGTGCGTGGTGCGGCGATCGACGGCGCCGCCTCCCGAGCTGCGAGAGACACACGGCAGTGCACGGCTCCGGGGTTCCGGGCCGATCAATCCACGGTAAGGGGCGAGCGGCTGTACGGGAAGTACCTACCGGGCCGTAACCGAGTCGGGTGCGAGAAAGCACACACCTACCGCTCGGTCAACCGGCCGGTATCGGTCGTTCAGGGGAATTCGTCGATCAATTCGCCCGGAATCAGACCGAGCGCTTGCTCGGCGAACCGGCGGACCGGTCCCTCGGCGTCGGCGAGCGCCGCCCGGTGGCCCGCGCGAGAGCGACCGCGGAGGACCGACGACGACGCCGACCCGGACACGCCGATCAGCGCGATCAGTTCACCCGTCGTCGGGATGCAGACCGCCCAGACGCACCGTGACACGGCGTCGCCGCCGTCACCGAGGGAGTCCTCGGCGTCGGCGGCGACGACGTAGGCGGCGGGATCGGGCACCCCGAGATCGGTCAGCGCGGGCACGTCGGAGATGCGGTCGTCGGCGCGCAGCGCGCGGAGGTACCACGCACCGGCGTTGATCTCGACGGCCTTCACGTCCGCGTCTCCGAGCGGCTCGCGGCGGACTACTTGATCTCCAGCAGGACGGTGCCCTGGGTGACGGCGGCGCCGGCCTCGACGGCCAGACCGGTGACGGTGCCGTCCTTGTGCGCGGTGACCGGGTTCTCCATCTTCATGGCCTCCAGGACCACCACCAGGTCGCCGGCGGCGACGGTGTCGCCCTCGGCGACGGCCACCTTGACCACGGTGCCCTGCATCGGGGCGGCCACGGCGTCGCCGGAGGCGGCCTTGGCGCCGGCCTTGGCACGGGTGCGCGGCTTCGGCTTGCGGCGCTGGACTCCGGCGGCGTCCCCGCCGCCGGAGAGGTTCAGATCACCCGGCAGGGAGACCTCGACGCGGCGGCCGCCGACCTCCACGACCACGTTCTGCCGCGGCAGCGCCTCCTCGTCGTCGTCGGCCTGGGCGCCGGTGCCGGTGTACGGCTCGACGACGTTGTCCCAGTCGGTCTCGATCCACTTGGTGTAGACCTCGAAGCTCTCGCCGTCGCCCACGTAGGCCGGGTTCGAGACGATGTGGCGGTGGAACGGGATCACCGTGGCCAGGCCGTCGACCTCGAACTCGGCGAGGGCGCGGCGCGAACGCTCCAGCGCCTGCTCGCGGGTCTCGCCGGTCACGATCAGCTTGGCGAGCATGGAGTCGAACTGGCCGCCGATCACGTCGCCCTGGCGGACGCCGGAGTCCACGCGCACACCCGGACCGGCCGGCTCGCGGTAGACGCTGATCGGGCCGGGGGCGGGGAGGAAGCCGCGGCCGGCGTCCTCACCGTTGATCCGGAACTCGATCGCGTGGCCGCGCGGGGTCGGATCCTCGGTGAACTCCAGCTCCTTGCCCTCGGCGATCCGGAACTGCTGGCGGACCAGGTCGATGCCGGAGGTCTCCTCGGTGACCGGGTGCTCCACCTGCAGGCGGGTGTTCACCTCGAGGAAGCTGACGGTGTCGCCCTGCACCAGGTACTCGACGGTGCCCGCGCCGTAGTAGTGGGCCTCCTTGCAGATGGCCTTCGCCGAGGAGTGGATGCGCTCGCGCTGATCGTCGGTCAGGAACGGGGCCGGAGCCTCCTCGACCAGCTTCTGGAAGCGGCGCTGCAGCGAGCAGTCGCGGGTGCCGGCGACGACGACGTTGCCGTGCTGGTCGGCGATCACCTGGGCCTCGACGTGGCGGGCCTTGTCGAGGTACTGCTCGACGAAGCACTCGCCGCGGCCGAAGGCGGCGACGGCCTCACGGGTGGCCGACTCGAACAGCTCGGGGATCTCCTCGACGGTGTGGGCGACCTTCATGCCGCGGCCGCCGCCGCCGAAGGCCGCCTTGATGGCGACGGGGACGCCGTACTGCTCGGCGAAGGCGACCACCTCGTCGGCGCCGGCGACCGGATCCTTGGTGCCCGCGGCCATCGGGGCGTTCGCGCGCTCGGCGATGTGCCGGGCGGTCACCTTGTCGCCGAGATCGCGGATCGACTGCGGCGACGGGCCGATCCAGGTGAGCCCGGCGTCGAGGACGGCCTGGGCGAAGTCGGCGTTCTCCGACAGGAAGCCGTAGCCGGGATGGATCGCGTCGGCGCCGGACTTGGCGGCGGCATCGAGGATCTTGTCGAAGACCAGGTACGACTCGGCGGACGTCTGGCCGCCGAGCGCGAAGGCCTCGTCGGCGAGGGCGACGAACATCGCGTTCGCATCCGGCTCGGCGTAGACGGCGACGCTGGCGATGCCGGCATCCCGGGCCGCCCGGATCACGCGGACCGCGATCTCACCGCGGTTGGCGATGAGCACCTTCTGGATGGTCTTCTGGGGGATCTCGGTGTTGGGCACTGGCTCTCCTGGGCTGGGCCCGCGTGGTGCGCGGGCCGTTGTCGCGGACAACGGTTTTTTCGGTGGCCGACACGACCCGCGGGGTGGGCGAGACCGGCACGACACTTGGAGTCTAGGGCATGGCCGTGCAGGGGAATCCGTTCCGGCGGGCTACCGACGGGTCACCTCTCGGTTACTCGTGCGTAGCGAGTTCGGCGAGGCGCGCGGCGAAATCGTCGAGGTAACTCAGCAGGATCGAGACCCGGTCCTCCTCGGCCGGATACCGGGCGTGGATCCGCAGGCCCGAGGGCGTCCGATTGATCCAGATGTACACCTCGTCGTCGGAGTACGAGTGGCTGCGCAGCGCCCGCGCGCCGCCGGCATCGGCGGTCTGCGCGCCGGGGACCCCGCGGGTGTCCATGAACGACACGACGAACGACGGCGCCGGGTCGAATCCGATGATCTCGGCGAGCCGCAGCAGGGGGAGCGCCGCGCCCTCCCGCGCCCGGTCCAGCGACGCCATCGCGCGGTCGAGGGCGGTCGGGAAGTCGGGGTCGTCGTCGATGGCGACGGCCACCGGAGCCAGTCCCACGAACCAGCCCAGCGCGGTGTGGAAGACCGCCTTGTTGCGGGTGTGCCGCGGCATGACGGTGGCGAAGAGCCCGGCGCCGGAACGACGACGATAGACCTGCGCGGCCACCGCCAGCAGTCCGCCCGTCAGGGAGCCGTCCCGGTCGGTGCACCGCCGGGTGAACGCCTCGGTCGCGGCGTCGTCGAGCAGCAGCGCGGTGCGCGCGGCCTGCGCCGGGGGATCGTCGTCGAGACGCGGCGGGGCCGGCGGCAGCGGGGCGAACCGCGGCAGCGCGCCGCCGCACTCGGCCAGGAAGCCGCGCCACACGGCGACGGCGGTGTGCCGCTCGTCGGAGGCGTCGGCGACGGAGCGTTCGGCGCCGGAGAAGTCGAGATAGCTCCCGGTGGGCGGCAGCTGCGGCGGACGCTGCTCGCGGGCCGCGGCGTACAGCTCGCGGAACTCGTGTTGGGCGTGCACCAGCGAGTAGCCGTCGACCAGCGAGTGGTCGGCCGCGAACAGCAGCGTGAAACTGCCCGCTCGGGCCACCGTGGCGAAGCGGTACGCCGGCCAGTACACCGGTGCCGTCGCTCGGTCGACGGCACCGGCGATCTGTTCCAGCAGGAGCGTGGCGTCGCCGTACCAGCCGATGCGGGTGTGCCGCAGGTGCACGCTGCCCGGGCCGGTGGTGTAGCGCTGGGTCCGGCCGTCGGGATGGAGGACGACGTGCGTGCGGAGCACCTCGTGACGGTCGATGTAGGCGCGGATCGCCTTGTCGACGAGGGTCAGCGAGATCTGCTCGTCGAACTCCACCGAGACGCCCAGCCACGACTCCCGGCCGCCCTCGCGGCGCGTCCGGCGGAGGTGTTCGTGCGCCGAACGCAGGTGCTGCTCGTGGTTGTGCGACGTCCCGCGCGGATCGCGGAGCCAGGAACCGAGACCGCCCGCCGCGGCGGGCACCCACTCGACGAGGCCGCCCGGCTCGATCTCCGATTCCAGGATCTGGATGAACTCCATGGCAGGTGGAGGTCCGGCCGGGTCAGGCCCGGCCGGCGTCGGACACCTGACGCTTGATGCGCGTCAGCATCCCGGTCATCCCGCGCAGCCGCAGCGGCGACACCACCGAGGCCAGGTGCAGGCCGTCGACGAAGTCCAGCGGCACCGCGGAGATCTCCTCGGCGGAGGCGCCGTCGAGCCCCTGATGGAGGATCGAGGCGAAACCGCGCGTGGTCGGCGCCTCCCGCGGTGCGCTGAAGTACAGGCGCACCGCGGCGGGGTCGGCGGCGTCCACCGACAGGAAGATCGGGGACTGGCATTCGGGGACCGGCTCCATCGCGGCGGTCTCCAGGTGTGCGGGCAGGTCGGGCAGTTCGTCGGCGAACTCGATGAGCAGGGTCGCTCGATCCGGGTCGCCGAGGGCGGCGAAGTCGTCGACGATTTCCTGCAGAGCTGGTGTCAGGGTCATCGTCGGAAGACTAGCGGGTGAGGGTGCCCGGTTCGTCGCCGACCGCGATCGGCGCGCGCACGGCGTTGCCCCACTCGGTCCACGAGCCGTCGTAGTTGCGCACGGCGACGAACCCGAGCAGGTACGTCAGCACGAACCAGGTGTGGCTGCTGCGCTCGCCGATCCGGCAGTAGGCGATGGTCGGCGTGGTCGGATCCAGATCGGCGTAGATCTCGTCGAGCTCGGCCCGGCCGCGGAAGCGGGCGTCGGGCGCGGCCGCCTTGGCCCACGGGATGGAGACGGCGGTGGGGATGTGCCCGCCGCGCAGAGCGCCCTCCTGGGGGTAGTCGGGCATGTGGGTGCGGGCGCCGGTGTACTCCTCCGGCGAACGGACGTCCACCAGCGGCTGCGTGCCGACGGCCGAACGGACCTGGTCGGCGAAGGCGCGGATCGCGGTGTCGTCGCGCTCGACCACCGGGTACTCGCTGCGCGGGTAGGCCGGGACGTCGAACGAGGTCTCGCGCTGCTCGTCCATCCAGGCGGTGCGGCCGCCGTCGAGGAGCCGGACGTCCTCGTGGCCGAAAAGGGTGAAGACCCACAGCGCGTAGGCCGCCCACCAGTTGTTCTTGTCGCCGTAGATCACGACGGTGTCGTCGCGCTCGATGCCCTTGCTCCGCATCAGTTCGGCGAAGGCCTCGCCGTCGATGTAATCGCGGGTCACCGGGTCGTTCAGGTGCAGATGCCAGTCGACCTTCTGCGCGGTCGGGATGTGGCCGATGTCGTAGAGGAGCACGTCCTCGTCGGACTCGATCACCTTCAGGCCCGGCGTCCCGAGGTGCGCGGACAGCCATTCGGTGCTGACCAGCCGCTCGGGGTGGGCGTAAGCGGCGAAAGCCGGATTCGGATCGACGTCGACTGCCACGGAAATGCTCCTGAATCGTCGTGCACGCCACCGGATGTGGCCTCACTCGGGTTCCCAGCATACGGCCGGAGGTCGCTCCGGGTGATACGACGCCGCCGGTGCCGGACTGCGATGGTTTCTCGCTATGAACGTGCAGCGTACCCGGGGTCCCCGACTCCCGCCTCGGGCTCTGCGGCATCGTGGCGTCGTCGGCGACCCCGCCCGAGGTCTCCGCACCGATCCCCGAGCCGGTCCGGGAACGACGTGAGCGGGCCGTGTGAAGGGTCTCGGTACGGGGCTCTCAGGGAGCGGTGGGGGCTCCGGTTCTCACCGCGGGCTCCACAGCGTCGTGACGTCCACGCCGACCCGGTCGAGCAGCTCGCGGGTGAGCGGCAGGCTGATCCCGATCACGCTCGACGGATCGCCGTCGATGCCGTCGAGCAGCCAGCCGCCGAGACCGTCGAGGGTGAACGCCCCGGCCACCTGCAGCGGTTCGCCGGTGGCGACGTAGCGGTCGATCACCGTGTCGGAGACGGCCGAGAACCGGATCACGGTGCCCATGGTGTCGACGGCGGTGTCGACCGCGGCGCCGCCGGACATCCGGGTGACGCAGTGCCCGGTGAGCAGATCGCCGCGGCGTCCGCGCATGGCGCGCCACCGGGCGCGGGCCACCTCGGGGGTCTTCGGTTTGCCCGCCAGCTCGCCGTCGAGCAGCAGCATCGAGTCGCAGGTCAGGATCACGCCGTCGGCGGCGACGGCGGCGATCTCGTCGTCGTCGGAGGTGAGCACCGCCGCGATGATCGCCTCGGCCTTCGCCTGCGCCAGGGTCGTCACGACGGTGGCCGGCGCGGCACCGGCGAGACCGGCGACCAGGGCGTCCTCGTCGAGGTCGGAGATCAGCACCAGCGGATCGATGCCCGCATCGCGCAGCACGCGGCGGCGGGCCGGGGAGGCCGAACCGAGCAGGACCCGGGTCCTGCCCGGTGCGAGGGCGCCGGCCACGTCAGCCGCGGTGGACGTAGCTGGTGGGCATGCCCCAGTCGGTGCGGTGCATGTCGGTCGCGGTGCCCCACAGATCGGTCGGCCCCGACTCCGGAGCGCCGCCGCCGGCCGAGGCGGCGGCGGTGAGCACGATCGTGAGGGCCGCGATCTCCTCGTCGGAGGGCGAGCCCTTGACGACGGTCAGGAACGGTGCGGACTGTTCGGTCACGGACTTCTCCTCGGGTTCGCCGGTGCCTCGCTCGTCTGCGCTCACAGCGGGATGTTCCCGTGCTTCTTCGGCGGCAGCTGCACGAACTTGCGTTCCAGCAGACGCAGCGCGTTGGCGATCTGGCCGCGGGTGTGGCTCGGCGGGATCACCGCGTCCACGTAGCCGCGTTCGGCCGCCACGTACGGGTTCACCAGGGTGTCCTCGTACTCCTGCTGGAGTTCCAGGGTCAGCGCGTCGACGTCCTCGCCGTTGGCGGCGGCCTCCTTGAGGCGGCTGCGGTAGACGAAGCCGACGGCGCCGGAGGCGCCCATCACGGCGATCTGCGCGGTCGGCCAGGCCAGGTTCACGTCGGCGCCCATGTGCTTGGAGCCCATGACGTCGTACGCGCCGCCGTACGCCTTGCGGGTGATGACGGTGATCTTGCCGACGGTGGCCTCGCCGTACGCGTACAGCAGTTTGGCGCCGCGGCGGATGATGCCGTTGTACTCCTGGTCGGTGCCCGGCAGGAAGCCCGGGACGTCGACGAAGGTCAGGATCGGGACGTTGAACGCGTCGCAGGTGCGGACGAAGCGGGCGGCCTTCTCCGAGGCGTCGATGTCCAGGCAGCCGGCGAACTGAGTCGGCTGGTTGGCGACGATGCCGACGCTGCGGCCGTCCACGCGGCCGAAGCCGACGATGATGTTCATCGCGCGCTCGGCCTGGACCTCGAGGAACTCGTCGTCGTCGAGGATCCGGCGGATCACCTCGTGCATGTCGTACGGCTGGTTCGGGGAGTCCGGGATCAGCGTGTCGAGCTCGAGGTCCTCGTCGGTGAGGTTGTCCTCGATGGCGCCGGGGTGCTCGGGGGCGCCCAGGCGCGGGGCCTCGGCGCGGCTGTTGCTCGGCAGGTAACCGAGCAGCTCCTTGACGTACTCCAGCGCGTCCTCCTCGTCGGCGGCGACGTAGTGCGCGACACCCGACTTGGTCATGTGGGTCTGGGCGCCGCCCAGATCCTCCATGGTGACGTCCTCGCCGGTGACGGTCTTGATCACGTCGGGGCCGGTGACGAACATCTGGCTGGTCTTGTCGACCATCACGGTGAAGTCGGTCAGCGCGGGGGAGTAGACGTGGCCGCCGGCCGCCGGACCCATGATCAGCGAGATCTGCGGGATCACGCCGGAGGCGCGGACGTTGCGGTGGAAGATCTCCGCGTACAGGCCGAGCGAGACCACGCCCTCCTGGATGCGGGCGCCCGCGCCCTCGTTGATGCCGATCAGCGGCCGGCCGGTCTTGACGGCCAGATCCATCACCTTGCAGATCTTCTCGCCGTAGACCTCGCCGAGGCTGCCGCCGAAGACGGTGGCGTCCTGGCTGAAGACGCAGACTTCGCGGCCGTCGACGGTGCCGTAACCCACCACGACGCCGTCGCCGAGCGGCCGCTTGGCGGCCAGACCGAAGTTGGTGCTCCGGTGCCGGGCCAGCGCGTCGAGTTCGGTGAACGAGCCCTCGTCGAGCAGGTGGGTGATGCGTTCACGGGCGGTCAGCTTGCCCTTGGCGTGGGTCCGCTCGACGGCGGCCTCGCCGACCGGATGCTCGGCTTCGGCGAGTCGGTTGCGCAGGTCGGCGAGCTTGCCTGCCGTCGTGTGGATGTCGGGTGCGGCGTCGTCGTCGCGGGCAGCGGTGGTCATGAACACTCATGCTAACGACGCCCGCCCAGGCTGCGTCAACCGACCAGAAGATGAGTGATCCCTCACGTTTTCCCGGTGCCCCCGCGCCGACCCCGGACACGTCCCCCGGCCGCTAGTCTCGGCGGTGTGAACGACGACATGCTGCCGGACCCCGACACGCTGACCGAGGCCCTCGCCGGGACCCGCTGGACGACGATCGAGGTGGTGCCCGAGACCGGTTCCACCAACGCCGATCTGATGGCGCGGACCCGGCCGCCCGCCGAACTCGACGGCACCGTGCGGATCGCCGGTCGGCAGACCTCCGGGCGAGGCAGGCACACGCGCGTGTGGCAGACCCCGCGCGGTCAGCTCGCGGTGTCCGCCGCGGTCGCGGTGGGTCCGGGCCGGGCGGAGTCGCTGGGATGGCTCTCGCTGCTCACCGGGCTCGCCGTGCGCCGGGCGATCGGCGAGACGACGGGCGCGGCCGTCGACCTCAAATGGCCCAACGACATCCTCGCGCCGGAGGACGGGCCCGGCGGGGGCCGGAAGACGTCCGGGATCCTGTCGGAGTTCCGGCCCGCGGGCGAGGGCGGTCTGGCGGTGATCGGCACCGGTCTCAACCTGGATCTGACGCAGGCCGATCCGCCGATCGAGACCGCCGCGTGTCTGCGCGGGATCACCGGCGTCGTCGTCGATCCGACGACGCTGACGGCGGCCTATCTGCGGGCGCTGTCGGATCTGCTCGCCTCGTGGCCGGACGGGATCGGCGGGCTGGCCGCCGAGTACCGGGCGGCCTCGGCCACGCTGGGCCGCGAGGTGCGTCTGATCCTGCCGGGCGACGACGAAGTGATCGGCACCGCGGTGGACGTCGACGATCAGGGGCGCATCGTCGTCGACGGCGATCGGGGCCGGGTCACCGCGTCGGCGGGCGACGTGACGCACCTGCGGCTGCGCTGAACCGCGCGGGCGCCGCGGCGGCGGCCGGTCAGGCGCTGCGCTTGCTGCGGTTGCCCATCGTGGGGATCAGCGAGAGGACGGGCAGACCGATCACCAGGTGCAGGACCGCGGTCGCCAGCCCGCGCCAGACGTCGCCGTCGGCCAGCAGCGGCACCACGAACGCCGCGACGATCAACAGGCCCACGATCCAGCGGTAGAAGCTGCTGGGGGTCGGGGTGATCATCTGCAGGACGTACCAGAGCGCGCCGCCGATCAGCGCCGCGAAGAAGCCGACGATGGCGAACCAGTACTCGCCGCCCTGCTCGAACGGATTCCAGAATGCCGAGCTTGCCGGTCGCGGTGACCTTGTTCGAGATCGAACTGATGATCCAGGCCACCAGCCAGGCGGCGAGGCCGGTCACCACGCCGGTCATCACCACGCCGCCGCCGAACATCATCGGGTCGACGTCCGGCGCGCGGCTCGGCGCGGGCGGCCGCGCCGGCGGCTGATGCTCGTAGGCGGGCCGACCGGGATCCTGATAGCCGCCGGTCTGGTAGCCGCCGGTCTGATAGTCGGGCTGCTGGTAGCGTCCGGTCTCGTACCCGCCGGTCTGGAAGTTCGGGTCCTGGCTGTACGCCCGCGTCGGCGGCGTCTGCCGTGGGTCCTGCTCTGGGTAGGTCATCGAAGCCCCTGGTCTCCTCGCGAACGTGCACTGTCGGCTCTCCAGTGTACGTAGCCCGAGGACCGGTCCGTACGTCGCGGACTACCCTTGTTCGCTATGGCATATCCGCGGGAGAACCTCGCGCCCGGCGAGACGGTGGTGGTGCATCGGCACCCGCACTGGAAGGGGTTGTTCGCGCCGATCCTGATGTTCTGGCTGATCTCGCTCCTCGCCGGTCTGGCGCTCGGTCTGCTGTGGACGGCGCAGGGTCCGGGTCCGGGTCGCACCTGGGGGACGGTGGCGCTCGGCGCGGTGTGGGGCGCCGGCGCGCTGTGGTGGCTGGTGCGCCCGATCGCGTCGTGGATCACGACGCATTTCGTGGTGACCGACCGCCGGGTGATCCACCGCAGCGGAATCCTCACCCGGTCGGGGATCGACATCCCGATCAGCCGGATCAACACCGTCGAGTTCTCGCACGGCCTGATCGACCGGATACTGCGGACCGGTTCGCTGGAGATCCAGTCGGCCTCCGAGGACCCGCTCACCTTCACCGCGATCCCGCGGGTCGAGAGCGTCCACGCCCTGCTGTACCGGCAGGTGCTCGACGACGAGGACGCCCGGCAGACGGGTGGATTCACCGCCGCGCGGCCGCGCGGCGTGCCGAGTGACGAGAGGGGACGACGATGACCGGGAGCCGCGCGGTGCTCCTCGCCGAGGACGATCCGGCGATCGCGGAGCCGCTGGCGCGCGCCCTGATCCGGGAGGGCAACGACTGCACCGTCGCCGCGACCGGTCCGGAGGCGCTGGAGGCGGCCCGGTCGGGGGCGTACGCCCTGGTGATCCTCGATCTGGGGCTGCCCGGCATGGACGGGCTGGAGGTGTGCCGCCGGATCCGGGCCGAACGTCCGCAGCTCGCGGTGCTGATGCTCACCGCGCGCACCGACGAGGTCGACTTCGTGGTGGGTCTGGACGCCGGCGCCGACGATTACGTGGGCAAACCCTTCCGGCTGGCCGAACTGCTCGCCCGGGTCCGCGCCCTGCTGCGCCGCAGCGCGGGCGGCGACGACGTGGTCCTCGACAGCGGCGACATCCAGCTCGACGCGCGGGCGCGCCGCGTCGTCGTCGACGGCGAGGAGCTCACCCTGGCCAACCGCGAGTTCGATCTGCTGCGCTGCCTGATGGAGACGCCGGGGCAGGTGCGGACCCGCGACGAGATCATGGACGAGGTGTGGGGATCGACGGATCTGCGCTCGTCCAAGACGCTCGACATGCACATCTCGTGGGTGCGCCGGAAACTCGGCGACGACCAGCCGGGCCGCCGCAAGCACATCGCGACGGTGCGCGGCGTCGGCTTCCGGTTCGACCCGTAGCCGCCGGTGCGCATCCGCCTGCTCAAGACCATGATCGCCACGCTGGCCGCGATGGCAATGCTGTTGGGCGTGCCGCTCACCGTGGGGGTGTGGTCGTGGATCTCGGCCACCGCGCACTCCGACCTGGCCGACCGGCTCAAGACGATGTCGGAGCACGTGCTGGCCGAGGAGGCCTCCGGCCGCCTGGCCGGACCGTCCGAACTCCGGCTCGAACGGTTCCACCTGCTGGTCCCGCCCCAGGGGAACCTGCGGCTGAGCGGCCCGGCGGGAAGTCAGGAGGTCGGCGCCCGGCCGTCGATGGAACCGATCTCGGAATCGGTCACGCTGGGTCCCGGTTACACGCTGACGCTGTCGATCCCGCGGAGCGAGATCCGGCCGACGCAGTGGCTGGCCGTGGGACTGCTGATCCTGGTGATCACCGGATCGGTCGGCGGCGGCGCACTGATCGCGGCGCTCACCGCGCGCAGGCTCACCGACCCCCTCACCCGGGTCGCCGGTCGCGCGGAGGCGATGGCGCGCGGCGACCTCTCGACCGCCTGGCCGGAGTACGGCATCGCCGAACTCGACCAGGTCTCGGCCGCGTTGGCCGACGCCAACGCCGAGATCGCCCGGCGCCTCGAACGCGAAGGCCAGATCATCGGCGACGTCTCCCACCAGCTGCGCAGCAGGCTCACCGCGATCAGTCTGCGCCTGGACGAGCTGACGCTGCACCCGGATCCCGCCGTCGTCGCCGAGGCGCAGGAGGGCGTCGCCCAGGTGGAGCGACTCGCCCGCGAACTGGACGAGCTGGTGTCGGCGTCCCGGGCGCAGGGCGGAGCCCGGACCGAACTGGACGTGCTCGCGCTGGTCGAGACCCTGATCGACGACTTCGCCGGGCCCTTCGCCTCGCAGGACCGCGCGGTGCGACTGACGGTCGGCGAACCGCCGCGCACGGTGCACGGCCGGCCCGGACGGTTGCGCGAGGCGCTGAGCACCCTGCTGGACAACTCGCTGCGGCACGGCGCCGGAACCACTCAGGTGCGGGTGGACGACCTCGGTTCAGCCGGGGCCGTGCGGATCACCGTCTCCGACGAGGGGCCCGGAGTGCCCGACGAGATCGCGCCGGACATCTTCCGGCGCGGCTTCTCCGGGGGCAGCGGAACGGGAGTGGGTCTCTCGTTGGCGCGGGCCCTGGTGGAGGCCGACGGCGGGCGGCTCTCGCTCGCGGCCCGGCGGCCCGCGGTGTTCAGCGTCGTCGTACCCGTGGATGCGCAGGGGGAGGACGACGCCCCCGCGGTCCGGGACCTGCGGCGGTAAGCGCCGCGGGCCGGGCGGCGCTCAGTCCTTCGCGTCGACCGGCGCGAGGTCCACTTCCTGTTCGACGATGGGGCGGCGGCGCACCGCGCGGAACGTCCAGAACTTGTTGACCACGAAGTTGACCGGCATGGTGAAGACGATCGCGATCAACTGTGACCAGTACTCGCGGGAGGCCAGACCGGCGTTCTCGTGGAACGGGGGATCGGGCAGGTAGATCGGCGAACTGGGGTTGGTCAACGCGATCTTGATGATCAGGCCGATCGCGGCGGCCACCGAGCCCACCATCAGGAACGGCCAGAACTCCTTCCACCAGGAGGCGTGCTGGGCGCTCTTGAACGTGAACGTCCGGTTGAGCTGGAAGTTGTACATGTTGGCGACCAGGAACGCGACGATCCACACCAGCGCCGTGAACCGGAGATTGAAGTCGGTCGCGGGAATGGACCAGATGATGTGCTGGGCGTTCGCGGTGCCGCCGTGCAGCTTGTTCATGATGACGGCGACCGCCATGTTCACCACGACACCGGACGCGCCGATCACGGCGAACCGGAGAAACTGATGCACCGTGCGCATCATTCGCTCGGGCGTGAAATCGGCCATCGTGTCCATTCTGGTCTTCACCGGGCCCGGGCTGGGGCGCGGCATTCGGGCGCACCGGCGATTCGGCACGCAAGATCCCAGTGTACGGCGCGGCCCGGAGGACACCGCATTCTTCGGCCGCGATGTGATCACCTCGACCCGGGATGACAGGATTGACCGCGTGAGTGCGAAGCCAGCCCAGCCCAGTTCCGGCCTGCCGACCGTCACCATGATCGGCGGTGGTCAGCTCGCCCGGATGACCCATCAAGCCGCGATCGCGCTCGGCCAGTGCCTGCGGGTGCTCGCCGGGTCGGAGTCCGAGCCCGCCGCCGCGGTGAGCGCCGACGTCGTGCTCGGTTCGCACGACGACCTCGACGACCTCCTGCGCGCCGCCGAGGGCGCGGTGGCCCTCACCTTCGACCACGAAGGGGTGCCGCTGGAACATCTGCGGGCGCTGGAGGAGCGCGGTGTCGCGGTGCGCCCGCCGTCGGCGGCGCTGCAGTTCGCCCAGGACAAGATGCGGATGCGGGTGCGGCTGGGCGAGCTGGGCCTGCCGATCCCGGACTTCGCCGACCTCTCCGGGGAACGCGCGGCGGCCCGGGACGCGCTGATCGCCTTCGGCGAGGCGCACGACTGGCAGGTGGTCCTCAAAGCGGTGACCGGCGGATACGACGGCCGCGGCGTCTGGCTGATCAGCGGTTCCGCCGAGGAGGCGCTCACCGTGTTCGACGCGCGGTACGACGACAGCGTCCTCATGGCGGAGCAGAAGGTCGCGATGAAGCGGGAGCTGTCCGCGCTCATCGCACGCTCGCCGCACGGCCAGGGCGCGGCGTGGCCGGTGGTGGAGACCGTCCAGCGCAAGGGACAGTGCGCCGTCGTGCTGGCGCCGGCCCCCGGCCTCGACGCCGAGACCGCGCAGCGCGCCCAGCAGATGGCGCTCGGCCTGGCCGACGAACTCGGCGTGGTCGGGAACATGGCGATGGAGCTGTTCGAGACGGTCGACGGCGAACTGCTCGTGAACGAGCTGGCGATGCGGCCGCACAACAGCGGGCACTGGACCATGGACGGTGCGGTGACCTCCCAGTTCGAGCAGCACCTGCGCGCGGTCCTGGACTATCCGCTCGGCGAGACCGCGGCCCGCTCGGACGCGGTGGTGATGGCGAACGTCCTGGGCGCCGAGACCGCGCCGGAGATGAGCGTCGACGAGCGCCTGCACCACCTGATGGCCCGGATGCCCGAGGCCAAGGTGCACCTGTACGGCAAATCCGAGCGCCCCGACCGCAAGGTGGGTCACGTGAACGTCGTCGGACGGCCCGGACAATCGTTCGACGACGTCCGGGAGCGCGCCGAACGCGCCGCGCACTGGATGAGCCACGGCGTGTGGACCGACGGCTGGGATCCGCACGCCGACTGATCGACCTGGACGGGATCGCCGGCCTCAGCGATCCGTCCGTTCCCGATGTACTCATCCGCTGTACGTTTCCGCTGATCGCACAAGGAGCCCGACATGACCGAGAACACCCCGCCCGCCCCCCGCGTCGGCCTGATCATGGGCAGCGACTCCGACTGGCCCGTGATGAGACTGGCCGCCGAGGCGCTCGCCGAATTCGGTGTGCCGTTCGAGGTGGGAGTGGTGTCCGCGCACCGCACCCCGCAGCGCATGATCGACTACGCGCGCGGCGCCGCCGAGCGCGGAGTGCAGGTGATCATCGCCGGGGCCGGCGGTGCGGCGCACCTGCCCGGCATGGTCGCCTCGGCCACCCCGCTGCCGGTGATCGGCGTCCCGGTCCCGCTCAAACACCTCGACGGCATGGACTCGCTGCTGTCGATCGTGCAGATGCCCGCGGGCGTCCCCGTCGCCACCGTGTCGATCGGCGGCGCCCGGAACGCCGGCCTGCTCGCCGTGCGCATCCTGGGCGCGAGCGAGCCCGCCCTCCGCGACAAGATGGAGGTCTTCCAGGCGAGCCTGGAGAAGATGGTGCTGGAGAAGGACGAGAAGCTGCGGCGGTCGTTGCTCGAAAACTGAGAACGCCCGCTCTTCTCGCTTCGTCTGGGCGCGCGGCGCGGACGGTTGCTTCTTCGGCAGTCCTCGTGGCCGTCCCGAGATCGAGCACCCGTCCCCGGAAAGGACTGCGGAGCGCTCAGAAGCAACCGTCCGCGCCGCGCTCTCGTCGTCGAGACGAGTACTCACGCTCCGGACGCCTGTTCCGGGGCGCGCTGTAGCGAGCCCCTTCGTTGGTCGAGATCTCGGCTCCGCTCGATCCGGGTCTCTGTCGAGACCGCTCCCGCCGAGGACCGGTCCGATCACCCGACGGCGACCGGTCCGACCAGCCGATGGCTGAGCCGGTCGCCGAACGCAGTGAGGAGGGCGTGTCGAAGCCTCACCGTCGCGTGGCCGGGGCCTGTCGATACTCGGGCTCGCCGGATCGCGGGCGGTTCAGCTCCGCGGGTCCAGGGCCGCGACCACCTCGGCGGCCGGGATCTCCCGAGCTCCGCGCCAGCCGGTGCCCGCCCACAGGTTGATCACCTCCGGATCGTCGGACGCGGCTTTGCGCAAGGGGCCGGTCAGAGCGTTGATCTGCGGATAGACCGGCGGTGCGGACGCGGTGTACGAGCGCACGTAGTCGTTGACCAGCGCGCGGGCCAGACGGCCCGAATAGGCGCGGGTGGTGACGGTCTCGGTGAACCGCGGATCGGCGAGCGCGGCCCGGTGCGCCGGGCGCGTCCCCGCCTCCGGGCAACGCAGGAACAGGGTCCCGACCTGGACGGCGACGGCGCCCGCATCGAGCAGAGACCGCACGTCGGCCGCGCTCCCGACCCCGCCTGCGGCGATCAGGGGCACGTCGAGCCTGCTCAACTGCGTGACGAGGTCGTGGGCGCCGATCTCGCGGTCGTCGTTCAGGATGTGGAAGGTGCCGCGGTGACCGCCGGCCTCGACGCCCTGAGCGCAGAGCGCGGCGGCTCCCGCGGCGACGGCGACATCGGCCTCGACGGGGCCGGTGACCGTCGCGACGGTGGCGATGCCGCGCTCGGCGAAGGCGGCGAACACCTGCGGCTCGGGCACCCCGAAGGTGAACGAGACCGCGGCGACGCCGGAGTCGAGGAGCACCTCGACCTTCTCGTCGAACCGGTCGTCGGTGTAGGGCACCGACTCGGGGAGGACCGCGCCGCGGCGTTCGGCGAGCGGAAGCAGCTCGGCCCGGAAGCGTTCGAAGGCCTCGGCGTCGAACGGGATCTCCTCCGGCACGAACAGGTTCACCCCGAACGGGGCGGCGGTGCGGGCGCGGACGGCGGCGATCTCGTCGCGCAGGGCCGTCGGCGAGAGATACGCCCCGGCCAGCATGCCGAAACCGCCGGCGGCGCTGATCGCCGCGGTGAGCGCGGGGGTGGACGGGCCGCCGGCCATCGGGGCGCCGACGATCGGGCGGGACAGGGTGCGGGGATCGAACATCGCGGCCTTTCTTCTCGGGGAACCGATGCGTCCGGGGCTACCGGCCGGGGATCTGCACGATCTCCAGCGGCATCACGTCGCGCCGGACGAAGCCCATCCGCTCGTACAGCGCACAGGCGGGATTGTCGACGGTGGTGTGCAGGAACGGGAGGTCGCCGCGCTCCCGGACCCCGGCGACCACCGCGCCGATCAGTCGGCGGGCGAGCCGGCGGCCCCGCGCCTCCGGGTGCGTGCACACGGCGCTGATCTCGGTCCAACCGTCCGGTTTGGCGCGTTCGCCTGCCATGGCGAGGAGTCTGCCGGTGTCCGGGTCGCGGTAGCCGAGGTAGGCGCCCAGTTCGATGGTGCGCGGCGCGAACGGACCGGGCCGGGTGAGCTCGATCAGGGCGGTCATCTCCGGGACGTCGTCCGGGGTGAGCTCGACCAGCTCCGGATCGGCGGCCGGGGCCACGTCCTCACCGGTGTAGAGCACCAGTTCGTAGGTCGCGAGCAGTGGCCAGCCGTCGGGGAGGGGGGTGGTGCGGTCGCGCAGTCCGACGGTGCCGCCGGGGCCGGCGAGCGCCGCGAGATCGGCGTAGGCCTCGTCGGTGAGCACCGCGGGGTGCGCGAAGAACACCGAGACGTCCGGCTGATAGGCGATCGCCGTGCCGTGCGCGCGGGCGAACCCGCGGTGCCGCCCGCGCAGCGCGGAACCGAACGGATCGTCGAGCACCGAGAACAGCGGTTCGCTCACTCGGCGACCCCGAGCTTGGTGCGGAAGAAGTCGAGCACCCGGTCCAGGGTGTCGCGGGTGGGCTGACCCGGTTCGTCGATCAGGTGCTCGGTGAGCACCGAATGCGGCGGGATCAACGCCTCCGGAGCGGCCGCCGAATCGGGCAGGTCGACGCCGAGGAACGCGTCGCCGAGCTGTTCGCGGAGGAACTCGAAACGTGAGCTCGGCACCATCATGTCGCCCTCGAAACGGGCGCCCATCACCTGCAGACCCTTCGCGCAGCGGACCTTGACCTTCGCCAGGTCGTCGGGGCTGATGTCGATGTTCCGGCGGCGGCCCGGCGAGATCCCGAACGGCAGCGACGGCTGGGACAGGACGGGGGCGAGCATGCGGTCGTCGACGGCCATCGCCAGCGCGAAACCGCCGGAGACGCACATGCCGACCGCGCCGACGCCCGGTCCGCCGCACTCGTCGTGGGCCTTGGCGGCGAGCGCCCGGAGCCAGACGACCACCGGCGAGCTCTGCCCGGTCGCGAAGACGGTGAACTCGCGGGAGACGCAGACCTTGGTGAGCGACCTGACCATCGTCGCGCCGACGCGCGGGAGATCGGTGACGCCGTCGGGTGCGGGCGAGGCGCCGTCGGTGCCGAACAGCGACGGCAGGTAGACGGTGAGGCCCACGGCGGCGACCCGCCGCGCGAACTCGATCACCTTCGGCGTGATGCCCGGGATCTCCTCGATCACGACCACGGCCGGTCCGCTGCCGAGCCGGTAGTAGCGGTGCGTGATGCCGTCGTGGGTGAATTCGTCGACGGCGAAGTCGTCGAGCAGTGCGGTCACGAGGCGTTCCCGGCCACGCGGCCGAACAGGACGCCCTCGAACGGGCGGCCGACGAACTTGGCCGGGCCGACCACGTCGGGGGAGTCCGACGGCAGGATACGCGGACCGGCGATGCGCAGTCGTCGACCGCCGCGGACCAGGGTGAACTCCCCGGCGGCGAGCACGTTCTTGACCCAGTCGCTGTCGGCGCCGTAGACCAGCGGGATCGACAGCCGGCCGCCGGACACCCACGCCAGCACCGGTGCGGAATACGGGGTGCCGGATCTGCGACCGACGTGCTCCACCACGGCCCACGGGGCCAGCCGCGGAGCCCAGAGGCTCTGGATCGGGTTGGTGACGTACTTGTTCATGCGGGCGACGACGCGGGGAACTCTCACCGGTCCATTCTGGCACCTCGGTCGCCGTCGATCACGGGTGCTCGCCGGGCCGGACACCGCGGTCGGGGCCGGCCGACTCAGGGCGGGGCGATGCAGTCGGGGGCGATTCAGGGTGAGGCGATCAGGGCGACCTCGTCGTCGGAGACCAGCAGCGCCCGGTCGTCGGGCAGGAAGACGAGGTCGAACCGGTCGGCGTAGGTCTCCCGGACCCGGTCGATCAGTTCGGGCGGGAAGATCTCGATCTTCCCGTCGGCGTGCGGGACGATCGACGTGGCGACGAACCCGAGACCGCGGTGGTCGGTGAGCTCGGGCGCGGTGGTCGGATCGTCCATCAGCGACACCGGTTCGATGCTGGCGCCGGCGATCACCGCACCGGCGGAGAGCCCGACGTAGGGCAGGCCGTCACGGACCTTCGCCACGAGCACGTCGGCGAGCCCGTTCCGGCGGAGGTGGTCCATCAGCACGAACGTCTCGCCGCCGCAGACGTACAGCGCGTCGAGCGAGTCGAGGACCCGGGCGAACTCGGCGGCGGTGGGGACGTCCCGGGCGGTGATCGTCGTCGGCCGGTATCCCAGGTCGCGCAGCCGGTAGGGCTCGATCGAGGCGAACTCCTCCTCGGAGAACGGGAGCACCGCGTCGTTCAGGAATCCGAGTCGGACGTCGGCGGGTGCCTTCCCGGTGTGCTTCGCGAGGAACTCGGGGAGGGCGCCCGCGCCCCAGGAGAGAAGAAGGAGGTTCACGACGACGAGGCTAGTCGCACGCCTCGGGCACGGCCCGATGCCGTTGTGCGCCTTCGGCGGAACGCAGGGCGGGTGGCACGGGGTGCCGGAGCCATGCGCCATACTGGCACCCATGGCCGTGAGCGATCAGACCCACGACGACCCGGCGGACCTGCGGCGGCGCGTCGTCGTCGAATCGATCCGGTTGTTCGCCGAGCAGGGGTACGACGCGACGACCGTCGACGACGTCGCCGCGGCCGCCGGGAGCTCGCGCCGCACCCTGTTCCGGCAGTTCGGCTCCAAGGAGGGCCTGATCTTCGCCGACCACGAATCCCTCCTGGACCTGGTCGCCGCGCATCTCGATGCCGCGGCGGAGGCCGACCTGGACCCGTGGCAGGCCGTCGCGGCGGGCGCGGGCCTGGTCTTCGCGCACTTCTGGTCCGACCGGGAGTTCGCCGAGCGGCGCTACCTGGTGGTCTCGCAGGTCCGGACCCTGCGCGATCGAGAACTGGTGATGTCGTCGCGCTATCAGCGGCTCTTCGAGGACTATCTGCGCCGGGTCCGGCCGGAGATACCGCGCACCCGGATCGTCGCGTACGCCGCCGCCGTCACCGGGGTGCACAACTATCTGCTGCGCCGGATGAGCCGCGGCGACTCCGGCGTCACCGCACAGACGCTCGCCGACGAGCTGGCGCGGCTCGCCGCCTTCGCCGACTCCTGAACAGCGCCGCCCGAACGCCGCTGTCTGAACGACGCCGCCCGAACGGCACGACTCCGCGGTCGGCCGTTGCGAGATATCGGCGTACGAGGGCATATCTCCCTCGTGGCCCGCCATTTCGCAACGGCCGACCATCGGGTCGTCGGCACCCGAGCCGCGGAGGCTTCGACTCGCGCCGCTCATGTCGTTCGCGGCGCGGCTCAGCCGTCGGACGGGGCGCCGCGCAGCGCGGGCGACCGGGAGGCGCCGGGGGCGGAGAGGTGCGAGGGAGGCACGGGGGAGAGGGAGACGCGGGGAGGCGGGATCGACGGCGAGGTCGGGAACGGGCTCTTTCTCCGCTGAGTTTTCCCAAGACGTTGACCCGTCGTCGTCGAACGTGGTGAACTTGGTGCGGCCCAAGTGTGGCACTGCGTGCCAAGAGGAGATGACAATGGCTTTCGGCAACCCCGATTTCGACCTGTTCCAGCTGCCCGAGGAGCATCAGGCTCTGCGCGAGGCGATCCGCGATCTGTCCGAGAAGGCGATCGCCCCGCACGCCAAGGACGTGGACGAGAACGCCCGCTTCCCGGAGGAGGCCCGCGAGGCCCTCGTCGCCAGCGGCTTCAACGCCATCCACGTCCCCGAGCAGTTCGACGGCCAGGGCGGCGACTCGATCGCGGCCTGCATCGTGATCGAGGAGGTCGCGCGCGTCGACGTGTCGGCGTCGCTGATCCCCGCCGTCAACAAGCTCGGCACCATGGGCCTGATCCTGTCCGGCGACGACGCCCTCAAGCAGAAGGTGCTGCCGTCGATCGCCTCCGGCGAGGCGATGGCGTCGTACGCCCTCTCCGAGCGCGAGGCCGGCTCCGACGCCGGTTCGATGAAGACCCGCGCCCGCAAGGACGGCAACACCTGG
The DNA here is from genome assembly GCF_047600385.1 of Gordonia sp. (in: high G+C Gram-positive bacteria). Taxonomy (GTDB): domain Bacteria; phylum Actinomycetota; class Actinomycetes; order Mycobacteriales; family Mycobacteriaceae; genus Gordonia. The sequence goes on along the minus strand of NZ_JASGKZ010000002.1, from coordinate 10,502 downwards.
GTGATCAACGGCTCCAAGTGCTGGATCACCAACGGCGGCCGGTCCACCTGGTACACCGTGATGGCCGTGACCGACCCCGACAAGGGCGCCAACGGCATCTCCGCGTTCATGGTCCACAAGGACGACCCCGGCTTCACCGTCGGCCCGCTGGAGCACAAGCTCGGCATCAAGGGCAGCCCCACCGCGGAGCTGTACTTCGAGAACTGCACCATCCCCGACGACCGCATCATCGGCGACGAGGGCACCGGCTTCAAGACCGCGCTGGCCACCCTCGACCACACCCGTCCCACCATCGGCGCGCAGGCCGTCGGCGTGGCCCAGGGTGCGCTCGACGCCGCGATCGCCTACGTCAAGGACCGCAAGCAGTTCGGTAAGACGATCAGCTCGTTCCAGGGCGTCGAGTTCATGATCGCCGACATGGCGATGAAGGTGGAGGCCGCGCGCCTGATGGTCTACACCGCCGCCGCCCGCGCCGAGCGCGGCGAGACCGGCCTGGGCTTCATCAGCGCCGCCTCCAAGTGCTTCGCCTCGGATGTGGCCATGGAGGTCACCACCGACGCCGTCCAGCTGTTCGGCGGCGCCGGCTACACCACCGACTTCCCGGTCGAGCGCATGATGCGCGACGCCAAGATCACCCAGATCTACGAGGGCACCAACCAGATCCAGCGTCTGGTCATGGCGCGTCAGCTCCTGCGCTGATCCGCGGGCTCGGCACGAGCCCGGACACCGCCGAGACCGGCCTCGCACTCACCCGAGTGCGAGGCCGGTCTTCTCGGTCTCGGCGATCGATGCGAGGTCGGCGCCGGCGGCGGGGTCGACCCAGACCAGCGCGGCACCGGCGGTCAGCGGAGCCAGCAGATGGGCGACGACGCCGTCGGCGGTGCCCCACGGCCGCGACGACAGCACCCGCATGCCGGGCGTGATGCCGTCGGCCTGCGCCGCCGCCCGCGCGGCGGCGAGCACCTCGTCGACGGAACGGTCGCCGAGCGCCGCGGGACCGGCGCCGCCGGGGGAGAACCGGTCGCCGTGCGGGCGCACCGTGTCGCCGAAGTCGTTCGCGAACGCGGGCAGCCCGGGGACCCGCCCGCCGAACGGATCCAGCGGCACGACGACGAGCTCCTCCGCGTCCGGATGCCGGTCGATGCCGTCGAGCGTGGTGAACACGACCCGGGCGTCCGGGTCCGGCGACGCGCCGCCGGGTGCGTCCGGCAGGTCGACGCGCAACCCCGCCCACCAGGCGCCGAGCAGCACCGCGGCGCTCTGCCAGTGCTCCGGCAGGTCGACGACGACGCCGTCGCCGGGGAACAGCCCGGCCTCGTCGCGCAGATAGTTGCCGATCTTGGCGGCCCAGTTCTCCAGCGTCGCCGCGGACAGGCCGATGCGCTGCCGCTCGCCGTAGTAGGTGAGCAGCGGGCGCGCCGGATCGCCGACCGCGCCGAGGACGGTGCCGGTGATCGTCGTGCCGCTCATGCCTGCAAGCGCTTCAGCGCGGCGTCGACCTCGGCGGGGGCGGGCGCGTGACCGGCGATCATCGTCGAGGTGACCGATTCCAGCGACCGGACCGCGGTCTCGGCGCGGTCGAGGAACTGCTGCTTCTGCTCGACGCGGAGGAGTGCGGACGCGATCAGCCGACGGTCCAGCTCGCCCGCCGCGAGCTCCAGCTGCACCCGCGTGTCGAGGTATGCGACGTCGACGTCGGGGGAACCGCGGAGTGCGGCGAGGGACTCCCGCATCCGGCGATGCAGGCGGGCTTCGGGGTCGTGCCCGCGCGCCCACGACTCCGGGACGCCGCTCGTGTCGTGACCCGGATAGAGCTCGAGCAGAGCGGCATCGCCGGACCGCACCTTCCGGCTGTTTCGGGCGAGCGCCACCAGCCAGCCGACGGCGGCGAGCACCACCAGCACGACGAGCACGACGATGAGGAACTTCATGGTTTCGGTCAGCCTCCGACCATTCGAACGAGGAGCCAGGCCGCCGCGATCGCGGCGAGGACGCCGATCACCGCGGCGACGATCTTGACGACACTGTACGGGCGCTGGCCCTGCACCTCGCCGGTGACGCCGTTGATGTACACCTGGAACGGCTTGCCGGCGTAGACCACGGTCAACAGCCACAGCGGGATCAGCAGATAGCGGAAGTCGAGCGGGTCGAAGATGGAGTCGACGCGGTGGACGCGCTGCTCGTCGCCGCCGATGTCCCGGCGCACCCGCGCGTCGATCGTCGGATCGATCTCCTCCCGCCGCGCCAGCGCGAAGGTCTCCTCGGGCCCGCGGTCGTAGGTGTTCGACAGGTGCCCGGCGAGATACTCGGTGGTGAACGGCCGGGTCTGCTCCAGCGGCCACGGTTTGAGCGCCTCGACCCGCCCGCCGTCGAGGTTCGAGTTCGCCAGCGCCGGGACGTCCCGGAACGCGCTGTGGACGCGCCCGCGGACCGGAGTCCAGTCAATGCGGGTCTCGGTCCGCTCGTTCTCACCGGAGCCGACGGTCACGGTGTAGCGGCGGCCGCGTTCGCCGACGTAATCGCTCACCGCGTCGGTGGTGTACGAGAAGTACGACATGTACACGCTGCTCAGCGCGCCCACCTCGCGGTACTTCTTGAACTCGGTCGGGGCGAACCAGCGCGAGTCGATCCACGCGTCCACCTGCGCGTGCGCCAGCTCGCCGGAGACCGCGAAGGGCAGCACGCCGTCGACCTTCAGCCGGTCGGGGGCGTCGTGGATGTCGGTGCGCTGGATCGGGGTCGCGCAGAACGGGCATTTGGTGGCGGTGAGGGTGCCGGTGAAGGTGGTGGTCCCGCCGCAGTTCTGGCAGGTGATCTCGTAGACGGCGTCGGCGAGCGAGGCCGCGCCCAGCAGGCCGCGCATCCGTGGATCGCGCCGGCATGTCGCAGCAGGCTGTGGCTCGCCACCTCCCGGTCGGGGGCCTGTTCGACGGGCCGGGTGAAGCCGCAGCTCCCGCAGAGCAGCGCCCCGGTGGCCGGATCGAAGGCCAGATTGGCGCCGCACTGCAGGCACGGATAGGTCTGCACCATGGTTCGTCGTCCGGGTCAGGACTGCGGCATGGGCGGCGGGCCCTGCGGCGGCAGCGGCGGCGGAACGTCGAACAGCGCCGCCAGTTCCGGGACCCGACCGGCCGGGGTCCAGCCGGCCATGCCCTGCGTCCACACCACCGTCTGCGCGGTGAGCCGGCCGGCGGCGACCATGGACTGCAGCTGCGGCATCGCGAACGGGCCGGCGGCCTGGCCGCCCTGGTCGACGTGGTACTGCACGGCCGTCGGCATCGGGGGCGGGGCGACGGGCTGCGGAGGCTGCTGCGCCTGCGGGCCGGCGACCATGCCGCCCATCTGCTGCCCCATCGCCATGCCCATCCCGGCGCCGAGGAAGTCGCCGACCGACGAGCCGCCCGGGTTCTGGGCGCCGGCGACCATCGCATCGCCCAGCCTGCCCTGCTGGTAGCGCTGCATGTCGGTCACCTGATCGAGGAAGCCCTGCTCCTCGACGCCGCGTGCCACGCCGCGGGTGATCGCGTCGGTGATCTCCTGGGGCAGCGTCACGTTGAGCATGATCGACTGGACCTTGAGACCGTATTCGCGCATGCGCGGATCGGCGAAGTCCTTCAACTGCTCGGAGAGCTCCACCTGGCGACCCTGCAGATCGAGCACGCCGAGGCCGGTCTGCAACACCATGTCCGAGAACGCGAGGGTGATGGTCCGGCGGACCAGTTCCTGCACCTCGTCGAGATCGACGTTGCTGTCGGTGCCGATCACCTCGCGGAGGAAGACCGCGGCGTCGTCCACCCGGATCACGCACATGCCGTTCGCGCGGACCTGGACCATCTTGAAGTCGGGGTCGCGGATGGTGACCGGGTTGGCCGTGCCCCAGCGGAGCTCGGTGACCGGGCGGGTGTTGAGGAAGTACACCTCGCTGCGGAACGGGCTGTTGAAGCCGTGCTTCCAGCCCTGCAGGGTGGAGAGGACCGGGAGGTTCTCACTGGTGAGCCGGTAGTGGCCGGGCCCGAACTCGTCGGCCAGCTGACCGCGGTAGACGAAGACGGCCCGCTGGCCCTCCCGCACGATCAGCTCGGCGCCGTTCTTGATCTCGTTGTGGTAGCGCGGGAAGCGCCACGCCAGGGTGGTGCGCGAGTCGTCGAGCCACTCGATGATGTCGACGAGCTGGCTGGTGAACTTCTTGAACACCATTGGTTCCCCCTGATGGTTCGCGGACCGGACCGAACGTGATCCCCACTATATCCACGTGCGCCGGGAGGCTCAGTTGACGCAGACCGGGCCGTCGGTGTCGGCGCGGATCGCCGGCGCCGCCTTCACCTCGCTCTTCTTGGCCGACGTCGACGACGACGTGTCGTTCGCGTTCTCGCCCTGGCTGCCGGTGTTCCAGATCGCGCCCAGGCCGGAGTAGGTGTTGGTGAGCACGGCCCGCAGCTTGTCACCGGGCAGCGACGAGTCCTCGCGGATCTCGATGCCGCCGCCGAGATCGGTCACCAGCTGCTTGGCGGCGTCGCTGTCCTTGTTGCGGGCGAAGACGATCGAGTCGAACTCGTTCATCGGCCGCGACGAGGTCTCGCCCTCCTGGTAGCCCTTGGCGGTGAGCAGACCGGACACGTTGGCTGCCAGGCCGTCGACGGTGCCCGCGTTCACGACGTCGACGGTGATCGCGCCGCGTCCGTCGGAGTCAGTCGACTTGATGCCGAGCTGACGTGCGACGAAGGTGCGCACCTGCTTCGGATCCACCTCGACGACGCTCTGCGTGCCGTCGTCGCTCCACCCCTGGTCGGTGACCACCGGGATGGTGGTGAACTTGACGTCGCCGCCGCTGAGGTCCTTGAGCTGCTCGGCGAGCTTGAGGACGTCCCAGCCGTCGTCGATCACGACCGACCGCGAGACGGCGTTCTCCAATTCGTTGAGCTTGGTGGGGTCGGTGAGGGTCTGGGTGGAGAGGATCTTCTGGGCGAGCGAGGCCATGAAGACCTGCTGGCGGGTGATGCGGTCGAGGTCGCCGCGCGGCAGACCGTGGCGCTGCCGGACGAAGCTGAGGGCCTGGCCGCCGTCGAGGTTCTGGCGGCCGGCTTGCGGAAGTCGGCGCCGGACAACGGCTCGCGGACCCGCTCGTTCAGGCACACCTCCACCCCGCCGACGGCGTCGGTGAGCAGCGCGAATCCGAGGAGACCGACCTCGGCGTAATGGTCGACGGTCACGCCGGTGAGGTCGGCGACCGACCCGATCAGCGCCTTGCGTCCCGCCTTGGTGCCCTCCTCGGCGGCCTTCGTCTCGTCGACGCCGGCCTCCACCCGGGTCCGGCGCACGCTCTCCCGGGTGGCGCCGTAGGCGGCGTTGATCTTGCTCTTGCCGATGCCCGGCACCTCCACGTACGAGTCGCGGGGGATGGAGATCGCGGTGGCCGCGGAGCCGTCGCTCGGGATGCGGACCAGCAGGATGGTGTCGGTGGAGGTGGTCACCTCGTCGCCGACGCGCAGCCACTTGAGCTCCTCCGGGGTGAGGGGATCGCCCTTGGCGTCCTGCCGCGAGTCGGTGCCGACCAGCAGGATGTCCAGGGCGCCGTCGGAGCCGCCGCCCAGCCCGAGGCCGCCGAGCAGGGTGACGCTCGAGTTGAGGTTCGACGACCTTGTTCCAGCCGATCCCGGTCCCCACCAGCACGACGACGGCGAGCAGTGCGGCCAGCAGCCGGCCGATCGGCAGCAGATCCCGGAGGCCGCCGTGGCGGGTGCGCCGGAAGGCGCCGCGGTCGCCGGTCGCGGGGCGCGGGGCGCGGGCGCCGCGGGGACGCCGGTCGCGGGGCGGGACGACCGCGGCGGCGTCGTGCTCCCGGCGCCGGGGGCGCGCGTGGATCTCGGCGGACGTGGCGCGCTTCCCGCCGCGCTCGCGGGTGGAGACGGGGGTGCTGCGCGGGGTCCGGGCCGGTTTCGGCCGCCGGGCGACGGCGCCGTCGGCGGCCTCGTCCGTGGCACGGGGCCGGCGGGGACGACGCCGCTGGCCGCCGGAGGCGGACTCGGCCCGCGATCCGGTCGGCCGACCCCGGCCATCTCGACGCTGTTCCACCCCGCGCGATCCCTTCGATTCGGTCGTCCGGTACCCGCGCCGCGCGTGAGGACGCGCACCGAAACGGCGCAGACGTGACAAGTGTGTTTCCACATTAGATGGTCGCGGCGCACCGTACCTCGCGCGCAACGCCGCGGATGCCGGAAAGTGATCCGATCGTCGACGGTCCGCCCCGCTGTACGCGCCGTGGGCCGCTGCGGCACCATGGAGCCATGTCGCAGCGCACCGTTCACCTCGTGGGCGCGGCGGGGCAGCTCGGGACCGCGCTGCAGTCCGTCGCCCCGGCCGACGTCCGTCTGCGGTGTCACCGCTCACGCGAGATGGATCTGACCGACTCCGACTCGGTGGAGGCGGGCCTGGCCGACCTGCGGGCCGGCGACGTGGTGCTGAACGCGGCGGCCTACACCGCCGTCGACGACGCCGAGACCGACTGGAAGGGCGCCTACGCCCTCAACGCCGCCGGTCCGGCGCGTCTGGCCGCGCTCACCGCGGCGGCCGGGGCGCGGCTGATCCAGATCTCCACCGACTACGTGTTCGCGGTCGACGGGACGCACACCGAGCCGCTCGAACCCGACGACCTCGACCAGGCGACGCAGCCGACGTCGGTGTACGGGGCCAGCAAGCTCGCCGGGGAGCGGGCCGCCCTCGCCGCGGATCCGGCGACGACGGTGGTGCGGACCTCCTGGGTCTACACCGGCGGCGCCGGGTCGCCCGACTTCGTGGGCACCATGCGGCGGCTGGAGGCGAGCAGGCCGGAGATCTCCGTCGTCGACGATCAGCGGGGCTCGCCGACCTATGCGCGCGACCTCGCGGCGGGTCTGTGGGAGCTGGTCGAACGGGTCGGGGCCGGGTCCGGGACACCCGGGGACGATCCGACGGCGGGCGCGGTGCTGCACGCCACCGGCGGCGGCAGCGCCACCTGGTACCAGCTGGCCTGCGCCGTCTTCGCCGGCGTCGGGGCCGATCCGGCCCGCGTCCGGCCGTGCACCACCGCCGACTTCCCGCGGCCGGCGCCGCGGCCCGCGTTCTCGGTGCTGTCGCCGCGGTCGTGGACGGCGGCGGGTCTGACACCGCTGCGCGACTGGCGGGCGGCGCTGACCGACGCGCTCGCGGCGGACCCGGCGACGGACGCGGCCGGCATCGTGTCCTGAATCTCTCTCCGGCGGTTTTCCCGGCGGCATGTCCTAGGCTGTCCGGGTGACTTCCGAGCGCAACGACGCGATCGCGGTGGTGACCGTGACCTACTCGTCCGGTGACTATCTGAAGAACTTTCTGCGGACCCTGCCCGCCGCCACCTCCCGCGAGGTGCGGGTGGTGATCGCCGACAACGGCAGCGACGACGGCGCCCCGGAGCAGGCGGCGGCCGAGCACGACCACGTCACGCTGGTCCACACCGGCGGCAACCTGGGATACGGCGGCGGCATGAACCGCGGCATCGCCGAGGTGGATCCGTCGATCGAGTTCCTCGTGATCGCCAACCCCGACATCGAGTGGTCGCCCGGCTGCCTCGACGAGCTGCTCGCCGCGGCGGAGCGCTGGCCGCGCGCCGGGGCGCTGGGGCCGCTGATCGCCGAGCCCGACGGCACCGTCTACCCGTCGGCCCGCCGCGTCCCCGACCTCACGCACGGCACCGGCCACGCGGTCCTCGGCTCGATCTGGAAGAACAACCCGTGGACCGTCGCCTACCGCAACGAGGACGCCGCGCTCACCGAACGTCCCGTCGGCTGGCTCTCCGGCTCGTGCCTGCTGGTCCGCCGGACCGCCTTCGAGAGCATCGACGGCTTCGACACCCGGTACTTCATGTTCATGGAGGACGTCGACCTCGGCGACCGGCTGGCGAAGGCGGGCTGGCTGAACGTCTTCGTCCCCACCGCGAAGGCCGTGCACGCCAAGAGCCACTCGGTGTCCAGGCACCCCGAGAAGATGATTCCGGCGCACCACGACAGCGCCTACCGCTTCCTCGCCGACCGGCACACCGGTCCGGCCTGGGCGCCGGTCCGCTGGGCGCTGAAGGCCGGGCTGGCCGTGCGTTCGGCGATCTCCGTCGCCGCCGCACAGCGCGAACTGCGTGCGGCTCAGCAGAATCCCGTCAACGAAGAGGTGTCCCGTGGCTCCTGACGTCCAAGCCCTGATCCTGGTGGGCGGCAAAGGCACGCGCCTGCGCCCGCTCACCCTGTCGGCGCCCAAACCGATGCTCCCGACGGCCGGTCAGCCGTTCCTGACGCACCTGATCTCGCGTATCCGCGATGCGGGCGTCACCGACATCGTGCTCGGGACGTCGTTCAAGGCCGAGACCTTCGCCGAGTACTACGGCGACGGCTCCGACCTGGGCGTGCAGCTGACCTACGTCACCGAGACCGAGCCGCTCGGCACCGGCGGCGGCATCCGCAACGTCTACGACGTCCTCACCGCCGACACCGTGCTGGTGTTCAACGGCGACGTCCTCGGCGGCACCGACGTCCGCGAGGTGCTGGCCACGCACCGCGAATCCGGCGCCGAGGTGACCCTGCACCTGGTCCGGGTGGGCGATCCGCGCGCCTTCGGCTGCGTGCCCACCGACGCCGACGGTCGCGTCACCGCGTTCCTGGAGAAGACCCAGGATCCGCCGACCAACCAGATCAACGCCGGTACCTACGTGTTCAACCGCGACGTGATCGGCGAGATCCCGGCCGGCCGGCCGGTGTCGGTGGAGCGCGAGGTGTTCCCGCGCCTGCTCTCGGAGAAGCGGCACGTCCAGGGGCACGTCGACAGCGCGTACTGGCGCGACATGGGCACCCCGGAGGACTTCGTCCGCGGCTCGGCCGACCTGGTGCGGGGGATCGCGCCGTCGCCCGCGCTGGGCGGCGCCCGCGGCGAGGCGCTGGTCAAGGAGGACGCCCAGGTCGCCGCCGGCGCGGTGCTGATCGGCGGCACCGTGGTGGGCGCCGGTGCGCAGATCGGCGCGGGTGCCCGGCTCGACGGCGCGGTGATCTTCGACGGCGCCGTGATCGAGGCCGGCGCGGTGGTCGAACGCAGCATCGTCGGCTTCCGGGCCCGGCTCGGCAGCAACTCGCTGGTCCGCGACACGGTCATCGGCGACGACGCGCACATCGGCGCGCGCTGCGAACTGCTGCGCGGCGCCCGGGTGTGGCCCGGCGTCCGGATCCCCGAGAACGGGGTGCGCTTCTCCACCGACGTGTGAGGGAGCGACGTGTGAGGCTGCGTGCGGAGGTCCCACGCCGCGGAGCGGGTCGGTTCTACTCCGGGGGGCGGGCCTTCGCCGCGGCCAGCAGGCCCGAGCCGACGGGGATCACCGCGGGGATGAGTCGATCGTCGTCGGCGATCACCTGGGCGGCCTCGCGGGCGGCCAGCGTCCGCGGATCGGTGGCCTTCCGGTCGGCGATGGTGCCGTCGGCGGAGGCGTTGTTCAACACCACCACGCCGCCCGCGCGCAGCATGCGGATCGCCTCGCCGACGAAGTCGGGGTAGCTTCAGCAGCTCCCCGTCGATGAACACGACGTCGTACGAGTCGTCGGCCAGCCGGGTCAGCACGTCGGCGGGCGCACCGGTGATCAACCGCGTGCGGCTGGGGGAGATGCCCGCGTCGGCGAACGCCAGCCGGGCGGCCGCGTGGTGCTCGGGTTCGGGGTCGATCGTGGTGAGCACGCCGCCGACGGGCATGCCGGCCAGCAGCCACAGCCCGCTCACGCCGACTCCGGTGCCGATCTCCACCACGTGCTGTGCGTCGGCGATCCGGGTCAGCAGCGAGAGCAGGGCTCCGGCGGCGGGGGAGACGGTGGACGCGCCGAGCTCCTCGGCACGGGCCCGGGCCGCCTGCAGGGCATCGTCCTCCATGATCGCGGCATCGGCGTACGCGGCCAGCGCGGCCGCCGAACGCGACCGGCTTCCGGAGTTGTCCTTCATGCAGACGAGGGTGCCACGGTCGGTCTCCGCGCGTGACATCGGCACACCGGATCGGACACGACTCGCATCCTCAGCAAACACTCAGCCGGGTAACAGCGGTACCACAAGGGCATGGGAGAGGCTGTGATTCGTCAGGGTTGGGAACAGCGGCGACGTGTCGGGCGTCGGACCCACCAGCCTACGGAAAGGGGTCGAGCAGACCGGTGAAGGAACCTCAGCAGAACGACGCCGTCCCGTCGCCGTTCGCGGGAACCGCAGGGTTCGACGCGACGGGGGACCGGACGTTGATGCCGTCGTGGGAGGAGCTGGTCGCCGAGCACGCCGACCGCGTCTATCGCCTCGCCTACCGGCTCTCCGGCAACCAGCACGACGCCGAGGACCTCACCCAGGAGACGTTCATCCGGGTGTTCCGCTCGCTCAACGACTACAAGCCCGGCACCTTCGAGGGCTGGCTGCACCGCATCACCACGAGGTGCTGTTCGGATTCTATCGTGTTTCCCATGAACCTTAGCAATAGTAACTGAACG